>NZ_JBHUQN010000001.1:0-530783 GCF_042674385.1 Paenibacillus sp. NPDC056933 | reverse complement strand
CTCCTGTCCACCCAATAGCACCTTTTACTCCTGATACAGACTTATCCCATAAGAAATTTGCCTTATCTCCTGTCCACCCAATAGCACCTTTTACTCCTGATACAGACTTATCCCATAAGAAATTTGCCTTATCTCCTGTCCACCCAATAGCACCTTTTACTCCTGATACAGACTTATTCCATAAGAAATTTAGTTTGTCCCCTATAGATGCATCTTTCTTTTTTTCAACTGAATTAAAATGAGGTCCCGTATGATAACTTTTTTGATTTGCCACTGCTTTTATTAGCGATCCTGTTCCTTTAAGCAGTTTATTAAAATTTTTATTCTTCTTTAAAAACTTTGAATTTTTATTTTCACTAAAATTAATTTTAGGTTTAAACATCGCACTTCTAGAAACAATCTTATGAATTGTACTTATAGCAGGCGAATTAAAAGATTTTTTTTTGTTAGTTTTCCCCAAGTAATTCCTCAATCTACTGAAGGATTTAATGCCCTCGCTAACAATATTCTCAAACAAACTCTATCACCTCTATTAGCAGTTATTCTTGAATGCTGCTCTCCAACTCCTCTTCCGAAAAAGCAATCAACAGCGAGCGCTCCCCGCGTGGCAAAGACCAGAACTCTCCGGGCCGGAGATGATGACGAACCCACATGTGATATAAGAACGTGGTCATCCCGCCGGAGTGAATCAGTTTTTTAGGTCTTCAATCTCCACACCGAAGCCAGACAGCTCCAGCACTTTGTCGCCAACGGCGTCCAGCTCACCCGCGAGCAGCATACGGCGAACTGCTTGTTCCCCACCGGACAGCTTCATGCGTCCGGTAATACGGTTGTCTCCCCAACCGGACAATTCGAGTCCGCGCACATTCATTTTCACCGTGGCTTCGGAGATCAGCAGCGCATTAAACGTTTCGGTATCCACCTTTTCCTCGGTGCGGCCTTTGACCGTTTTCCGAATCGTACAGCGTTCGCGGATCTGATCCACTTTGGAGGACGTTAATCCACGCAGGGTAAGCAGCAGATCCAAACGTTGAATGCGTACATTCTCTTCCGGCAAACGCTCTGCTGCTTCAAACAATTGATCCAAAATTTGTTCTTCAGATAGATTCTCATTCATACTCATAGGGTGCGATCTCCTTTTTAATTCACAAATGGGTCAGCCATCTTACAAATTCAGGGACAACAAAGAGACCGAGAATTTCTCGGCCTGCCTTTGTATCCCGCTTCTGATAAATCTCGTTGCCCGTACGCCTGATCAGACAAGCTTTGTTACGAGGTCTTTCCGATGTTCGAAGTCATTCCATCCTTAGTTCGCAACAATCGGATTCAACAGCTCAAATCCTTCAAATGTAAAACCTGTCTCCTCCGGTACTTCCTCACCCGCTGTCCAGTTGGCGAGCTGGATTTTATCCACCATGCAGCCTTTCAGCAAGACACTCTCATGTCCGTAAGATTCGGGATCGTTCAGCTTCGAGATGATCTGGAACTTGGTGAATCCGCGCTGGATCATATCCGAAGTGACTTTGTAACCCGTCATTGTGCCTGTTCCTTTTTTCGCACCATTCTTGTGTACTTTCCAATCGTTGCCGACCAGATTCAGCTCACGCTTCTCGATTTCCACGCTGGCCTCCAGCTTATTAATATTGGTCTGCCACACACCATCGATATGCAGCTGACCGTGGGTACCGAGAATCACTCTTGACGCATCCAACATGACAATTCCTCCTTGAGATTAGAAAATATCGTATATACCATCCGTTCACCGAATCGTAGTTTCTTTTAAAATACCATTACCTCTTACACACCTAACTTATTGCACGTAAAATGTACCAAACAACTGCTCCATCACATCAGTCAGCTTCACATTCCATTGCAGGAATACCTGATCCGCCTCCGGCTTGAGAATCGGTGCAGCACCATAATACGCCGGGTCGAGAATGACATCGTATCCCTCTGCTTCAATGACATTGCTCTGTGCGAGCAGCGCCAGATAGGCTTTCATCACACCGATTAGCGCCTGACGCCCCTCTTCCGTATTGTTCACTTTGCCAATATACGTATCTTCAGCGGAACGCTGCAAATCCGTGTTAATTGCATCCATTACACGGATGGAACGAATTTTTTTCCAGGCATTATTCTGTCCTGCGGCCGGGGTCACGAGTGTATTTACTCCCCGAAGTGCCTTCACCTGACGTCCATCATGGAAGAAAATAAATACGCCATTCTGTACCGCCTGCTCCTGTTCTGCACGAGTCCAGCGGCGTGTCACGTCATCGAACGGAGTTGGTGCATATGTCGTGGATTCATTCAGACGTTGTCCGGCAATTAGACCTGCGACATAAGCAGACGTTTCCGCCGAGCTGTAGAACGCATCTCCCAGACGCACACCCGTACCGACATTAATTACGCCCTCATGGTTCAACGTGAGGGAACGTGCTGCCGCTTTCTGTGCTGCTGTAGCAGAGGTGTCGTCTGCCGTAGAACCGCCGAATACAGCCATCACGGGTTTACCCTCACTGCGCACACGTTTGACCCATGCTGCAAAGCTCGCCAGCAAAGGCGCATCCGCCGCATGATCCAGTGCGAGCACGTCAAATTGCTCACCTTCCAGCGCGCCTTGCACAGCAATATATTCCGCATTGGTCAGTCCATCGTTTCCACTTGCACCACCTTTGAACGCCGCTCCCGCAACGGTTGCAACGACACCTGTACCATCGCCAATCGCCTGAGCATTAATCCAGATGTTACTTTCATCCGCATTGATCTCTTTCGCCAGCGACGCTGCCGAAATATCTGCAGTCAGAAGCGCGTACAGCATCCGATTGCCTTCAAACAAGCGAACTTCATGCTTCGTATTATCAATTACACCCGGCTGAATCGTGACGTAGAACCCGTTACCTCGGTCGCCTGGATACTTGGCGTCAAGTTGTAGAACGGCTGCATCACTACTGTCTTTCAACGTAAGCGTGGCTGCTTTCGCCGTTTCTCCGGCTACCCGGTAAGCGAGCAGCTTTTTCGGTCCACCCAGCAGAGCGAGCTTTAAGGATGTATAGGCTGTTCCGTTATCCAAGGCATGTGCCGAGAAAATACGTTCAATTGCAGCTTCACTGCCAACTTCTACAAAAGTACCTACAGGACCCCAGTTCGCTTTAATCGGCACAACCACCGTTCCTCGATTACCTGCTTGAATAGCCGAAGACGCTGCCGCCTGAAAATTCATATATAAGCCCGGAAGGACCGGACGATTCGTTTGCTCCCAAGTTCCGCCTGCCATTATCCCTTCACCTTCGCTTTCATAAATTGGTTAATTCGCACCTGTGCCTCTTCAATGGAAAACGTCTCCTGCGCTGCTTCGTACAGCGCACCGTACAGCACCTCTGCCTTAACGGCAAAGAGGGCTTCGGCATGATTCATCAGCTCGGCCCGCGTATATTGCGGGGCAGCCTGCTTGCTTTTTTTCACGGAGCTTGCCATGGCCATCTCACCTCATTGTTTGACTATGATTTTGCAAAACGATAATTTCACGTTATGACTTCCGAGCTACGATCTTGAAGCATGAAGCTATGATTTGAACTATGAATTTTTGATCCTATGAACCTATGATTTTGATGCTAAAGCTATCATTTTTAAAGCTACAATCTGGAACCTGTACTCAGAGTTCCTCTCGACTAACGTTTACTCTATCCCCTTGCTATGATGAATCTCGCGGATCAAAGGCGCTTCTGTACCCGGACGGCGAATACGTTGCTGCAGCGTCAAACGAATCTGACCGTTCAAGTAAGCGTCTGCCTGCAAATCGGCAGAAACTTCATCCACCGTCACATATCGCGTATCGTCACTATCCGACAAAGCAATACGGGTTTGTACAGCCAGTTGTTCAACCAGATGTGTGACCGTTTGTCGGACATCTCCTACATTCGCAGCCACCACATGGCCAATCCATTGCTTACGAACCTCCAACGCCGAAGTCCCTGCGGCAGTTATATTGCATCCCGTCAATCTCCACAATATGGACTGGGTCCTATAACCTCCAGGCCAGACATCCCCATATACGAACCATTCCTGTCCGAGCTGAGCTTGTGTCCAGCTTTGAAGTGCATCCATCCACGAATCTGCTGTTTCAGCTTGAGCGCGTTCCATCGTTTCAGGAACATACACCCCAAACCGCAGGCTGCGCGTCACCAGTCCAGAACCGGCGTCCACACGATCACAGTCCGAGGAGCCCAGATAAATACAGGTAAATGCCCCGCCTTCCTCATCCTCCAGCCGAACCTGATGCAGTCCTTCCATCAGCACTGCTGACCAAGCTTCCACTTGTTCAGCGCCTCCGTCTTCGGGACGTGCATATGGAGAGATTTTGATGACCCTCCTATATCCCGCCCAAGCAGACTTCGGTACTTCTTCCGCAAAAGCAATCACAGCACATGGTCCGGTTAACCCCTCACCCGATGCAGGAATATCCTGTACTCGGCCATTCCAGGCAGGGACAAGCACCTCCAGCTTCTGCTTCAGCGTTTGCCTGATGGCGCTGCTTAATCGGTCTGTGTGTGCCAAAGTGTTTAATCCACTACGATTAGACACATTCATTTCGCCCCCTTCAGCTGCAAGTTTGCGATCTGCCTGCATTGCGCAGCGACAATGTAGCAGCAGCGAATTCCCCCTTAATGCAGCTTCTGAATATCTACCGGAGCCAAAGCAGGACACCTTTCACCGCATCAAAAAGACCAGCCCTTCGGCTGGTCTTTACATTAGCGTATGTGCTTTCGGTGTGTGTCCTTTGCTATTGATCCGATAATACAATCTTACACCCTTTCATTGCTAGCGCGGATGGTGATTCGTACGACTTCGGTGCGATTAAGGGTGTAACTGGGGTGGAAAAAAGACGACTCAGCGCGTCTCATGTCATCAACACCACCTTATTTCAGCGCAACCTTTGGATTCAATGTGATCTCAAACGCACGCCCCCAGATGAAATCGGGATTTGCATATTCCAACAGTGCACTGCAATACTCCGCATAGACCGCTTTTCCATTACAAATTTGTTTCATCGCTACATTCCCTTGGGCAAAGGCTGGTTTTCCCGCCAGTGTCACTGTATGGGTCTGCATCAAATCCCGCAGCAACGTCTGCAAATGAGCGTAATCCTCCTCGGAGTTGAAGAGTGACATGTTCTGATCTGCAAGGGTTGCCACATTGGTATACAGCGCATGCGCTCTCGAATACGTGCGAATATCTGCAATCGCTACTGCTTTATAGTAGTAATCTTTCAGGAAACGCTTGAACAACAATGACCCATGGGCATTCATGGCATCTCGCAACGCGTGGGCATGTGTTTCTGTTGTAATCAGAGCATAACGGGATTGTCCCATGCCCACAGCCATACCGATTTTGTTCCCCGGCGTATTCCATGCGCTGTAACCCAGAACCCGACCCGTATACGGACTGTTCAGGAGTGCTTCGGCTACATCGACGTTGGCTGGACCTTTTCCTACAAAATCAATCAAAACCGAAGGAAAACCCTTCTCACCATTGCTCGTCAATTGCGCCACAGCCGCCTGCACCTGATCCAGGGCCGTAATGGCAATAATCTCAATGTCCACACCCGGCTTTCCCCCTGGTTTACCTGGATGGCGATTCGTCATGCGATCCAGCTCAGACGCCATGTCAAACGAAGAAGCTTCATCGACAGATGTAGCACTCGTTAATTCATTCCCATTTTCCACATTGGAAGTTGTACCTGTTCCCACATTAGGCTCTGGATAAGCGGAATCCGCCACAACCACACCACCTACAATATCCACATGGCGCACCACATTCTCGTGCAGATTCATATATTCGTAGGTATTAATGATCGTGGAACCATGGGGACCGAAATATTTCACGGCATAACGTGTTTTCGCCCCGCCGCGCAGCAATTGGTTAGCCATGCGTGCCACCAGAGCGTGACCCAAACCATCGGCATCTGGAAGGATAATCGCCCGCTCGGGGTTTTGTCCGTCCGTCCCACCGAGCCATTCATTGATCCGTGCCTCCACATAATGGATTTCATTAATCTGAACGCCCTGTGTATTCGCATCATCAACACCTACGGCGAGAAAATCAATATATCCTTTGCGGGCGAGCTGATCCAAGATGTACAGATTCGTTTTGAATTTATGTTGTCTGGTGTTGTAGTATTGCTCTTTATTAAAATAAGTCGTTTCCCCATATTCCGTAGACTCTGGAGACAGGTTGTACCCGTTCACAATGTCCTCGAATGCCGTAAAGGACTGGCGCGGCTGCTGCATCAGTGCACGTGACTCGTTGTACGCATCCAATGCGAGGCCGTCTGCAAATGAGGTGGTGGCAAGTCGCATAATGGTATCCATTACAAACACCGGTTTGCGTGGATACTTTCCTTTAATGGCTTTGATCACATCGAGCAAACGGGTGGTGTCCTGGTCGTAATCCGGATATGCGCCCCCTCCATTTTCACGAAGCTGGCGACTGCCAATCAGCCCGCCATAAGCCAGCATATCCGAAGAGAGGATGAATCCATCGACTTTGGCGGCATGCTTCAGAATGAAATCATGAATGTTGGACGGTTTTCCATACGCAGGCGTAGACGTTCCAAGCAAAGTTGTGCCTTCCACCGTTTTTTCGGAATCCAGACGATTTTGAATGTCACCCAGGTGTGGTGTAATGATATGGATACCGGCAGCCTTCCCTTGTACAATGACGTCATCCAGATTCGCTGGACGATCATCCAGTGGAACATACAATACTGTTTTCATATCCTAAAACCTCCTGTTAGATATATTCAGTCTTTCTTTAGTACCCGATCAGAGCAAGTGTGCAATCACCGCATGAAAAAAACAGCCCTGGCCGGTCTGTACATTAGCGTATGTGCTTATCGGGATATGTCACTTGCTGCTGATCCGATAATATAATATTACATGTTTAAATCGGTCGCGCTGACGGTTATCCGTACGTATAAAGTCTGAATACTGACGCCATCATAGCGGTTAAACGTCGGTTTCTTGCAGAGACTTCTGCCGGATCATCCAACCAAACCATTCCTGATGCTGTTTATATGATATAAGCAGCCTTTCAAACTCTATTTACAATAAAGGATGGATACGATCATGAAAAAAAAGCTCTGGTTCTATCTGTGGATCGCTATTACCAGTTATATGGCTGGCCCCGTTATGTATGCGTTGACAATGTATACCTTTTATCAGGAAACAGATGTTGTAACTACATCTCTCCTTGGATGGACCACTGCAACATTCTCATCCGTTGGGATCCTGTTTATCCTGGTCACGGTCATTCTGCTTCGAGTGTTCCACATCTATTATTTCTGGCTGCAAACCCTGCTGTTTGAGCTGCTTTTTGTTGTGTTTGTCTATATGACCATTGTTCTTCTTGGGACTGGTTTCACGAGACTGCCCCCGCTGTCCTTTCCATTGACGCCCGAAGGCATTCCCTTGTGGATATTCTGGGGTAGTATTGCACTTATGAGTTCCTGGGGAGTATGGACAGCGCGTCAACCTATCCGAAGATCACCATACATGCTGGTATCCAGAGTCATGCTGATCCTGTTTATCCTTGAAATTTGGCCCCGTTAAACGATAAAACGGAGCACCGCCTTCTCAGGCAGTGCTCCCTCTCTTGAATGTATATTTTCTCACGCAATAATATAGCGGAAGTTTTCCCAGCTTTCCGGAACCGAGTTTACGTTTCGGGCGTGATGATAGAAGCTGAATGGAAATTTGAACACATGACCTCCGTTCCAGTCACGGGAACGTCTGTCGGTAAGCCAGTAATCCAGCTCATGTGGCAGTGCCTCGGAACGCTCCGCACGGATCAATGGCAATTGATCGACTGGAGATTGCAGCGTTGGCATCTCCTGCTCAACATCCACATCCCGGCTCAGGCGCAGTGCCTTCACCATGGTGAGAAATGGAGGAATGCCTTTGCGGAACAACGCAGGATAATCCAGTTCATATAA
This sequence comes from Paenibacillus sp. NPDC056933, assembly GCF_042674385.1. Taxonomy (NCBI): domain Bacteria; kingdom Bacillati; phylum Bacillota; class Bacilli; order Caryophanales; family Paenibacillaceae; genus Paenibacillus; species Paenibacillus sp. NPDC056933. The sequence goes on along the minus strand of NZ_JBHUQN010000001.1, from coordinate 522,793 downwards.
TATGTTAAGCGCGTGCCCATAGGTCAGCATATGACCGATTAGATCATGATGCGCTTCCGCCTGATAGATCGTCCGGAAAGCGCCAAGCTCATCCAGAATGAGATGGGATAATTGTTCTGGTCGTTCAATATCTGGGAACCCGTCGGCCTCATCTATTTTCAAGCTGCGAATTTCTTTCACGGTGGTGTTCACCCAGGATCTCCCCGGTATGGTTCGCTCAAACGAATCAATAAGTTCAACCATCTGGTCCATGTCGTGCTCCGTCCCCCAACCATCCAGCTCACGAATGGCTTTCAGACTGAGGGCACCGTAGATGGCCTGATGTCCAACCCAGTGCAGCTCGCCGATGGTTCGATCCAGCGCTGCCGTAATACGAGCTTCGGACTCTTCCCTCGGTAAAACTTCACCTTTCAAGGAACTCACCTCATCGTTCAACCCGTGCTGGCGAAGCATCGCTTTCGCCTCAGCCATAACGCTGCCCGCTGCAAGGGCAGTGAGACGATTTTCCCGTACCCAAAAATAAGCCGCAATAGCTCCCGCTCCATAATGGGCGTGCCACAAATCACCTGTACGCTCCCGACTGGATACCATGATGGTCAGCCCTTCTTCCAACAAACGTCGATCCAACATGCCACCACCCTTCATCGATGCCAAACTAATAATACGAACGACCAGCAACCGTTTTTTAGCATATTGCATTCGGATTTATGCAAAACACCCCTTTTAAAGCGTTTACTTCTATATGATGATTCAAATCGTGCACATATGCCCATTTTGCCTTTTGGTCCGAATTTTACCCAATGCGAAGTTTTCCGACGTCACGGATCGACACTTCAAGTGGATATATGTTTGATTTTTGCTCGGAGAAGAACCAGGTTCGTTCCTTTTTCACCACTATAAACAGACCGTTCGCATCACCTATGGGGGCAAAGGTATCACTAATCTCTCTCCATCGTTTCAATCCCATCCGCTCAAGTTCATCCACCGTGGAAAGCACATCTTCCGTAACTAACCCCACCTCACACACTTGCAGCAGCTCCTTCTCCGAAAAGGGATGGTCACTCTCGTTATGAAGGGGATGATGAGCAATCAGTTCCAGGATGTTACCGGCAGGGTCTTCAAAGTAAAGCGAATGAGAGTCCCAGTTGGTGGAGTAAGTCTCATCTTGATCCTCATGCCGACTCAGACGTACTCGTGCCGCAGCCCATGCCTTGGCTTCCTGAAAACGATTCGTTGGGATCAACCATGCGAAGTGATAAAACGGATTTTGATCTGCTTCACTCCGCATGAATATCATCTTTGTCAATCCAACTCGTAGCGTGAGGGAATGCTCGGACTCCTCAAGCAACTGCAAGCCCAAAATATCTATATAAAATGGTTTGATGTCTTCCAGTCGTGCTGTATATAATCTGACTTCTTCAAAGATCATGCGATGTCTCCTCCTTTGCCCGACCGTGCATTTTCTCCCACTGACTCCAGGGCACCATGCCGAGTTCCGGCTTCGCTTCATCCGGGAGCATCGATATGAATTCCAGAGAATGACCATCCGGATCGGTAAAATAGACGGACACTGCAGGCATCCAGCCGAATACATACAGTTCACCGATATCATCATCCAGAAAGTTATGCGTCTTGATCCCTTTATCCTCCAGATAGGTGACGGCTTCTTTCATATCCTTCAACGATACCTGAAAAGCAAAATGCTGCCGCTTCACCTCGGAAGGATCTTTTTGCCACAATCCCAGCATGGCGTTGCCTTCACCGCCAATCCAATAAAAGGAGTTCCCTCGTTCCTTCTGCCCATAAGCATGCGGCAATCCAACGATCTGTTTATAGAAATGATGGGATCTTTCCAGATCCGTTACGTTCAGATGCGTCTCAAATATGCCTTTAATCATGATGAAAACCTCTTTTCTCTCTCTCTTTATCTATGGTTAGCCTCCACTACTTCTTTCTCTCAACTCCCGGAAGATTTCCGTGCAGCCGTTAACGTCTGGGCCAGATTCAAGAATGAACCGATGACCCGCTGAACCCGATCTTCGATATCCTGGCTGCCTTCATATTCTTCGTATCCATCAAATGTAGCTTCAAACCTTCTCCGCTGTGCACCGCCAATGGAAATCCACTCCTGAGCGTTAATGCCGTGCAAATTGCGGACAATTGCCTGCAATTGCAAAAGCGAGCTCACACCAACGGCTCCGCCTGATGAACTGATCGACAACACTGGTTTGCCACTGAAGTGAGCTTGACTTAGGTGATCCAACGCATTTTTGAGTACGCCGCTGATGCTGCCGTGATACTCGGGCGTAGATAAAATGATGGCATCTGCCGCGAGCATGCGCGTGTTCAGGTCTGCCAGGTTTGGATCTTCATTCTGTTTTTCATCCGGCGCATAGAATGGGAGCGGTGTCTGATACAAGTCGAACAGGCTGGCTTCATGCCCCTCACCGCTAATTACCTCCACAGCATATTCTCCCAAACGTGTACTGGTTGCATTTTTCCGATTACTGCCTGCCAAAATGATGATATTCATATATGTCACTCTCCCTCAAATTAGTTCAACATTCAAGCTGTGCGTTATGTTACGTTTCAACTTTCCCTACTGTCATCTTACCTTGCTTCCACCTTGGAATCGTCGGCAGATAGACTTAACTTGCAGCACAAAAAAACTCAACCTTTGGGTTGAGTTTCTACGACTTTAGACTGAGAATATGTCGGAATGGATCAGACAACCCAGCCATTTCTTACGGCATGAAGCGCAGCTTGCGTCCGATCTGCCAGCCCCAACTTGTCCAAGAGATGACTAACATGTGTTTTGACCGTTTTTTCGGTAATGACCAGTTGTACGGCAATCTCTTTATTACTCAAACCTTGCGCGATCAACCCCAGTACCTCTCGCTCCCGACGGGTAAGCATGTCCGGTCCACCACTGCGGTCAATCGAACATGATTCGTTCACCTGACCGTGCTGTTCTTTATTCTGAGGCGGAGTATCTGTATGCGCATTAGCACGGAGATGCCCATCATTTACTGATAATTCAGAGGAAGCCATCACATGCATCAATTGTCCCGCCGCCGCTGGATGAAGTTCCACCTGACCTGCGTGCACATTACGGATAGCAACAGCCAGGTTCTCCGGCTCGATATCTTTTAACAGATATCCTTTCACGCCTGCACGCACGGCGGGTACCACATGATCCTGATCCGAAAAGGAAGTAAGCACGATGATACGGATTCCAGGCAAGAGCGTACGAATTCTTCTCGCTGTCTCAATTCCGTCAAGTACCGGCATATGCAGATCCATTAATACAACATCCGGATGCAACTCCTCTGCTTGTTCCAGGGCTTCCAGCCCGTTCGAAGCTTCACCCACCACTTCCATATCCGACTGTGTGGACAAAAAAACATGTAACCCACGCCTCACCATCGCATGATCGTCAGCGAGCAAAATCGTAATCGGCATATCTTCTTCCCCCTGACTTTATACAGATTCGAACGGAAGTGGAATGACGACCGTTACCGATGTTCCCTTACGGGATGAACTTACAAGTTCGAGGCTGCCGCCCAGCGATTGGGCACGTTCCCTCATGATGGACAGGCCAAGTGAAGTGGGGGGCATGGCCTCACGCCGTTTGGCCCCACCCTTCCCACGATCTGTAACCGTTAATATCGCTTCATTATCGCTTAACTGAAGAATGATCTCAGCGGAAGTGACTCCCGCGTGTTTACGTATATTATTGAGCGCTTCCTGACCGATGCGCCACAGTCCTTCCTCAATGCTTCGAGGCAAGGAACGCATCCCCGTCCGTGTTACAACGACCTGAAGCCCCTGCCCTGTACCATATTCCTGTAATGCACTGAGCAGACCAGATTCCAGACCCGCCGGACGCAGCTGCATGATCAGGGTGCGCATTTCCTTCAATGCTTCCTGCGACAATGAGCGAATATCCTTCATTGCTTCGGCTGCCGGATGCAGATATTCTTGTTCTGAACCAGCCAGCATGCTCTCCGCACCTTTGGCTGTCAAGGAAAGGGAGAACAAAATCTGATTCACCGAGTCATGTAAATCCCGGGCCAGTCGATTTCGTTCCTCCAATCGGGTCAGCTCCCGGCGTTTATCCACCAGCCTCAAGCTTTCCCATGAGGCTGTAATATGCTCAGCCAGTGCATCGAGAACCTCACGATCTGCCTGAAGGAAACCATCGGCCGAGGCCAATCCAACCACCAGCACTGCCGTTTCGCCGGGAGCACTTAATGGAATTGGAGCGGCCAAGCCCAAAAGCAGAGCGGACGGATTCACCGCGTTAAGGCATCGTGTAGAAACTTCTTGAATTTCCGGTGCCGACAATATCTCTGCACGGTGAGAATGAATCACACGCCGCATATGACTCTCCCCCTCGGAAGAAAGGTCGCAACGTGTCGGCAACTCAGTCTTGCCATGGGTATGGGCAGCCTGTACCCGAAAGCTTCCATTCTTCTGGGAAACGAGTGCGACAAAAGGCCAGTCATAATGATGACCCAGCAGCTTGACAACCCTCTTGGCCATATCATCTGCATTGTTGCAATCATTGACTGTCATACCCAGCGAACGGCTGAACTCCCCCAGCCTGACGTACAGATCTGCACGCCTTTGCTCCGCGCTGTATAATCGCATCCGTTCCATTGCACTGCCGATCTGATAGGCTACCGCCTGCAGAAGTGCCAGCTCACTATCACTGAAATGCTCTTTCCCCGGAGCAGCAACATTCAGCAGTCCCAGCATCTTCTCCCCCGAGCGCAGTGGAACCGTTGCATGATGGGTGATGTCATGCGTATCTCCCCATTGATGTTCGACAGCATCCTCCAGACGTTTGCAGTTTATAATATTGACGGCATTATCAAGTCTCCCGTCCCGGAAGCGATTTACGCACCAGCACGTACCGCAGCGCATGGGCTCCTTGTCTTTACGCAGCAGAGCAGGAGGCAGACCGTGATCAGAAATACAGGAGTATTCTCCCTGCGTACCAATCAGGAACACCCAGCCCGCAGTCAGCCCCGTCAGTTCCAATAGTTTGCCGAGGACCGTATCCAGCATCAGATTCAGGTCGTTGGACGTATTGAGCGTTTCCGCGATCGTCTTCAGTGTATACATCTCCTGCATCCCGGCTTGTTCCGTCATGCGGATTCCTCTCCTTTGACTGATCCCTAGTGTTGTTGTTCAATTATTGTATACAATCAGCGAAGGATATAAAAGGATGAACTTCTTGCATTGCGTTCTCAGCCCAGCTTCTGTCGTTCTTTGCGAGATACAGATAATGGTTCCATATTCATCAGACCACGGTCGGACAAAGCCAGCGCCATTTTATAGAAAGCACGCGTCCGAATCTTCGTATACGTATCCTTGCTGACAGGCGGGTCAAACACATGGTTATACACTTTATAGTCAAATACATCGTCATCCTTCAAATATCGTTCTCTAACGAGCACACGCTCCTTTTCGCTCAAGCGGGATACCACAAAATCAATCGTATCGCAGTAAGCCTGACGTGCACGCTGCACATCCACATTATAAATTGCCGTTCTGGCTGTGGAATCCCCGGTCACATTCGTTGCACCATGGAAGCGCTCTGCGTAACTCGCCGTCACCATCACCTCCCGTTCTTCAAAAGCAATCGTTTTATAAATCCGGTATTTTTCCAGCGCGGCTTCAACAGCAGTCTGTGTTTTGCGTCGGTCCAATTCGGGCAGCATCAGTTCCATATTCATTCTCCTCCTTTAACATTCGATATAGAATGAAAGTCTAGCAGCTTCGCATGTTCCACTCCGATGACAGGCGAGCGCGCTTCGCTTCTCCATCTTTTTTCTGTCCTCTTCGTTTTGCGTAACTTAAAGTTCATTCTATAAAAGTTAAACTCGTATTCATCTCATCTTTGGTATTTTGTATTATTCGGTTCCAGTCGCTTACGGGTACAATAGATAGACGAATAGAACCTTTTCGATCTACCTATTGCTGATTTGAATCGCTCTTTGGATGAATACAACATACTCCTTTTATTAGGGTTATCCAGTTCTCAGAAATAGTAACGGCATTTTTCAAGTTTTTCCTGTTGCCTTTTGGAATCAATTTAAGTCAGCCATGAAGCAGGAATAATTCATTTCCTCCCTCGTACAACTTGTCTTAACTTTACATTTTGTTCGTATTTTGTTCGTATTTCTATTTGAGGATACCACTTTCTGGGGATCGACGTAAACCTTCATTTTGGGTCGTTTTAAGGATAAAATAAAACCTTCGCTCTCATTTCCTTTACCTTTTGGCATAATTGTTTCATATCTCTTTACCTAATGGTATATATACGATATAGTACAGATAATTAAAGATCCTCGTATAAGTCCGACTTTTTATATCTTAAGATTGAATGCTATATTGCACATTAACGGAGAGGGTAGAAAAAACCTGAAGAAGCGTAGCGTTCACCTTTATCACCGGATTTCTCCCTCATAAGAAGGGAATCAAAGAAATCTGGGGATAACAGTGATCGGAAGGTTGTTCTGCCATCGGAGTGACTCGTGTAAGACAAATTCACTTAATATATAATTTAGGCACTTGTACGAATCAAAGGAGTGGCATGAATTGTGGAGCACGCTTTTGGTCCTTATCTGAAACAACTGCGCGAGCAACAGGGACACAGCATCAATCAGCTCGCCGAAGCAGCAGGAATCAGCAACTCGCAAATTTCACGCATTGAGAATGGGGTCCGAGGCGTTCCGAAGCCCGCCACCATTCGCAAAATTTCGGATGCACTCTCGGTTCCTTACGCGGATATGATGAAACAGGCCGGATACATTGAAGCTGCAAACACAGCTACCGGGCTTCAGGACGCCCCCGAGTGGGCAACCTACAAGGATCGTCGGGATTTCAAGAAGATGCTGGAAGATGAGGATGATCTGATGTTTGACGGCATCCCACTGGATGACGAGGACAAGAAACGAATCAAAGATGTGCTGACAGGTCTGTTCTGGGAAGCCAAGCAGATGAACAAACGCAAAAAAACAAACGAGCCGGATGAGCGCCCATGAGGCATAGCGAGCTGAACAAAATGAAGCAGCAGGTGAGATGATATGGATGACATTGTAACAAAGCTGATTCGAAAACACCGGACGAACTGCCCTTTCAGCATTGCCAGAGCCATTGGAATACAGATCCGGTTCACTAATCTGGGCAAGTCCACCAAAGGACTGTATTTCCGTAAGCTCCGCCGCAGATTTATCGTCATTCACAATGATTTACCGCCGGAATGGCAGCGTTTTGTGTGCGCCCATGAACTTGGACATGACCGATTGCACAAAGGTATAAACCGTTTTTTTCTGGAGGAGCACTCCTACTTTGCACCAGGTAAACTGGAAAGACAGGCCAATCGTTTTGCGATTCAACTTCTGACTTCAGGGGTCACGCCTGAACCCGATGAATCACTGGAGAAATTTTGTTTGCGTACAGGACTGCCACGTGAAGTGCAGCATTTTTTTTAGTCTTTTTAAGAACATATGTTCCTAGGAAATCAAATTTCCTCTATAGCTTCCACCATGAGAATCAGATGTCACTTTCAGGTTACTTATTTTTACGCAAATCATGAGATTTCCTAATAATAGTCTGGTAAAATACAACATGAGTTGTGCAAACGCTCAAGAGATTATTATTTTGGGGAGGTTACTGATTCATATGAAAATCTGGAAGACTTACGTTTCACTTCTGCTAACGCTCTGTCTGCTGTTTGGCAGTGTAGGCATCGCAGCAGCTGCAACGGATACCACTCCGGGCACAGATAAGCATATTACGATTCTACATACGAATGACACGCACGCACGCGCAGCGGAGTCCTCACCTGCGATGGGTTTCGCCAAAGTAGCTGGCATTGCGGACAAATACCGTAGCGAAAACCCCAATACCCTTCTTCTCGATGCCGGAGATGCTGTACATGGTACAACTTTTGCCACACTTGTTAACGGCGAAAGCATTGTTAAAGTCATGAACGAAATCGGTTATCAGGCCATTGTACCGGGTAACCACGAATTTAACTACGGTTCTGAGCGCCTCATCGAACTTGCGGATATGATGAACTTCCCCATGCTCAGTGCCAATGTGAAAAAGAAAGACGGGACTCGTCTCTTCGAGCCTTATCTCATTAAAGAGGTAGACGGCGTGAAAATCGGTATCATTGCGCTGACTACTCCGGAAACCATGTACAAAACGAATCCGAAAAATGTGGAAGGTCTTGATATTACAGACCCAACTGCGGAAGCCAAAGTACTCGTAAACGAAATTCGCAGCAAAGTAGATGTTGTTGTTGTATTGGGACACCTTGGACAAGACGCGTCCAGCACCGATACTAGTTTCAAAGTGGTCAAAGAAGTGCCAGGCATTGATGTATTCATCGACGGTCATAGCCATACGGTTCTGCAAGACGGTCTTGTATCCGATAATGGAACATTGATCGCCAGCGCCGGAGAGTATACCAACTTTGTAGGCGTGATCGATCTGTGGGTAGATGGTGGCAAAGTCACAAAAAAACAAGCAACACTGATTGATGAAACAGAAGCAAAAGACATTAAACCGAATGAGAAAGTTGCCGCACTGGTGAACTCCATTCAGAAAGAACAAGAACCGATCCTGAAAGAAGAAGTAGCCAATACAGCAATTCTGCTGGACGGTAAACGTGAACAAGTACGTGCAGGTGAAACCAACCTGGGTGACCTGCTGGCAGATGCCATCCGTGACGTCAGCCAAGCCGATATCGCACTCACAAACGGTGGCGGTATTCGTTCTTCCATTGAAAAAGGCATCGTAACGAAAGGTGATATTATCACTGTTCTTCCTTTTGGTAATCAGGTTGTAACACTTGAAGTCAAAGGCTCCGATGTACTCGCAGCCCTTGAGAACGGTGTAGCATCCTATCCTGAACCAAGCGGTGGATTCCCGCAAGTATCCGGCATGACCTTCAGCATTGATTCTTCTGCTGCAAAAGGCAGTCGTGTACACTCCGTCATGATTGGCGATAAAGTCCTTGATCCGAAAGCAACGTATACGCTGGCTACGAATGATTTCACTGCTGTTGGTGGTGACGAATACACGATGTTTGCCAAATACACAACGTCAGGCATGTATGGAGCCATGGATGAAGCATTGATCGAATACATGCAAAAACTGGGGGCTGTCGCTATCAAAACAGACGGCCGGATCAAGGAAGCCAAAGCTCCTTCGACAGAAACACCAGCACCAACTACACCGAAGCCCGAAGCACCAAAACCAGAAACGCCGTCGAAACCGACACCAGGCAAGCCAGCTCCTGCCAAACTGCATGTTGTTAAATCTGGGGATTCCTTGTACTCCATCTCCAAAAAATACGGCACAACGTGGCAGACGCTGCAAAAGCTGAACCATATCAAAAATCCACACTGGATTTATCCAGGCCAACAATTGAAGCTGCCTGCAGCCTCTTAAGCTAAAGTAAGAGCAACCCGGTCCAATCATATCCATGGTGCATCCGTATCTGAAATGATTGTACCAGCAACAAAGGGTGACTCTCGTGCCGCCATAAGCGGTTGAGGGTCACCCTTTCCAATGTCATTTCACCTTATCTAAACATGATCTCATAGAGCTGGAGGTGCCCTGTTTATAAAAATATGCTTTGCTGTAAAAATAAATCCTCAATGTGTCTTCCCTGTACAGTCTCATCCCTGCACCTAAAACATGGACTATAGCAAAAACTCGCATCATTGCCATTCCTGCAAGGTTATCTGCCATTCCAAAGGATAATTATTTGCAGCGATGTTTTGCATATTTGCACATCCATATCTTCGCGCATACCATGCGGAGACTGGCTTAAATCCAAAACCGTTGTATATAGAATACAACTTTTCAAAGGATAGTCATTTGGTATGAATAAAGCAGGCATTCGCAGCTTTATTCTATGTCTGTAGCCCTCTTTTTAAGGCTTTAGGCTGTGGCTCAGCCCCAAAAATAGTTTACCGCATAATAATCGGAACTATTATATGCTCTGATATTATTCGACGGTTTCTAGAGGCTTTTTCACATATGGACAGAGATTTCTTCCAGATTAAAGCTGTTCCTTCACATACGTTATAGCTTCTTGAGCAGTCATGCCCTTCCGCTTGGTTTCACCTGATGCTGCCAGCGCATGTGATCCCAATTCAACCTGCCCGTCGGCTGCTCCTCGGCCAATTACAATCTGAACAGGCAACCCGATCAATTCCGCATCCTTGAACTTCACCCCTGGCCGCTCATCCCGATCATCCACGAGAACAGAGTATCCTTCATCCAGAAGCTGCTGTTCCAATTCAAGCGTAAGCTGGCGTTGTTGTTCGTCTTTCCAGCTAACAGCAATCAGATGTACATGATACGGAGCGATAGCAGCAGGCCAACGGATGCCATCTTCCCCAGCGTATTGTTCGGCTATAGCAGCCATGAGTCGAGATACACCAATACCGTAACACCCCATTACAGGCGCACACTGACGTCCGTTGCGATCCAGGAACGAGGCGCCCATCGCATCACTGTACTTGGTTCCAAGTTTGAAGATATGCCCCACTTCAATGCCTTTCGTGAATACCAGTCGTTCTCCACAAACCGGGCAACCGTCACCTTCAGCAGCAAAACGGATTTGTTCAACTTTGTCCAAAGCAAAGTCCTTACCCGGTTGTACATTGGAGTAGTGTACATCGATTTCATTGGCCCCTGTAATTGCATGTTCCATTGCAGCTACATCGGCATCTACTACCATCGGCAGACCCAGTCCAATGGGCCCCAGGAAACCTACCGTCAGATTCGGGTACTTCGCAAGTGATGCCTCGTCAGCCAGGATCAATTCTTCCGCACCCAATACCTGCTTTAGTGCAATATCATTCAGCTCATGATCCCCGCGAACAAGCGCCGCGACCAATTGACCATCGGCTTGATACAGCAACGTTTTGATCATATGCTGAGCATCCTCGCCCACAAAAGCACTTAGTTCAGCAATCGTACGCACCCCTGGCGTTTGGATTCGTACCAACGTGTTTGCTGCTTCCTCATCACATTTATGGGCCGTAGCTGTGGAATCGTCAGAAATCGAAGTGGCATCTTCATTCGGTGCAGCCTTCAAGGAAGATCCGGAAGCCTGATATCCGGCTTTCTCCAGATTCGCGGCGTATCCACAATGTTTGCAGGTTACAATCGTATCTTCCCCCACATCGGCAAGTGCCATGAACTCATGGGTCTCCCCCTGCCCCCCAATGGTTCCTGCATCCGCCTCCACCCGGATATACTCCAGACCACACCGCTCCAAGATTCGGGAATATGCGGTATTCATCGCCTGATAGGTGCGATCCAGCTCTTCCCAGTCGGATGCAAAGGAATAGGCATCCTTCATAATGAACTCCCGGCCGCGCAGCAATCCGAATCTCGGACGACGCTCATCTCTGAACTTGGTGCCAATCTGATAAAGTGTAAACGGCAGCTTCCGATAGGAATTCACCTCATCGCGAGCCAGCGACGTTACCACTTCTTCATGGGTTGGACCGAGGGCGAACTCACGTGCATGACGATCTTTCAGCCGCATCAACTCAGGGCCATATTGCGTGTATCTTCCAGATTCCTCCCACAGCTCAGCTGGCTGCATGATTGGCAGCAATACTTCCTGACAGCCGGCACGGTCCATTTCTTCGCGAACGATACGTTCCACGTTCAGCAATATACGTCGACCTAAAGGCAAATAGCTGTATACTCCCGCTGCCAGCTGGCGAATCATGCCGGAACGCAGTAACCAGCGATGTCCTGCTGCATCGGCCTCTGCCGGTGCCTCACGTAATGTTGGAACAAGCATTTCACTTTGACGCATCTTGCACACCTCTTATCTTCTGAATGTATTGTAAATCAAGTTATAAACAGCAAAAAGACACATCCGTCAAGGGACGAATGTGTCGTGGTACCACCCTTATTTAACTGCATTTTATCGATTTCGGCTTGCCACCAGATCTTCTTGGGCAATCTTCATTCACCGCTTCTGTTCGCAAACTTTGCGATTCGAAGTATGCAGTCCTTCTGAGCATAACGGGCCCATCCGGCGGAGGTTGCAACCCTATAGGTTATCTGCTCCGCAGCTCGCGAGGTAGGAATTATGAAGCAGCAGCAGAAACCTTACACTACGTGGTTTCCTCTCTGTAGAAGCTGACTGACATAATTATGTCCTCGTTGATCGCTGTTATCATTTTTGCTCACCTTAGTACATTTACAAGAAATTGTCAACCACCCGGTTACACCCCATTTACTAAAATGAATTGCCGAGCGATGGCTGACATGACCGTGCGTTCCCTGTAATATAGAGAAATAGAAACCATGTATTAATTGATAAAGGAGTTAGTCCTATGCCATATATTATTTATGATCTTGAATTCACGGTAAGTCGCAATACACGTTACTCTTCGGAAATTATAGATATTGGTGCCGTCAAAGTCACAGATGGTGAGAACGGCCTGTGCGTTTCAGACACGTTCCATACTTATGTTCGTCCTTCCAATAAATCCGTTCTGTCAACCGACACGGTTCAATTCACGGGCATTACCCAGAAGGATATTGATGCAGCCCCTCTTTTTCCAGAAGCATTGAATCAATTTATGACCTGGATGGGAAGTGATCCCTATTACATGTGCTCCTGGGGACCCGATGATCGCAGCAAACTGATCTCTCATTGCCGTACGCATCAACTCGATGTCGCCTGGATCACCAACCATAATGATCTCCAGCAGCAATGGTCACGTACAGTGCACAGGGAAGGAAAATTCCGTCAACTTGGACTCGCCCAGGCGCTTGAATTGTGCGGAATTGAATTCGACGGGACACAACACCGTGCATTGGATGATGCCATCAATACAGCCAAAGTGTTCATGCACCAATTTGACCAATTTAACCTGGAAACCAATTGTGCAGCTGATGATGAAGGGATAACATCCAAAGTGGTCTATTCCAGTAGTGTTGATGAAGATAAAGAATCCCCTTTTGGTAATCTGGCACACCTTTTCAAGGCCAAAGAGTAATTCCCCCAGCCCTAACCTTATGGCACAAAAGGCAAGAGTGTGAGGCCTATTCAATGTTACGGTCTCAGTTGTAGATTCCCCGCCAGCGTTCCAGACGTTCTCTCATGATGAGGCGGAATTTCTCGGGTTCAAGAATCTCGGCATCGGGTCCATATTGAGATAGCCAGGTCAGAAATCCTTGTTCATCACTCAATATGGCCTCAAACAACAATGTGCCTTCCGGTTCGATTGTTAAAATGGGGCGGGCAAAAAACTGCTCCTCCATAACACGCTCCACAGCGTGCGGCGAGAATCTGATCTTGAATGCAATCCACTCCGTACTGCTGCCATGTTCTCGTGGCGTACGGAAGTAGGATTGTAACAGGTAATCATCTTTGCGAAACGTGCGAGGCAAAATACGAACCCTGTGCAAACGACTCACTTGAAATATTCTCAGTTTCTCAGATAGGTGACAATATGCCAACAGGTCAAATCGGTACTCACGGGGGATGAGGCAATAGGGGTCAACCCGTACAATCCCTTTTTTACCTTGAGACAGGTATTCTCCTTCAATGGTGTTCTGTGATATTCCAGCCTCCAGTAAGGTCACAAGGGAATGATTCAGAAGATCCGTATTTTCATTGTGCCAAGCAGGCGTACCTACTTTGAATAGCACGCTAATTTGCTCGGTCCATTCCACTCGTTCTGTTTTGTTTTTCTGATTCGAAGCAACCACTTTCTCATACGCGCTCTCAAAAGCGGGCTTCAGCAACGGACGAATATTCTCCATGACTTCTGCCAGGTGCATAAAGGCTTGAGCTTCTTCATCAGACCAATTCAGCGGATACATGGCAAAATGGCTGATAAACATGTATCCTCTTCCATGTCCCATGTTGGCGATAGGGATATGCATTGCACTGAGGGCCTCCATGTCGCGGTATATCGTCCTTTCCGTTGTCTCGCACCGCTCGGCAAGTTCACGGGCCAGAATCCCCGGCTTAGCCTGCACAAGAGTTATAATGCGCATTAATCGGATCAGTCGGTCTGTCATTTTGCCGGACCCTCCACTATGTTGTTTCAATAAATTCGATACAGCTCCATCCATCTTTTATTAGTATGTTGTTTAGTACATTCGACTTATTCCTTTACTTCACCTTCAAATAATTATGTAGAAACATTCCCAACCACACCGTCATCACTAGTTCTTTGTCCCTATTCACCTAACATGGAATTTTCGCGATTGTTATATATGGAAGCAAAAGTCTCTCCATAATGGTGACGAAGTTTCTCCACGATTTCGGCCTCATAATAATAATCCAGGTCCTGCTTGCGAGCGGCTTCAATTAACAAAGCATCTGCATGCCGACGCAGCATATTACTTCCTTCTTGTGAACGACCTCTTTCATAAGCACGCAAGGCTTGTTTAATCAAAGGGACCGTTTCGCTTAATTTGATCGTCTTCTCTACCTTAGGGTCTTCCGGCTGTCGCAGCATACCCAAATGGCTAGTATACTGGATATACAATTGCTCTCTGCGCAGCAGTACCCTCTGGCTTTGTTTCAATTTCCGTGTACTCCAATAAGCTGAACAAACGGCGGTTTTTCCTGAGACGCGTGGTCCCATGGAAAATTCGAGCAAAATTTGCTTACTCTCTCCCTTGTACACGTCCCCAAGTCTTAGAACCCAGCCAATATCCGTTTCTTTGGAGCGGCAACCATAGATGCCTTTCAGTTGAATTCCAAATTCCGGTTTGAGCAAAAGTTCCAAGTCTCTCGACACAATTTTGGGTGCTATTTTCCTGAGTCTTTTGGCAGGGGCTCCATTACGCCATTCAACCATCATATATACGGGGTCGGCTCCCCCTGTCGGTATGGCCTCTCGATTCCACGAATAAGATACTTCAAAGACTGAGTTCACTGGTAGTCTCTCCCCCGATTTATAGGTATTATCTTCTAAGTTATCAGGGTAAATGGACACTATATTGTCACGGAACATATGTTCGCAGGAAATTTTTCCATAATATTAGTTTTTCATCCCTTAATCCGTCTAAATACGACAATTTACGACGAAAAAGCTTGGCAATTTGCCAAGCTTTTAGAGTACTTCAATATGAGAGGTCCTAAATTAAACGGTCGCTGAATTCATACCCATTTTGTGTAAAGACTGTAATGACTCAGGATTAGTAACTGGAGCATAGGTAACGCTGTCAATAATCAATTCACGCCCGATTGGCTCACCGTTTACAGTGATCATAATCGTTTTGGTTGTTGGTGTTTGTTCTGATGTGTACATATGTTTTTACTCCTTTGTATTCACGATCTTTTTGAGCATCGGATATATTCGTTTCGTTCATTCATTTTCGTCAATATGAATAGCAGGTACCCGGAACGGAAGAAATGGATATATGCATATGCAGAACTGTCCGGGTTGCTACCCTGCACTTCTATTACCCCTGCAAATTAAAAGTTAAACAACCGTGTTTGTATTAAATTAATTCAATATAGGGTAATTAAAACTAGATCATCTTGAACCCATTGCCCTGGTTTTGACGTATAATGAAAGAGCCGTATTTCAACAAATGACGACGAAATCGGCAAACGATTATGTAACCGAAAGAAGGTGCCATTCATGCCAAAATCCATTCAGGGTTATTTCATTCGGGTGTTATTCACCACATGTGTATTGTTTGCTGTTTCCTTGACTTCTACAGTAAGTGCAGCGAATGCCAATATATTTTCAGATATCTATAGTGGTTGGGAACGTGTTTCTGAGCTTCCAGGAGAAGTAAATGCGTTGCAGGAAAGCTACCAACAAACGCTGGAACAATTGAATCAGACCTCCGCTCAATTGGGACAAGCCCAGGCAAATGTCGAAGCCTTTAAAGCCCAGAACGAGTTGCTGCTAGCTCAAAATGAGAAACTGACCGATATGGTAAGCAAGCTGCAAAATGATCAGGATGCCAAAACGGCAACTACCAAACGCATTCAGACAATGGTGATCACAGCCGTTTCTCTCATATTGGGATACTTCATTCTGATCCGAGTGATGCGCTGGGGAATGCGTCGCCGCTCAGGCCGAGTATAAAAGAACAGGAGCAACCACATGCACATACACCTGAATAATAGTGAAGCTGGCGGAGCCGGGCAGGTGGTCACGTTCTCGCTAATCCAGGACGACCGCCTCCATATTCTGCACCCCCAGCAAATTGTCGCTTTTCGCGGTCCTAGCAGTAGCCGTCATGATAAAATCATGAATATTACTGGCATGTACCGCAAAAAAAAGCTGATTAAATCCGAAATCACCGGTCCCTGCCAATTTGTGGCCGCCCTGCCTCCCGGATTCACCATGAAGGAAGTTGAACTGAGTGAGAACAGCGATCTGCTGTACGACTTCCGGCACCTGTTTTTTTACTCCGACGGTGTTACAATGCATACCAAAATTCAAAAAATCAAAAACATGCTGATCACCCGTGACGCAGTCAAAATGAAATTTTCCGGCAAAGGAAAGATCGGATTGCTGACACAAGGTCAGGTCTGTCAACAGGAACTGCACCCCACTGCACCACTTTATGTGGACGCGGGAAGCATCATCGCCTATCCTGAGAATGCGCAGCTTGAACTTACAGTTTATGGGAACAACCTTGCCAGCCAACATATGAACTATCATTGGAAGATGACAGGACATGGCTCTGTACTCTTTCAGGCTGGCCGTGAAAATCATAGACTGGAACAGGATCTGAACGACGAAGGCTTGTTTAAGCGGATTCTGAAGGAAGTCATTCCGTTTGGAAATGTTTTAATTAAATAGATCCATACATCCTGACGTTAAGTTCAGATTAAACTTGCTTCTCATTGGAAAGCCTGCTCGCCGGATTGAAATTGTGTTATACTGTACCGGACAATTGAAGAAGAAAATCCATGCCTGGAGCATGGGAGAGGTTCGCGAACTCCCTCTATAAGACTTGACCTTCATTGGTCAATAAGTCTTGCGTACATTTTAGGTAACAATGTACGTAAAAAACTAAGGACACTAGATCGTTCCTGCTTTTTTTGAAGCAGCCTGCGAGAAGGTGTGTTTTTTGATGGATGCCAGTTCATGAACTTCTCTGTTCTTCCGACACTCTGTGCCTATGCGCATGGATTGATCTTAAGAAGATGGAGAGGTTTTTTTATGTTGAACGAAGAAAAAGCAGTCGTTGTATTCAGCGGTGGCCAGGACAGTACGACTTGTTTGTTCTGGGCCAAACAGCAATTTGCCGAGGTTGAAGTGGTTACCTTCGATTACGGCCAGCGTCACAAGCTGGAGATTGAGTGTGCCGCCGAGATTGCTCGCGATCTGGGTATACAGCAAACGGTGCTGGACATGAGCTTGTTAAACCAGCTTGCGCCCAATGCTCTCACTCGCACCGATGTGGAGATTACACATGAGGAAGGCGAACTGCCGAGTACATTTGTCGATGGGCGAAATCTGCTGTTTCTCAGTTTTGCGGCGATTATGGCGAAGCAAAAAGGGGCTCGTCACCTCGTCACAGGTGTATGCGAGACGGATTTCAGCGGTTACCCGGATTGTCGGGATTCATTTGTGAAATCGATGAATGTTACGCTAAATCTGTCGATGGACTACCCGTTTGTCATCCATACCCCACTGATGTGGCTGGACAAAGCCCAGACGTGGAAAATGGCGGATGACCTCGGCGCCTTCGATTATGTACGAGAGCGCACACTGACTTGTTACAATGGAATCATCGGCGATGGCTGCGGCGAATGCCCGGCCTGCAAATTGCGCAAAGCCGGACTGGATCGCTATGTGCAGCAACGCACGGCTGCCGGATCTTTAGGAGCGGATGTACGATGAGAGAACCGGGAACTTTTCGTATTGTGGAACGGTTGCAGCGCATTGGAGAAGATATCCTCCCTGATCAGCTGCGCTATCACCGTAAACGTGTACTTGTAAGTAAGGAATTCACGTTTGACGCGGCACATCACCTGCATTGTTATGAAGGCAAGTGCAAGAATTTGCACGGGCATACCTATAAAGTTGTTTTCGGGATTAGCGGTTATCCGGGTGAGACAGGACTTACGGTTGATTTTGGACATATCAAGGAGATATGGAAAACACAAATTGAAGGTTATCTGGATCATCAGTATTTGAACGAGACTCTTCCCCTTATGAATACAACGGCTGAAAATATGGTGGTCTGGTTGTTCGAACAAATGGAACATGCCCTGCAGACTGAGCCATATGTGACCATGACTGAAGGCGGTCGGACAGAGTTTGTCCGCCTATATGAGACACCTACCAGCTATGCCGAGGCCAGACGGGAGTGGATGATCGATGAGTAGATTGGAGCTAGGTCAACTCACAACGTCCATCAATCAGGATGGAACAAATGCTCCTCCTGCGGAGGGATTAGCTGATAACACGCTTCCTCATGGACACGAACGCAGTAAAGAGGCTCGTATTCCTGTGATGGAGATCTTTGGCCCTACAATTCAAGGTGAAGGCATGGTCATTGGGCAGAAAACGATGTTCGTCCGCACCGCGGGCTGTGATTATCGCTGCTCCTGGTGTGACTCGGCCTTTACTTGGGACGGCAGCGGCAAGGACCTGATCCGGATGATTACACCGGAAGACGTGTGGGAAGAATTGCGCCGCGTCGGCGGTTCACGCTTCTCCCATGTGACCATCTCGGGCGGCAACCCCGCCCTGCTCGCTTCACTGGGCGGATTGATCGCCTTGCTGCGGGAGAACGGCATCCGCATCGCGGTGGAGACGCAGGGCTCCCGCTGGCAGCCCTGGCTGGCGGACATTGACGAAGTCACTGTCTCGCCCAAGCCTCCCAGCTCAGGCATGGACACCGACTGGGCTGTGCTGGATGATCTGATCCACCGACTGGCTGCTGGCCCGGTGGAACGAAGCCATAGTCTGAAGATCGTGATCTTTGATGAGACAGACCTGGACTATGCCCGCCGTGTGCATGCACGGTATCCGGGCACAGCTTTATTTTTGCAGACCGGGAACCCGGATGTGACTTCTGCCGATACACCTGATCTCGCGTCTTCCCTGCTTGCCCGTTACGAGTGGTTAATCGATCAAGTCAGTGCATCTGACGATTTGAACGACGTTCGTGTGCTTCCACAGCTGCATACGTTGGTATGGGGAAACAAACGCGGCGTCTGATGGGCTGTATGGGTGGAATGGGCGGCATGATGTAATTTTGGAAACAAACAGAGGCTAACAGTGCCTATCATATATACCGGCAAGCTTCGTGCGTCGCCGGAACTAAGGAGCGTTTACGAATCGATGAGACAACCTGACGAAATGCAAGACCTGACGCTGCTGGGCAACCAGGGCGTAAAATATACGTTTGAATATGACCCGGGCATTCTGGAAAGCTTTGATAACAAACATCCTTACCGTGATTATTTTGTCAAATTTAACTGCCCGGAGTTCACCAGCCTGTGCCCGATCACCGGTCAGCCGGACTTCGCAACCATCTATATCAGCTACATCCCTGATGTGAAGATGGTGGAGAGCAAGTCGCTTAAGCTGTACCTGTTCAGCTTCCGCAACCATGGGGATTTCCACGAGGATTGTGTGAACATCATCATGAACGACCTGATCAAACTGATGGACCCGCGCTACATTGAAGTGTGGGGCAAATTCACGCCGCGCGGCGGAATCTCCATCGACCCGTACACCAACTATGGCAAGCCTGGGACGAAGTATGAACAAATGGCCGAGCATCGCATGATGAATCATGATATGTATCCCGAGACGATTGATAATCGTTAATCGGCAGTTACATCAGTTATGGCAGATATAAAATAAAATTATAGAGCGCACAAAAGCCGAACTCTTCTATCTGAAGAAATTCGGCTTTTTGTGTGGTATGGAACTTGAGCGTTTGCAATCAATCGTATAGATTGGATTCGCGTTCAAGTAAGAAGATCAGATATTCAATAGAACTTTAATTTGTACATTCCCTGAAGTATATCATTCGTTTTACATTAAAATAAGAACGTTAATTTCTCCTGTTCCCCTTGTCGACCCTTCAAATCTGTCCTATTATGTAACAATATGCTTAGGCACATCACATCATCAGGCGCTGATCCCTCGTGACCGCGACCAAAGGAGAACTGTACATGTCCATGCAAAATTCATTATCCAAAGACGCCGCTGTGCGTTCAAAAGCTCCACCCGGATTGGATGCCCAAGGTACCGTTTACCGGATCTTGATTGCCATCAGTCTGGTTCATCTCTTCAACGATTCGATCCAATCTGTCATTCCTGCCATTTTTCCAATTCTGAAAGACTCCATGCATCTCACTTATACGCAGATCGGATGGATTTCGTTCGCCATCAACTTTACCGCGTCCATTATGCAGCCTGTTGTAGGCTGGTTTGCCGATAAAAAACCAACACCTTCCATCTTGCCTATTGGCATGGGCTTTACGTTCACTGGCATGCTGCTGCTTGCCTTCGCCGACAGTTATATGGCTGTCCTGATCTCCGTCATCTTTGTTGGTCTCGGTTCGGCAGCATTCCATCCGGAAGGTTCAAGAGTATCCCATATGGCCGCAGGGCCTCGTCGGGGCCTGGCTCAGTCCATCTTCCAGGTAGGTGGTAATGCTGGTCAGTCTCTGGCTCCATTGCTCACCCGATGGATTTTCATCCCGTTTGGACTGTTCGGTGCCATTGGGTTTACCGGGATTGCTGCTGCGGGAATTGCGGTCCAAATCTATATCGCTCGCTGGTATGGACGCATGCTGCAATCGGGAGGGTATTTGCGCAGACAGGCGGCAGCCCGTCGTGCTCCCAATCCGGCGTTACGCAAAAAGATTGCTGCTGCCATTACGATATTGATCCTGCTCGTCTTTGTCCGTTCGTGGTATGTCGCTTCGATCGGCAGCTTTTATGCGTTTAACCTAAAGGATACATTCAACTTGTCCACAGAAGACGCACAAATCTATATCTTCCTGTTCCTGGCTGCCGGGGCACTTGGTACATTCTTTGGCGGTCCACTGGCGGATCGCTTCGGCAAACGCAACATGATCTTCCTGTCGATGGCCGGAGCCGCTCCCCTGGCGCTGTTGTTGCCTTACGCCAATCTGTTCTGGACAGCCGTGTTGCTGAGCATTATTGGGTTCATCATGTTGTCCAGTTTCTCGGTGACCGTTGTGTATGCACAAATGCTCATTCCGGGCAAAATCGGAACCGTCTCTGGCCTGATCACCGGTTTGGCATTTGGTATGGGCGGTCTGGGCGCACTCGTGCTCGGAAACTGGATCGATGTGTTCGGCGTATCGCCAGTCATGCAAATGTGCAGCTTCCTGCCACTAATCGGCATCTTCACCTTCCTGCTTCCATCGGATAAATTGCTGAACCGCTGGGCGGAAGAGAACGGTAGCGAAGAATAAAAAAAATCTATATAACATAACGTCCAATCCACAAAGAAACAAAAGAAAACTGTTAAGACGGCCTAGCGAAAAGTGACGTCAGAAGATTAACCGGCGTCGAGTCAACGCCAAGATGTGCAAACGGGATGAAGCCTTTACCTTAAGGGCTTCATCCCGTTTGTGTTTTACCATCGTTAGCATCAGCTGTATTCAAGCTTCCAGCACGCAGCGCCCCACTTCATGATGACAAGGGTGGTCAGCCAACAAGAGCGGCAGCAACTGAGCCTGCGAGCAATTATTGAATACATTAGGATCACATGTGTATAACGAATCCAACGCACTTTAATAGCATCATTTCTGGCAATCCGCCAATGTAACGAATTACAGACGTCTTATTCCTCATGTTTGGTATGTTTCCGCAACATTTAGTATGATCATCATGCAAATAGCGATGGTGAGATTCCTTAGAATCAACTCATCCTTCTATACGCCATAATAGGGTGCCATAGATTCGCTAGCGTCAGAATTAGAGCCAAGTATATGTCGTCCCATTACCAATTTTGGTGATGGACATCATTGCGAAAGGCGTTGAAGAATCAGCCGCTTTTTATATAACATTTTTCCGGCCTCGGCGACATCCCGAATCGTATTCTTATTACTCACTGACCCAAATACCATGCCGGCAATCGGAATGAGCTGGAACAGCTTTTTCCAACCAAACGATTCGCTGTAGGAATTAAAAACCTCCCGCCAGCCCTGCATTTGTGAGATAACCTCCACCTGTTTGTCGGGATTATCATAATCGGCGAGTTCATCAATAATTGCTTTCTTGCCCACAATATCGGCAGAGGAGAATTGCAGACATTTGACAATGAATATGCGTTCCTGCGGTTCGTCGGGATCATATCCGTAGCATAGTGCCATCTCCTGCAGCACTTTTAGGGAAAGTCCCATCACGATCGGGATATCCGCCGCAATCGTTACTATTCCGCCAAAGCCTGTTGCGGCTCCTTGTGCGGCAGCAAACTTGGTTCGACTGTCCGTAATGCTATCAGCAGTACGATCAAGTACTTCAAGAGGTAAACCCTCCACGCTGTGGATCTTTGCAGTATCTTCTGCTGCTGCATCCTCTTCAATAAGATAAGTATCTTCATCTTCCTTCATGGAATACCCGGATTGGATAGCTTCCTCTTGGAGCAGCTTGGCTACCTTCTTTTTCTGAACGAGAAACTTGCCGCCATTCTGTACATACTGCCCGACATCGTTCAACGCGTCTCCAATCTTCTGTTTCAGTGCTTTGGGCATGACTTTATCCAGCATGGCAAATGGCAAACGACCAATTTTGTCCCAAATAAACAAATCCTTTTGCTCTTTTTCCCATTTTATAATCTGTTCCAGTTCCCGGTCCAATGTCTCGCGTGAATCCATATATGGCCTCCTAATATTGTTGTATGTAGTGATCCTGTATACAGCTCATACGCAAAGGTTAACGGTATGGTTGCTTATATTCCAGACTCTCATCTCCGTATTCAAGCCCACCATCTCAATATGGGCATAAGTAAAAGCCCCTAATCCGCATGGCTCGCTGACTAAGGGCTTACTCTGTAAAAAATGCAGTATTATTATTTCGTTTCAGCCGCAGCCTTTCCATCCGGAACAGGAATTCCAAAATCAGGCGTA
Source organism: Paenibacillus sp. NPDC056933 (assembly GCF_042674385.1). Lineage (NCBI taxonomy): Bacteria > Bacillati > Bacillota > Bacilli > Caryophanales > Paenibacillaceae > Paenibacillus > Paenibacillus sp. NPDC056933. The sequence goes on along the minus strand of NZ_JBHUQN010000001.1, from coordinate 499,671 downwards.
CCATCTTCGTTCCAACGAATCACCTGTGCACGAGCATGACGATTTGGATCGTAAAGAGGGTCTCCTTCAATCTCTTTGTAATTACGCGCGTGATAGATCAGAATATCTGTCTTGCCGTCTGGCGATACGGTAAAGCTGTTATGACCCGGGCCATATTGGCCGTTTGCCTCACACGTCTGGAATACCGGTTTAGGCGATTTCACCCAGCTTGCTGGATCAAGCAAGTCGGCATCTTCATCCGCCGTGAGCAAACCCATACAATAATTGTAGTCAGTCGCACTTGCCGAGTAACCGATGAAGAGTCGCCCATTCCGGTGCAGTACTGCTGCCCCTTCATTCACCTTGAAGCCGATGATCTCCCAATCGTATTCAGGTGTAGAAATCATCACCTGTTCACCGCGCAGCGTCCACGGATTCTCCATTTCGGAAATGTACAAATTCGAGTTGCCTACAATATCCGGATCTTTTTGGGCCCAGACCAGATAGCGGATTCCTTTATGCTCAAAGGTCGTTGCATCCAATGCAAACGTCTCCCAGCGTGTTTGAATTTGTCCTTTTTCTACCCATTCACCTTCCAGTGGATTTGCAGAATCATTCTCCAATACATACATCCGGTGGTCGAAAAGGCCCTCGTTCGTCTCGCTTGTATGAGCAGCAGCGTAGTATATGTACCATTTGCCCTCGATAAAATGAATTTCGGGTGCCCAGATATTGGCACTCATCGGTCCTGAATCACGTTTGTGCCATGCCGTTACAGGCTCGGCATCTCTCAACTCTTCCAGCGTCTGTGCACGCCGGATTTCAATTCGGTCAAAGGCCGGCACGGAAGCAGAGAAATAATAGTAACCATCTGTATGACGGTACACCCACGGATCAGCCCGCTGCTCCAGGATAGGATTGGTAAATGTAATGGAATCAGTCATGAGAACGCTCCCCTTTCAAATGTGTGTGTATGGCTCGGAGTGAGGAGTTGTAGACCTTAAGCGGAAAACATAAAACCTATTGCTGGGGGTACACCGCGGACGCTCCGGGGGTGGCAGGGCCTTGTTGCTCTCTTGTCCTCCGATTCCCTTATTCCACCGCACTCAGCGGTTGAAATCGGATGCCAAAGACGTTCCTGCGGCTCCTTCCTCCCCCTACACTGCTTGTGCAACCCTTCAATACGCACAGCTTCGCTCTTTCCACGCTCGCTGAACCAAATCCAAACTCCGAGCCATCGGTGTGGCTCTGTATATGTGGGATCAACCGCTTCGCTCGGTCGACTCTCCCCACTAAAGACACGGCTGGCCGTAAGCTATCGGCCAGCTGAGGGTACACCGCGGACGCTCCGGGGGTGGCAGGGCCTTGTCGCTCTCTTGTCCTCCGATTCCCTTATTCCACCGCACTCAGCGGTTGAAATCGGACGCCAAAGACGCTCCTTCAATTCCTTCCTCCCCCTACGCTGCTTGTGCACCCTTCAATGCGCACAGCCTCGCTCTTTCCACGCTCGCTGAACCAAATCCAAACTCCGAGCCATCCGTGTGGCTCGGTCTATGGGGTCGACCGCTTCGCTCGGTCGGCTCCACCTAACTTCGAGCCATATCTATGGCTCTCTACTTCTCTGTGGCACTAATCTGTTTGCCCCAGACGGCAATGCCACGGTCGTTCAGGCCCGTCACAGCAAGTGTAGGCTGGCTTCGCTCCCAGTCCCAGGACGGGAGAAGCTTGAGCTCCTCTGTGGAAGCTCCGCCCCACGGGCTTTCTTTCCACTCCAGCGTGAGCGTTTGTTTGCCATCAAACGTCCATTTGCCTGAAGCGTTTGCACTTTTAATTTGACCATTTCTCTCCAATGCATAGGGCACGGCCTGCACCTGTCCGTCCACCGACGGATCAAGCGCCATGCCTTCCCACTCCCCGGCGATCATCGACTCCGGAATGTCCTGGGCAGTTTCACCTGCATAACGTTCCGGGGACACAACAGGCCAGCCGTCCTTGGTCCACAGCATTTTGCGTACATGCAGATAAGGCCAGTTTTTATCCGTCTCGCCCCTCGCATGATGTACGATATAATAATCGGCGCCATCTTGGAGGACAGAGTTATGTCCAGGCGCAATCCAGCCTTCACCTTCCGTGAAACGGTAACCACCCAGAATTTTGGTTCCTACCTCATACTGCGGGAGGTGCTCCGTATCGAGCATGTTCATGCCATTTACGTCTGTGTAAGGGCCTGTAATCGAATCAGCGCGGGCTACACGCACGTTATAATCCTCGAATAAGGAATCATATGAGACGAACAGATAATATTTTTTGAACTCCGGGTTATATACAATATACGGCCCTTCCACCGCACCTTCTTCCGTAGCACGATCACGTGCGGCAATGCGGGTACCATACCCCTTCTCCTTGAACTTTCCGGTTTCGGGATCGAGAGGTGCAATGTATATCCCGTCAAAAAATGAACCGTACACCATCCATGGATTGCCTTCGGCATCTACTATCGGATTGGCATCAATGGCATTCAGCTTATCCTTTTCATTCTCCGCTGTTTTAACAACCAGTCCTTCGTCCTTCCATGGGCCTTCTGGTGAAGTTGAGGTTTGCAATCCAATTGCCGACCGGGTACTACCAAAGGTCGAGGCCGAATAATACATGCGGTAGGTGTCACCAACCTGAATCACATCCGGTGCCCACAGATTGACTGCCCCTGTCCAATCGAGTGCATCCTTCGGAATACCCGGCAGAGCCTGACCTACCCAAGTCCAGTTGATCAGATCATCCGATTTACGAACCATTACCCCGGGTTTCGCTTCTCCCGCTACACGAACGTCGGTGGAATAGACATAATACCCCTGGTCGGTTTTGATAATGGCCGGATCGTGTGCATTGTTCACCGTCCAACGCGATTCATCGTCCAGAATGGAGGTGTCATACAATTGATTATCATGGGGAGCAGCAGGAAAGACCGGCGGGGACACCGATTCTCCGGCGCCATCTCCAGAACAGCCCGTAGCTCCAACCAACAGCAATAGCAACATGGATGCAACAACTCCTTTTCCTGAATTCGTCCACCCGCGGAATGTTCTCCGCTGATTCATCCTTTCACTCCGGAGATCGCTACCGATTCAATAATCTGTTTCTGGAAGATCAGGAAGATGATCAACACTGGCAGCAGCGCAACAATGGACGCGGCCATAATAAGCGGGTAATCCGTCTGGATCGCATACGTGGCATTAAAGTTTGCTATAACGAGCTGTAGCGTCTGCTTCTCCGGTGAATTCAGATAAATAATCGGCGCCAGATAATCGTTCCAGATACCCATGAACCAGAGAATCAGTTGAGCAGCGATCGCTGGTTTAATCAGCGGGAACGTAATGCTGGAGTACAGTCGGAAATAGGAGCTGCCATCAATTTTCGCTGCCTCAATAATGGCGTCAGGTACACTTAGCAGGTATTGACGAAGGAAGAAGATCATGACCACGTTACCAAATAATCCTGGAACGATAAGCGGCAACAGCGTGTCCACCCAGCCCAGCTTCGAGAACATGATGAATTGCGGAATCATAACGGTCGGATACGGAATCATCATGGATGCGAGCAAAGCAAGAAACAGTTTGTTTTTATGTGGAAATCTCAATTTGGCAAAAGCAAAGGCTGCAATACTGGACGTAAACGTCCCGACAACGGTAACACTGACCGCCACGATTAAGCTGTTCTTAATCCCGCTGAGTAGCGGACCTGCTTCCCAGATTTCCTTATACTTTCCGAATTGGAACACTTCAGGTATCCATACGGGCGGAAGCGCGAACACATCCTGCTTCTCCTTCACAGAAGTGGACAGCATCCAGATCAGTGGTGCAATCATCGCAATCGCACCAATTGCCAAAACGATAAAAATGATAGAGTTCGTTAATTTCCTCTTTTGACTGTAAGACATCTCCTGTTCACTCCTTTCCTAGACCATTAATCTCCATCATAGGCTGATTTTTCGTTCATTTTGAATTGCACCAAGGTAATAACAAATATGAAAATACCAAGAATCATGGCCATCGCTGAGGCATAACCCATTTGCAGGTTACTGAATGCTTTCTGCCAGATGTAGAAGACAATCGATGCCGATGAATATTCAGGACCACCCGTAGGTGTCATAATGTTCATTTCAGTGAAGATTTGGGAACCACCAATGATATTCGTAACGACGAGGAAAAAGGTAACCGGCTTCACCATCGGCCAGGTGATGTTGCGGAAGATCTGGAACCCGTTCGCTCCATCAAGCTCGGCCGCCTCGTAATATGTACGTGATACACTTTGCAATGCAGCCAGATACAATAACATCGTGTAACCGAGGCCTTTCCACACTGTCATAATAATGAGGGCCGGTTTAACCGTATCTTTGTTTGCGAGCCAGTTAGGGCCTTCAATACCGAAAAGATCCAGGAATTGGTTAACCAATCCGTAATCCCCGTTGTACGCCCAGTTCCACATGATGGACACCGCCGCAAGGGAAGAAATGACCGGAATATAATAGATCACACGGAACGTCGTTGTGCCGGGGATTTTACGATTCAGACCCATTGCCAGCAGCAATGCAAGCAACAAACCGATCGGGATACCCAGCATCAGATAAAAGGTGTTGAACATCGCTTTGTAAAACAGATCATCCGTGAGCAAATCCTTAAAATTGGCTAAACCGATAAAGTTCATCTGTCCCAAGCCATCCCAATCCGTAAACGAACCGTACAAGGAATACAGAAAAGGGAACAAAACAAAGATCAGCAAACCAAGAACCGGAGGCAAAATAAACAAATATCCGTACAGCCTCTCTTTGCGATACAAACTAGATTTTGTAATCACTGCGCTCACCCCTGTTTCTAATATCAGCATGTTGCATGAATCGATGGATGCCTGCTTGCTTGATCAATTCATGCAACATGCCCGTATGGAATCCAAAATGATGCCAGCAGCGTGATAGCAGGCTGCTGGCATCGCCTTTTTTTGAACACGGAATCTACGACTCTATCCATTTTGCGTAGGCTACTTCTCTCTAGAACCTACCCTTCAATCATTCCAGTCACATTATTTCAGCATGTTGCAACATGCTTATTTCTGAGATTTTTTCTCTTGCTCCACCGCTTTGTCCAACAGCTTTTGCATTTTGGGCTGCTGCTGCTTCACATAGTCTGCGGCTGTAATCTTGCCATCCAGCACCGGCTGAATATCGGTGAAGAACAGGTCGTACCACTCCGCATTGTATGTGTAGTTGCCTGGCAGCGCACGGCCGTAATCTTCTACGATATCAATGAACTCCTGTTTGTTGGCCGGTTTCGTCGAAGTATCCTTGGCCCACTCGTCTGCCATATCAAGCAGATTCGGAATCTGTACTTTGGCGTCCACCAGTTGCTGCATGCCTTCCTTCGAAGCTGTGAGGTAATTAACCAATGCTGCAGCTTCTTCCGGATGTTTCGTTTTGGACGATACACCGATACCCAGGGAACCGATCCACGTCGCTGATTTTCCGGTAGAGCCGGCAGGGAAAGGCAGCAAGTCATATTCGAAAGGCAGTTTCTCGAACGTACTCATATCCCACGGACCTACAGGGAAGAAAGCCATTTCCCCTTTCATCCAGCGTTGGTACGTATCCAAGGTTTGCGCTTCCTCAATGGAAGGTGTGATTTTGTATTTGTTCTGCATATCGGCAAAGAATTGCAATGCTTCCGCAAATTTCGGATCATCAATGGTTACCTTCGTTTTGCTTTCATCCAGCCAGTCTGCACCATTACTCCATACAAAGGACTGCAGTGCCCACTGTACATTGAAGCCTGTACCGAATACATCCGGTTTGCCGTCTCCATTCGTATCCTTCGTTGCTTGCTGGTTTACCTTAATGAACTCTTCCCATGTATATGGCTTGTCCTTATCCGGGAATGGGATGCCTTCTTTTTCAAATAATGTCTTGTTATAACCGAGTGCAAACGGACCCAGATCTTTCGGCATGCCGTAGATATCGCCCTGACCTGCCATTTTGCCATCATAGCGGTACAAGTCCATACCATACTTCCAGATGTTGTCCAGATCTACGTCCGCATTATTTTCAATATAAGGTGTCAGGTTCATCAGCACGTTGCTATTCACATAGGCTTTTACATCACCAGGGTTAAAATAGAAAACGTCCGGCAAGCTGTTGCCTGTAATGGCAGCTCTCAATTTTGTTGCGTATTGATCCGCAGCTGTTACGATAATTTTGACTTTGACACCCGGATGCTCTTCTTCAAATTTCTTAACAACGGCTTGATAAGCCTTCTGTTCATCCGTGCCACCCCGGAACATGAATGTCAATTCCTTGTCCCCGCTTGAACTGCTGCCTCCTCCGCAGCCCGCAAACACGAGTGCACTTACCAGCATTAGAAGCATAAGTGTGACCAATCTTTTTTTCTTTACCATCTGAACCCCTCCTGATCTGGATTTGTAACCGTATTCAATTCAGTAAAATAAGATTTCTGTTGTTAAATTTATCAAATCCAGATCGATTTAGTCAATACTTTATTAAAACATTTTATGTTTATATAAAATAAACTAGTACGTTGGCCACCCGCTGGAATCCCACAGCAAGTCGTTAATCAGCAATTTTGGATTGCCATTATCATCCGCATCGTATGCGTGACGCGCAATCACATTACCGTTATACACATCCTGTCCGCCTGGTCCCTTCCACTTGACATTCCCTGAATCCAACAGGGTTCCTCCGCCATTCAACATGTTCACACCGTTTTTGTCCACATACGGACCCGTTATACTCGTTGAACGACCATAGACCATTTTGTACGTGCTGTTCACACCCTGGCAGCACGAATCAATCGATGCAAACAAGTAATAATAACCATTACGGTACACAATACTTGGAGCTTCAATGGCTCCGCCATTATTCGGACGCGCCGCAATGGAGGATATGCTTCCGGTCGGTTTCATCGTGGTTTTATCGAGTTTCACAATCTTCAAGCCGCTCCAAAAAGAACCGAAAGCAAGCCACGGGTTGCCTGAAGCATCGATGACCAGATTCGGATCAATGGCATTGTAGTTATTGGCAGATGTAGACTGAAGCACCAGCCCTTCATCCTTCCACTGACCCGCACCGATGCTGTTCGCAGACGCAAGACCAATAGCGGAGCGGTTGGAACCGAAGGTAGAAATGGAATAATACAACCACACTTTACCGTTATACTGTTCGACGTCCGGTGCCCATACGTCCAAACCGCTCTGTCCCGGAACGGCAGTAGCCCACCAGGAAGGCTTGCTCAGAAAGATTTGCGGAACACGATACCAGGATGACCCGTTATCCGATTTCAGTACCTGAATGCCCGGACCGGTTGAAAAGGTATACCAGGAGGTTCCCTCTTTGATGATTGAAGGATCATGGACCGCAATATCTCCGGTCAAATTCCAGAATGCTGCGAATGCCCGAGACTGACCTGCCAGTAACAAAACAAGTACCAGCAGTGCCGGTAATGCCCAACGCTTTTTCCTCAAACCTTTTAATCCTTTGAACTTTTCCAAACTGAATTCCACCTCTCCTGATCAAATAGTTAATTTGGTTCATGAAGTATTAAATCAATTTAGGTATACTAGGATTATAAAAGCGGTTACATTACATTTCAATGGTATATTTCAAATATATATGAAATGATTCATGTTATTTTTTAAAGATAATATTTAACAATTTATAAGTAATACTCTTAATTATGCTAAGTAAACAAGGGATTTGGCTTCCTTTTCTCTGCCCTTCCCTTCCATCGGTTAATCATTTATAATTATCTAAAATAAAACATATAAATGTGCAGAAGCCCATGATCAGGAGGGCTTTGTTCAGAACGGGGAAAGGAACTCCACCTATGATTTATATTAAAGATCTGATGTCGGGTGTGAATATTTTCAAGGCGCTCAGTTCGGAAATCCGGATTCAGATCATTGAGCTGCTGGCGAAGAACCAAAGTCTTAATCTCAATGATCTGGCAACCAAACTTGGACTTAGCAACGGCGCGATCACCATGCATATCAAAAAGTTGGAAGAAAGCGGATTGATCGAGATCAATACTGCAGTTGGCAAACACGGAATTCAGAAGATTTGTTATCTCAATGAGGAAAAACTAATGGTGGACCTGCGTTCACAGGAAATTTATAACCGATACGAGGTTGAAATTCAGGTAGGTCATTACAGTGATTATCAGGCAGCCCCTACATGTGGTCTTGCTACCCGGGACAGCATCGTCGGCGAGTTCGATGATCCTCGCTATTTTGCCGATCCGCTCCGTATTGATGCGGAGATGATTTGGCTGGCTGAAGGTTATCTGGAATATCGCATCCCCAACTACCTCAAGCCTAACCAGACGTTCAGCGAAATCCAGTTGTCCATGGAATTGGGTTCGGAAGCACCTGGTTTCTGCGACAACTACCCTTCGGATATCTATTTCTACGTCAACGGCATTGAGATTGGCTGCTGGACGAGCCCAGGTGATTTTGGCAATACCCGGGGTACGTTCAACCCGGACTGGTGGCCACCGCATCTGAACCAATACGGAATGCTGAAGCTGATCCGCATTACCCAGGAGGGCAGTTATATTGATGGATGCCGTATCTCGGATGTTACCCTGAACGAGATCGGCCTGGATTACAAGAGCGATATCCATTTTCGGATTGCCGTTACCGACGGACCTTTGAATAAACGGGGATTAACGATCTTCGGCAAAAATTTCGGTAATTATGGACAGAATCTGCTTGCCCGTGTACTTTATAATGTGCAAGAGGAATAGTTGAGTATAAACTGTGTTACACCTCAAAATCAACAAACAGCCGCCCAGTTAAAAACGGACGGCTGTTTTCATTTTCTGTTACTTCACTTCGTTCAGACGCTCCGCCAGACGGTCCCATGTTTCCGTAATTCCCTGCAACATCCCCATATCCATGACGGTTTGCAATGCCTCTGCGGATACATACTCTGATCGATTAACGATCTTTGTCTTGCCCCCAAGATCAATGAATAGCATGGTTACTTCGGTTGTCGGCAGGTTCTCATCTGTGTTGCCTTCAGCGTCCGAGAAATAATCGGTATAAACAATCCGTTCCGGCTCAACAATTTCCTTATACACACCTTTTCCCCAAGATTCCATACCGTAAAAATCTCCCTGGTTCTTATCCTCACATTTCATGCAGTAATGCCAAACACCGCCTGGTCGAAAATCCACATTACAGACAGGAATGGCCCAACCTCTCGGTCCCCACCAGCGCTGAAGATGTTCCGCTTCCTTGAACATGCTGAACACAAGCTCACGAGGTGCGTCAAATACACGCTCAAGTACAAGTACCTTTTCATTTTCCACACTCGACACCATTCCGTTGCTTAACATTGTCATTCCTCCTTATGAGTTAGCGCATGCCTATGGTTTGTCTTTCTTGCTTTGCAGTTCACGCAAATAATGATCCAGATTGTCAAAACGGTCTTCCATGATGTTCTGAAACGACTGCACCCACTCATCCAACGTTTGAAAGGGTTCTGGACGGAGCTTGTAAATCCTGCGGTTGGCCTCGGCCTTTACGTCCAAAATGCCATGATCACTGAGCACTTTCAAATGCTTCGAAGCTTGAGGTTGACGTAATCCCAGCTGTTCAGCAATTTCCCCCACAGTAAGAGGACCATCACGTAATAATTCGACGATATTCATACGATTCGGTTCAGCCAAAGCGCCCAGCAAGGCCATATCCATACCCGGATTGTGTCCTGACATGCTGTTCACCTCATTCAGTTATAGTGTATTAGGTAAATCTCATCTCCTTCACCAAAATGTCTTCTTCCTGATATTCAAAGTATACCCTATAAGGAATATTCCTGTAAAGGAATATTATCAAAGGTTTCATAACTTTTATCAAATAATCCCGAATGTTGCATACTATATCCCGATGGAAATACTATTTGAATTTTATTGACAATCTGTAATAATAATCACCAGTGTTACGAATTGGAATAACAGGTGGGGACTATATATGAAGTTGGAGCGATTGATCTCAATCATCTACAAGCTGCTGAATCATGAAGTGTTGTCTGCCTCTAGGCTGGCTGAAGAGTTTCAAGTGTCTCAAAGAACCATCTATCGGGATATCGATGCCATCTGTGCTGCTGGATTCCCGGTCATCTCGTTTCAAGGGCATAAGGGCGGATATGGCATGATGGATGGATACAAGATGGATAAAAGCTTGCTCGGTTCGTACGATGTCGATTCCCTGATCACCGTGCTTAGCAGTCTCTCCACCGTGTTTGAAGACGCGCGTGCGCAAGGAACGATTGAACGACTGAGAACGGTTGGAACACAGCAGCAAACGTCAAGTCTGGAAGTGGACCTGGAAACTCATCGAACGACTCCGGATGCACTTCGTGATTTACGCACTGCCATTACCGAATGTAAAGTCATCTCTTTTGATTACATTAATACAAAAAATGAATATACAACCCGTTTTATGGAACCGGTGAGACTTCATTTTAAATATCGAAATTGGTATGTTTATGGATTTTGCCGATCACGACAGGATTATCGGGAGTTTCGTCTATCACGAATGATCCATCTGTCCCTGACAGAGGGCTCCTTCCAGCCGCATCTCGATGTGCCGAAAGAGGCGCCTTTGTCTAACAGAGAATGGAAAGGTGAGGTTCGTGATGTAGTATTTCGGGTGAGCCCGGATGCATTAGCAGAGGCGTTGGATCATTTTCACCAAGCGGATAAACAATTTCATGACGATGGAAGTATGACGATGCGCATCCCGGTTGATCAACCGCTGGAAGCGAGATGGCTTTGCTCTTTTCTGCTGAGTTTGGGTAGTGGGGTTGAAGTTCTTGAGCCTCTTGAACTGAGAGGAATCATACAAAAACAACTTCGAAATGCACTCCAACTTTATGAGGAAGTATGACAGTCTGTTGTCATACTTCTTTTTTTATAATCATTTTATAAACAGTCCAATCCATAACCAATCCAAAGGAGACGATACAAATGAACCATCCAGAACAAATGTATAACTACCACACATGGGCCAACCAAACGATCTTGGGAAGAATCAAGGAACTCCCGCCTTCTGTTCTGAGTCAGGAAGTAAACAGCTCGTTCCCGACCCTTGCACATGCTCTTAACCATATCTATGTGGTTGATAAGACATGGTATCTGGTTTTGACCGGGGTAGATATGCGTGAAGCCCTGCAAACATGTATGCCGTTAAATGAAAACATCCTGGATTCAGTAGATAAATACATCCATCTGTTTGCCCAGTTATCGGATCAATACAATAAATGGTTCCAAAGCCAAGATGATCTCGAGCAAACGATCCTGCTTGACAATCCATATGCCGGTATCCGCCAAACCCGCCTTTCGGAAATTGTACTGCAAGTAGTGAATCACGGGACCTATCACAGAGGCAATATATCGACCATGCTGCGTCAATTAGGCCACGCATCCGTCATGAACGACTATGCCCTTTTCTGGTATCAGGAATCCGCTAAAGTATAGCGAAGATGGACGATATTTCATCAATGGAAAACGAACATTTAATTACCGCGAATTCAAGAGAAGATTTGAGAATTTGGTTGCAGGAGCATGGAAAGACTCAGAAATCCTGCTGGGTCGTTGTCAGCATGAAACCAACCAAAAACACGCTGTTATATTTGGACGCGGTCGAAGAATCACTTTGCTTTGGCTGGATCGATGGGGTCAAAAAGAAAATATCCGAAAATCAGCTTGCGCAGAGATTGTCTCCCCGAAGCAAACGAAGTTCATGGACTGAATTGAATAAAGAACGTGTCCGCCGTCTTGAAAAGTTGGGATTAATGAGCGGCGAAGGAAGAAACGTACTTCCTGAGATGGATCACGATGCTTTTAAAATGGATTTTGTTATCGAGCAAAGGCTAAAAGAGGAAAAGCAGGTTTATGCGAATTTCTTGGCATTTCCAGCTCTTTATCAAAAAGTTCGGATCGACACGATCCAAAGCGTTAGAAATCAGCCTGAACTATTCAAAAGTAGACTGGATAAATTCATAACACACACGAAAGAAAACAAAATGTACGGTCAATGGCATGACTACGGACGTCTTTTGGATTATTGAACGGCATTAAAATCATTGAATTGAATCGAATTACAGGATAAAGTTTGTCATTGCAACGCAGGACAGGATCTCTCAATCAGGAGATCCTGTTTTTTTTGTAATCGGCCTCAGTATCGTTATACAGACTCCGTGGCAGATACCATATCGTACCATAGTGGAATGTTATAGAGTTTGCCTGTACATCTTGGGAGACATGCCATATACCTTTGTGAACTGGCGGGTAAAATAATTGCTGTCGTTAAACCCGCATTTATAAGAAATTTCCGTAATGGACAGGTTTCCGTGTTTTAACAGATGACATGCCTTTTCCAGACGCAGCTTCTGTAAATAGGAGATCGGTGTCATCTGATAATAGGATCGAAAGATCCGGTTCAGGTGCCTTACCGAAACATTCGACTTCCCTGCAATCTCCTCCAGGGACAGGGGTTCGAGATAATGATCCTCGATATAGGAAATGGCATTGGCCAGATGCAACAGATTAGTACCCTCTACCCCCTTATCCTGTGTATCATAGTGCCTCGACAGATAAACAACCATCTCGGTAAAACGGGAGACCAGCATCGTCTGATATCCTTGCTGCTTGCTTTTATACTCCTCAATCATGACAGAAATTAGCGATTCCACGTACTCCAGGTTAGGAATAGCCAAGGCCATTTTACTCGAATAGGAGTGTATATTACGATAAAACGGCTCCAATACAAACAAAGCCTGAAATCCTTTGGATTTCCTCAGATCCGGTCCGGCGGAAGCGAGCATTTCGGGTCTAAACATAATGTTGCATATCTGAAAATCATGAGGGGCCCTGTAGGCATGCGGAGTGGAACCATTGATCACCAATACATTGCCCTTCTTAACAAAAAACTCCTCCGTATGGACTACATGTGTCGCATTGCCATTCAGGACAATGACAAGTTCCGAGAAGTCCACATGCCTGTGCAGTTCAGTGTCTTCATCATGTCCTCCATATTGAATATAAAAAGGAAATTCAAGGTCGGCTGTAAACCAGTTCAAATAGGCTTTGCTCAACAGTTCCCCTCCATGATCTGTGTTGGGTTGAATGTCTATATCATGCTACTCCAGGTCCGAAAAATCAAGGTTTGCCGACGGGTTGGATCGATATAATTCCTCATGTAGTGATTAAAATACAGCACAGATTAAGGGCACTATTGTAACCGCATTCAAAAAAATAATAGAAAACATCAGGGGGTTAATATGGTTCATTCGATGAAAAAGATTACAAAATGCTCTGTCGCACTTACACTCTCCTTAAGCTTGTTGGCTGGATGCAGTAGTGGTAATGAAAGCGTGGAAGGCAATGAAGGAAATGCCAGTGATACTTCACCGATGACGTTGACTTTCTTCGGAGCAGATTCCAACGCGAACTGGAATAAGATGCAGGATGATGTCGGCAAGGAAATTACCAAAAAGACAGGTATTACGCTTGATGCCGAATTCGCCGTGTCGGACCCCGCGCAGCGACTGGCACTGATCGCTGCAAGCGGCGATTACCCCGATCTGATCAGTCCCAAAGGGGATTTGGACAAATTGGTTGATGCAGGTGCCATGCTGGACCTTACCGATCTAATCGAACAACATGCCCCAAACATCAAGAAACTGTTCGGTGACCAAATCAAGCGTTTGCGCTACAGCAACGATGACCCGTCCATCTATGTCATTCCTACCTACTCAGCCATCGATGGAGTCAACTTCGTGGCAGGCGCAGGCTTCGAACTGCAGCATCGGGCTGTGAAGGAGGCGGGGTACCCTCAGATCAAGACACTGCAAGATTATGAAAATGTCATTCGATCATACATGGAGAAGCACCCTACCGATGAAAATGGCAACAAAAATATCGGCTTGTCACTGAATGCGGATGATTGGCATATCCAAATTACCGTGACAAACCCTGCTGCCGAGACCACGGGCAAATCAGGAGATGGTGAGTACTACATTGATCCGGATACGCATGAAGCTACCTATCATTTCCGCACGGAAGGCGAGAAAGAGTATTTTCAGTGGCTTAACCATATGTATAATACCGGTTTGCTTGATCAGGAATCTTTTGTTCAGAAAAACGACCAATATCTCGCCAAAGTTGCTTCAGGTCGCGTAATTGGTCTGATTGATGCTGACTGGGGTTACTCCGATGGAGAAAAAGCGTTGAAGTCAGCAGGAAAAAATGATCAGACCTATGGTCATTATTCTGTGATGCTGTCTGATCAGTACAAGGATAATCGCTACCAGTCCACAGGTTTCATGGCCGGCTGGGGAGTTGGAATAACTGAAAGCGCTGAGGATCCGGTTCGAGCCATTAAATTCCTGGATTTCCTCGCTTCCGAAGAAGGACAGATTCTCAACTACTGGGGCGTTGAAGGCAAGCAATATACCATGGAGGATGGCAAACGGGTTGTGCCTGCGGATGTGCAGCAGCGTATTATCAATGACAATATCGCTTTTACCAAAGAATCCGGCGTAGGCCTTTACACCAATATCGGTGGTCATTATGGGGATGGCGTCAAAGACTCCACTGGTAATTACTTTACCAAGAACTTCCCGGAGCAGATCATTGAGAATTACACAGATGCAGAGAAAGAAACCCTTAAAGCTTATGATGCAACGACCTGGATGGATCTGTTTCCGAATGAGAAGGACTTCCCGGTAAAACCATGGGGAGCGGTATGGAACATCTCTGTGCCAAGTGATGATGAAATCAACATCATAGCCAACAAGGTGAAGGACATTACATGGAAGCAGATTCCACTGGCTGTCATGTCCAAACCGGAAGAATTCGATGCCATCTGGAATGACTATCAGCAGAAGCTCATTGATGCAGGTGTCGAAAAAATGGAACAGGGATTCACCAAATACGTCCAGGATCGCATCCAACTCTGGAATGAATAGGAGCACAACATGAAGAACTACACTAATCCGGTAATTCCAGGCTTCTATCCTGATCCCAGCATCTGTCGGGTAAATGAAGATTATTACCTTGTAACCAGCACGTTTGAATATTTCCCGGGTGTACCCCTTTTTCACAGCAAGGATCTTGTGAATTGGCGCCAGATCGGCCATGTTCTCACTTCTGTCGAACAGCTTCCACTCGCCAAAGCGGGTAGCTCCGGTGGCATTTATGCACCGACCATACGGCACCATGATGGCTGGTTCTACATGACGACCACCAATGTAAGTGCAGGCGGCAATTTCTATGTACGGAGCAGGCAACCTGAAGGACCGTGGTCTGAGCCCATTTTTGTTGCCCAGGATGGTATAGACCCCTCCCTATTCTTCGATGATGATGGTCGCACATACTTTCAATCGGCCTGTAATGGCGCTGAGGGTGAAGGAATCTACCAGTGTGAAATTGACATCTTGACGGGGCATAAACTGACGGAGAGCCAATTCATCTGGAAAGGCACCGGTGGTGCTGCACCCGAGGCCCCACATCTCTACAAAATAAAAGGTTTCTATTATCTAATGATTGCCGAGGGAGGGACCGAATACGGCCATATGGAAACCATTGCGCGAAGCACTGATCCCTACGGGCCTTTCGTTCCCTGCCCCCATAATCCGATCCTGTCGAACCGAAGCATGAAAAGCAGTATTCATGCCACTGGCCATGCGGATCTGGTTCAAGCACATGACGGGAGCTGGTGGGCGGTATGCCTTGGAATTCGTCCTGCAGCCTACCCCATGCGGCATCATTTGGGGCGTGAGACGTTCCTCGCACCTGTGAACTGGACAAGTGACGGATGGCCTGTAATCGGTCATGACGGACATATCGAGCCTGTCATGACCGGGCCGCAGCTGCCTGAAGTCCAATGGCCCCGCAAAGCAATTCGGGATGATTTCAAAGGGTCCACACTTGGTCTGGACTGGCTCTTCCTGCGAAATCCGGCCCCTGGCAGCTGGTCCCTCACAGAACACCCGGGCCACCTTGTCCTGCGAGGGAACTCTATGTCTCTCAATGATGGTGGAAATCCCGCCTTTGTCGGTCGTCGCTTAAGCCATTTTTTATGCAACATGGCTGTCAAACTGAACTTTGAGCCAACCCACAATGGCAACGAAGCGGGATTGACCGTGCATATGAATGAGAAATATCATTATGATTTGGCTATAAAGCGGATCGATGGTCAGAAAAAAATGATATTCCGGCGAACGGTCGGTTCATTAAGAACCGAGGAAATTCAAAATTGCGAAGCAGGACCTGTAATATTACAGATCCAGGCCCAGCGTGATACTTTCACTTTCTCCGTACAGCAAGGCTCAACAACTGGCACTGTACTCGGCTCTGGCGAAACACATCTGCTCTCTACTGAAGTGGCGGGTGGCTTCACAGGAATCATCATCGCCATGTATGCCCATGATCCATCGGGAGAAGGTACGCCAAGCCTATTCGATTGGTTTGATTATGAACCTCTGGATAAAATGTTGGTTTGACCTTCCATGTTTAATGTAAGAAAACAAAATATATGCTCTATTATAATTATCCCCTTCAAGTAGATACTCTTTGAAAAGCCTTGTGTGGTAACATAAGGACAGGAGTATCCCTGAAGGGGATTTTGCTATGCTTATATACATCGATTCTCTCAAGAAACGTTCTGCATGACTCCCCTTAAATCTCAGAAAAGATTCATTGATTTATTAGAGAAGTTCTCCTAATATTTTTAGTAGGAACACCTAGCAGCTCGGCATCATGGTAATACTTCACTGTCTTTATGAGAGCGCTATCGCTGCAGCACGAAAGAAAAACGGGAGGTTGCAGATATGAAATGGAATCACTTCAAGTCCAAGCTTCTGCTTAAGTACACACTATCCTATATCTCCATTTTCCTTATCCCTCTTGTTATATTAACCATCATTATTTATCACAATGCTGTGGACACGCTCCGTTCAGAGATCGAACAGACCAATGTCAATCAGCTCACTCAAGCCAAAACGGTCATTGATGACCGCATGAAAGAATTGCAGGACATTGCATTTCGTATCGCCTACGATGAGCAGCTAACTCGTTATTGGACCCACCATCCCTACTATAGCAGGGAATCGATTAGTGCCTTGGTCAAATACAAGGCGACCAGTTCCATTATCGATGAACTATTTCTGTTCTTCCGCGGAGATGATAACATCTACTCGTCTCAGGGCTCTGAAAACCTGGATGTATTCACGGGCCGCTACAAATTTAATACATGGAACAAAACGGACATGATCCGGGATTTGAATAACGTTCAGTTCCCCACGATACGACCAGCCGAGCAAGTCGTTCAAGGAACCAAAGTACCCAATTCCATGCTGGCCTACCTTGTGCCGATTGCACCTAATAATACGCCCGCCCACGGCACTGTCATGTACTTGATTCACGAGTCCAATCTGACCGGATTGATTGATTCCATTCTCAGCGACTACCATGGGATGACTTATATTTTCGATAATTATGGGCAGGTGCTGGCCGCCAATTATAAAGGGGAAACCATTACCGAACAGGAAGTCAAATCTCTGTTTGAACTTGAGCCGGGAACACACAGTCTCTCCTTAAATCAAGAACCGCATTCGGTTGTATCCGTCAAATCAGACGTTGGCTGGACTTATGTAACCGCTATGCCGAGCAATCAATTTTTTAGCCGAATCGTCCATATTCGTACCTTTGTTGTTCTTGTTTTCTCCTTCGTGGTGGTAATGGGTACCATCCTTGCGATTATGTTGGCCCGTCGACAATACCATCCGATTTCAGACTTAATGGAGTTCATACGGTTGAAAAACGATCCTGATACGTCCACAACCACCAACGAGCTGGAATGGATCAAGAAGACATTGCACGATTACAGTCAACGCGTGGACCTTCAGGAACCCTATGCTCGCAATCATATTCTGCTCATGCTGCTGAAACATGGTCATACTGGAGAATTTCCCTCCGAGTTTACGGACAAGCTCGGCATACACTTCAACCGATCCCATTATTTTGTCATGACTATGGGCTGGGAAATGCATGCTTTTCCCATCGGGGATAACCCTGAACAGCGTACGGTTGTGCAGCTGATGAATGATGTGGAACTGCCGGAGTTGTCCGCCTATGCATACGGCGTCGAGCTTCCACAGGCTGACCAATTGGCCCTCATTGTCGGATTTGATGCCGAAATTGGGCATGAAGCCAGCTTGAATGCCCGTATGGAGCCTATCGTTGCACAACTGCAATGGATGGTGACAGAACACACCGGCGTTGCGCCTGCAATCGGAATAGGCAATCGGTATAGTTATCCAGAGCAGTTGAATCAATCCTACATCGAGGCATCCACCGCTCTGGAAGCATCGATGCTTCACGGACAGGGCAGCAGCACCTTCTTCAACGCCCTTTCCGGTTCCGGTACACAGGACTCTTCCTTCTGGGTCCCTAAGGATGTGTTGCTGAAGCTGGTTCAGAGCTTGAAACAGGGCAGTTATGATGTGGCTGTTCAGATGGTATCAACCGCGTTAAATACCCTAAAAGCTGAAATGCCGTCCGTACCGCTGCTGCGTTGCATCTGCTTCGATATTCTGAATACGATGCTAAAAACCGCATCGGAGCTCGGCATTCATCATGTAGTTAATCAACTTCCAAGAATCACTTCCTATGACTCGCTGGAAGATTTGGAGAAGAAGCTGACTGGTCTTGCCGCCGAAATCTGCGCCCATGTCGAGGCGAAGAGCGAGACGGAAGAAAGTTCCCTGATGGATGAAATCGTTGCTTATATTGATGCCAATTTCTCGGATTATGATCTCAGTCTGGGTACGATCTCATCCAAATTCACGATCTCTTCCTCGTATTTCAGTCGTTCCTTCAAAGAAAAGATCGGCATGAATTTCACCCAATATATTTGGCAGAAACGGATGGATGAGGTCATTCGGCTGCTGCTGCATACTAGCGATCCGTTAAAAGATATCATCACGCGCGTCGGTTATCTGGACACACCGAACTTCATCCGCAAATTCAAGAAAGAGACGGGTTACACACCAGGACAGTACCGCAAAATGCACCGTCCCAACGGCTCCGCCGATTCCCCGGAAGATGACGATGAAGAGTGTATTGGATAAAGGATTCGAATGACGTCAATACGGAGTGCATCGGATACCGATTCACCGAATAAATAGAAACCTCCCTTTCACCGTATGGTGAAGGGGAGGTTTCCGTATTTTCAAGTTCACTTTTTGAGCGCTCCAAACGACTTCGTACGCCGAGCTTCTTCTATTTTGCAGCCGAAATATCTTGAAGCCCTTGATGCATTGCACCCAGCAAACGGTGGGTAGGGTCACAGCCGTATTCCCAGAACATGATCCCGGCCAGGCCTTGATCCTTCACGTAATCGCATTTGCACTGGATTGATTCTTCATCATCATAAGAAATTAGGCTGGACCCATTGAACAGAAACGGTGCGCACGCTTCATCATCCCAATAACGAACGTAACCATTCTTGTTGATGTACTTTGCTTCCAGCTCGGCAAATGCCGGACCGTAGCCGCCTGTGCTGCCGGCCATTTGGTGGAGACCGTGGTTTCGGTCCGGAACCTCAGTCCATACACGTGAGTAGAACGCGGCACCGATAACGATCTTCTCCTTCGGGACGCCAGCACGGATGAACAGATTCACGGAAGCATCCGTACTGATTCGGAACAGATCTCCGGTTGGCGTATACAGATTCGTATGATGTCCGGTCAGAACCTGAAAGCCGCCGCGCATATCATAGGTCATCAACTGCACAAAGTCCAGATACTGCTGTACCTCAGCCATCTCTGTACCATCTACGTAGTATTGGTCAGCCCCTGCCGCAATCGTGAGCAGATAATGGCGGCTATCCTCAATGCCCTTGGCATCCAGAGTCTCCCGGATCGCCTTGAGAAGCAAGGTGAAATTCCGTTTATCATCTGGACTTGATGCGATGCCAGCTTCACCGTAACATGGATACTCCCAGTCCAGATCAATCCCGTCAAAAGGGTATTTCTTCAGCACCCGGACCGCCGATGCGGCCATGCTGTCCCGCCCCGCTTGCGTTGAGGCGGCTTCGGAGAAACCGCCAGCACTCCATCCGCCAACAGAAAGCAGCACCTTAAGATTTGGATGCTCCCGCTTGATTTTCCTAACCACATCGCCGTTCTGTAGATGCTCGGTGGTGATTTCATCATTCTTGACATGACCAAAGGCTACATTCAGATGTGTTAATTTCAACAGATCCTCATCCGTCATGTCGGGAAGAACAGAATCGACGACATAACCAGCAGCAATATATTTCGTCATCCTCTTCACTCCGATCCATTCAATGATTGAGATATTGCAGAAGCAATCTGCAGAGCTTCCTTGCCTGTACCAATCTTGTACCCGGAGGCCGAATAACGGATTTGATCCTGATTATCCAGCACGAACAGATGCGGATAGCCCGCTTCGTGAGCGACAGGTTTCGAAATGAAACCGGACAAGGATGCATAGCTTGAATCCCGTACAAAAACCGTACGTACCGGCAGCTTCGGATAAGCCCCAGAGTCAAAGGAGGCGTTCCATTCTGTATCTCCGATCACAAGCACGATTGGCACGCCCAGCTTATCCAGCGGCTCAGCCAGCTCACACAGCTCACGAATCAGATGCTTGGTCGGCTCCCGTTCTGGTTCAATCCACGCAGCAACGGCCCCCTCTGATCCCAGAAGATCATGAAGTACCACCTCTGAACCATCCAGCCGAGTCAACTCACTGTCGGTCGCCAGTTTGCCCAGAACTGGGATGTCTACCATTGTCTCGCGATAAGTTAATACAACCTCCGTGGTGTCTCCAGCGCGAACGATGCAGTAAATGAAGCGGACTCTTACCGTTCCATCTTTCAGACGGATGCCGGTCGTTAAGCGATAAGCTCCCGGTTCAACCTCAAATGGATCGCTATAGACATCCGTGCTGCCATAAGGATATATCAATGTCTTGTAGACGCCATCCTCCAGACGGGCCAACGAGAAATTCTCCGCATAGGATGCTGACGGCGCATCCTCCCGAGCCTCTGAATCCCGGAGGAGTTGCAGCATTCCCCAGCTTGCACTCTCCCGATTGGGAGGTGTACTGAGACTGAATACCGCATCCTCCCACCCTCTGTCACTTAGGTACTGTGGTTTCTGCTCGCTTGGATGCAATCGGGCGAGAATCCCCAAACTGCGGCATACAGCCACAAACAGAATGTCCAACGACTGAGAGTCCCCCTTCATCAGACTGTAAGTGCCTGCCGGATTCCCCTTGCCTTTCAGGTTAGGGAGATCCTCATGGTAGTCATACTCCTGTGCAAGAATTCGGGCAAGCGTCGAAGGATTTTCCCTGAACGCTGCTGCCTCGTCCGCCGAATAGGCATTCTGGAATATACCTCGATAAGGGACCAGCATTTCATAGGAAATCCGCGGACACAGGATGTATCTCACGAACGTTTCCTCTGCCCATGATCCTCGCTGCGAGAGCGCACCGATCAGATGATCGTCCAGCGTCTGGCGAAAGGTATCAATTAAATCTTTTTCATTCATCGACTCCAACAGTCGGAGCGGCCACTCACCATATTTCTCGGAACGTTCCTTAAGGAAAACTGCGATTTCACGGCTGTTCCCCCGTGCCTTCTGAAGAATATCCCATACACGTTCTTGGGGTAGTCCAACCCCTTGAGCCAGCGAGAAAGCCTCCTCTTCACTCAGGAAGGTTCCCTCATACCCGCTCCGGGTCTTCGCCCCTTCCTCCAGACGACGGTTATGTTCCTGAATCTTCTCTTCGGGTAACGCAGTGGCGACCTCTCCTTCCCCTTCAGGCGGAGGGACCATATCAAAATCCACGCTCCCAGATGGTTGCTCTGACGAGTCCAACACCAGCTCAACATGATCACTGTTCTGAGCTTCGAACAGGATTTCACTCCACTTGCTTCCATTAACCGCACGAATCAATAGATCCCCATAACCTGTTTTAAAGGTTGCCTTCCCTTGTGCGTCCGTCCTGATTTCGGCGATCGGGTAAAATTCCGCTGTGTTGTACAGCTCGAAGCGAACGCTCGCATCAGGCACGGGTTCTCCCTGCTCATTTTTCACCTTTACACAGATCGTACGAGCAGGCGCATAGTTCTCCAGCAAATTAATCTCCGTATATCCCTTCTCATTAAGGGTAATGTCCTCTGGTCCCGGATAGTCGGCAAAAATCCTCGTATTGATCAGCATGGCCCTGCGGGCTGGCGGGCTGAACCATCCTTGATTCAATCCAGCTTCCGGCTCGCATGCCCCAATGTAATACCATTGGCCGTCTGCCCAAGCTTCTACCCAAGCATGGTTGCTGTCACAGTGAGCCCAGCGCGGTGTGTAGACCTGACGTGCAGGTATGCCGATGCTACGGAGAGCGGCTACTGCCAGCGTGGACTCCTCCCCGCATCGACCGCGGGCATTCCGGATCATCGTGAGCGGCGATATCGTGCGCAGATCGCTGCCAATATAGGTTGCTTTCTCATGACACCAGTAATTGGTCTCCAGAATGGCATCCGCCATGGATAACTTTGCTGTCCTGTCGGCCAACTCGTCAAATATAATGCCGCGGAAATCCTCTATATTCTCCGTATTGATTCGATAGGGAAGCACAAAATGCAGAAACAGATGATCCGGAACGCGGTCTCCCCAAGGCACACGCTTGCGGATGTCCAAAGCCCGGCGCACATGGCTCAAGAACAGCTCCCCGTCATAATCAGCCATATCGTTCACTGGCATGTAGGCATACACATACTTCAAGGCCCATGCCTCTTCTTCCGTTAATTTCTGCTGAAAAACATGAAACAGTTTATCCTTGCGGGCATCGGCAAAGTTGACCTTCTCCCGGAACTTCTGCTCGATCCGCTCCAATGACTGTGCATCCATCGAGAACACCAACGTTTGGCTGGTCATGGCAAGCTCACTCCTTCCACAGCTTTCCGTCTTCCCGAATGCAGATTAAGGTCGTGCCGTCCGAGGAAGGCGCAGTAATCTGGAACAGGCTACGGGTCGTTTCAATTACAGGCTGGCAATTCAATGATTCATCACCCATAAGTTGCTTCACATCCTGCGTAAATTCACCATGGGTTTCATAATAATTGCGCTCCCGATAGTAGAGCTTGCGAAGCTCCCATTTGATTCGTTCATCTTCCGGAAGCTCAAAGGACTGAGGCGTCCCGTCATCAGTGAATACGACATAACCCCACAGCTCCGGGTAATGCATGTTGATAATACCCATGGGCGACCAGACCCAGTTGTCCTCGGGATAAGGATTGCCTGTCTCCGGGTTCAGCACCTTGCGGTACTCACCGTCTTGTACTTCGGTCTGCCATTCCACACGCGAGAAGTTGACGCGCCAGAACTCACCTGGTGCAGGCGGACGGTTGCCTTCGGCGCATTCCTTTAGACTGGTCCAGGGAATCGCGACCTCCACGCTCCATTTCCGGTTATCGGCGCCAGGTCTGTTCAGCTCCCCATCAATATACACGGCCGTCTGGAGACCGCTGATATCCCAACCGTTGACCGGAGGTCCACCATCCCGATATGGCTTTACCAATAACAGATCCCATACCGTATTGAGCGCATTGATCTCGAACTCATAATATTGATGGGAATCCCCATCGGGATCGATAAAAATCTCAAAGTCATTGTCATAGAAAATAACAGAATCCCGCTCGGTCAACGTAGCCCAGATCTGATCTTCAATCAGTTCGGCAGCAAAATAGAAATAATCGTCATCCCACAGCATTTTTACCCGCGTCTGTTTCCCGGGCTTCGGACGAAGATCGCCTTCGATATCAACGAAATCATCCGTCCAATCGGCTGCATCCCAGAATGCCTTATCCACACGACCATCCAGCGCCAGCGGCTCCTTTGCACGCTTGCATATATAATGTTTGGGAGCATACTCAATCTTCGGCTCCGGCACTCCACTTTGGTTCATTTCGCTCTCTCCAATTCATAAGGGAGGGCATGCATCTATTGGCACATGCCCTCCCCGTAATGGTTAGTTATGGGTGACAACGGCTCCTGAGCCGCCGTACATTTCCAGCTCCTCATCGAATTCGAGCTTAAGAACGGTCACCTGTTCATGCGTGTCCTCCGGGGTCATCTTGATCCACGTTGTCCCCGGGATATTGAACCAGGGCACGCCCCCATGGATTTCATGAGTAAGCTCTTGGCCCGAGTGCAGCACGGTAATCTTCTTGATCTTATTGCAGAGACCTTTGATGCACACATTCTCTTTTGGCTCGTCATACACAAACAGATACAACGTCTTTCTATCCTCGGATACGGTGCTCCCCCCCAGATAATAGCGAGACATAATGCCTTCACCCGTTCCGAATACAGCTTCTTCATGGGTGCGAATCCATGCTCCCAGCCCAAGCAGAATATCCTCCTGCCTCTTATCGATGGTGCCATCCTCGCGTGGACCGATATCCAGCAGCATATTGCCACCCATCGAGATACAGTCACAGAACATTCGAATGATCTGATTTAGGGATTTATATTTATCGTCTGTTGGTACATAACCCCAAGAGGTGTTGATCGTGGTACAGAATTCCCATGGTCCCTCCGGTCTTGTAATCGGAATGCCCTGCTCCGGGGTCTTGTAATCCCCATAACCCTGAAGGCGGGAGTTGATGATAATTTCCGGGTTAAAGGATTGCAGGTAATGCTTGAACTCTGGCAGATTCCACTGCTCGGCACTCCGTTCCCAGTCCCCATCGAACCATAACAGATCCACTTTTCCGTAATTCGTCAAGATCTCCTGCAGTTGGTGGTTATTGAATTCAAGGAATCTTTTCCATTTCTCCTGATCCTGAACACCGTCTACAGGACTTGAATGGCGATTGACGCTGCTGAGATCCTCCGGTACCTTCCCACCTTCATACACGCTAGGATAATCCGGGTGCGACCAATCAATCAGCGAGAAATACATTCCCAAATGGATGCCCTTCTCCCGAATCGCTTCCGCATATTCCCTCACGATGTCCCGATTCGCTGGTGTCTGTTTGACGACATTGAGGTCACTATATTGCGTATCCCACAGAGCAACACCATCATGATGCTTCGTTGTCAGCACGGCATACCGGGCTCCTGATTTCTCAATCAGGTCCGCCCATTTCTCCGCGTTGAATTCCGATGCCGTAAAACCGTCCAGTTGCTTCATGTATTCTTCGTACGAGATCCTTCCATTATAGAAGGACCACGATTCCGCAACGCCGTCCACAGCATAGATGCCATAGTGGATAAATATCCCCAGCTTGGCCTCTTCGAACCATTTCTGCATCCTTGTTCACACCTCTCTCCGAAGTCTTTCTATGCGAGTGTAAAATCCGTAAACCCGATCTGTCTCCATGGATGTGTGTCGATAGACTTTTTTTATTTACCGGAATTCCAGCGGTCGTATGCCCCTTGATACAGTTCGACGATACGGTCGCTGCCCATTTTCTTAATCTGTGCGATGTACTTATCCCAGTTCTCAAGCGGTTCCTGGCCGGTCACGAACTTCGCTTCCATCTGCTTGACGTACGTATCCAGGTCAGACAATAAAGCAGTTGCTTCGCTTTGCTCTTCATTAGTCAAATACACGTTAGGAAAAGGAGCTTTTCCGATAGGTACCAACTTCTCCTGATTCTGCTGGTCAATCCACTCGTCAAATTCGGTGCGGAGCCCCTTCGCTACATCCGGATCATTGATGCCTGGTGTCAAGATGCCGAAGTTCGGCGTGATTTTACCGCGATATTCCTCACGATCCCCACCTCCAGGAACAGGGAGCCACTCTTTCACATGATTTTCCTTGTCTTTGAATTTCCACAACACGCCTTCAGGACCTTGGTTGAACAAAGTCGCACCTTCGTAGCTATACATATAATCAATCCAGCGCATCGTCGCCTCAGGGGACGGGTTGCTGCTTGTAATAGCAAAGGTACCGCGAGCCGACATGCCCGGGTGCTTTCCGTATACAGGAGAGTCTGCGACCTCACTCTTCACCGGTGTCATCAGCGGATGCTTCGTGCTAGGTTCACCGCCGAGCGTGAAGTACGGATGGTAATCGTTGAACAGCGCAAGTTTGTTGCTTTCACCTTTTGCTTTTTTCTGATCGCCAGTTTGGGAGAAGGTCTCATGATCCAGCAAATCTTCCTTCCACAAACGGTTCATAAACGTCAGATATCCTTTGTAGCCTTCTTCTTGATAAGGATAGTGGACTTTACCGTCCTTATCGGAATAGATCCCTTCGTTGTACATTCCCCAGAAGCCGAAGAAAAACATGCGAAGATCATCCAGTTTTACAGAAGTCAGCGGAATTTCATCTTGCTGGCCATTGCCATTAGGGTCTTCTTCTTTAACACGCTTGAGATACGTATACAATTCTTCCGTAGTCTTAGGCTCTTCTGCATTAAGTGCCTTTAGGAATTCCCCGTTGTACCACATCGGGCCTCTGTACCACACAGCCGCTGTATCGATGAATGGGAGTGCATACATATGTCCATCAGGCGTTGTAAATGACTTGCGGACATCCGGGTTCTCATCGAGAATTTTTTTGATATTCGGGGCATAACCTTCGTCAATGTATTTTTCCAACGGGATCAGGATGCCCTGGGTGCCATAAGTCACCTGCTCGGCAGGCTTGAGATCCGCAGCGTAGAACATATCCGGTAAATCGCCGCTTGCGAATACCAGATTCTTCTTCGTTTCAAAGCTGTCGATCGGCGAAAGCTGGTACTCTAGCTTGATGCCGGACAATTTCTCCATCTCTTGCAGGACTGGCATCGTGTTCCAGTCGGCTACGCCCGCATCCTGAGACATGATCTTTAACGTAAGCGGTTTGTCCACAATTGGGAATCCTTCTTTTTTGACCCCTTCGACATTTGAAGTCGCAGAACCTCCATCTTCATTGGAACCACAAGCTGCAAGCAATGCTGCGGATAGGGTGAGGCAGAGTGCAATGGATGAAGCCTTACGAAGCTTTTTCATGACGACAACTCCCCTTTTTTGGTGTGGATTATGGTTTAAGATCATCCCTTGACGGAACCGATCATAACACCCTGCACAAAGTAACGCTGAAGGAATGGATAAATCGCAATCACAGGTAAAGTTGAAACAATAATGACGGCATATTTGACCAGCGCAGCAATTTCCGCTTTGGAATTCATCGCCGTTGCTGAAGAAGTATCGATGGCCCCTCCCCCTTGAGCCGCCATTTCCTGAAGCACCAGAATTTGACGCAGAAATAGCTGCAGCGGGTACTTGGAAGAATCATTCAGATAGATCATGGCACTGAAATAGCTATTCCAGTGTCCCACTCCATAGAAGAGTGCCATAACGGCAATAATCGGCATAGAGAGCGGAAGCACAATTCGGATGAACAACCGGGTGTTGGTACACCCGTCGATGTGGGCCGCTTCCTGGAGCTCTTTGGGAATGGTCGATTGAAAGAACGTACGGCATACGATAATATTCCAGATGGATGCAGCGCCTGGCAGAATAAGTGCCCACATGCTGTTCACCATACCAAGATCCTTAACCAGCAAGTAGCTCGGGACAAGCCCTCCGCTGAAAAACATCGTGACCATAAACATGGCCATGAAGAACCCACGTCCTACAAAATCAGAGCGGCTGAGCGCGTAGGCTGCCGGAAGAGTGACCATCAGGTTGACGAGTGTACCTACGACAGTATAGATGATCGTATTTTTGTACCCAATCCAGATGTTGGTGTTCTCAAACACACGGGCATAACCTTCAAACGTAATCCCTTTGGGTAGCAGCCACATCTCACCGGAGCTTACAAATTTGGGATCACTGATTGAGGCGCTAATGATGTATAACAGCGGGTAAAGCACAATGACGAGCGCTATCGTCAGATAGATGTAGTTGCACCATAAGAACACTTTATCGCTTCTGCTTTCCTTAACCGCGGATGACATGTGTTTTCCCCTCCTTTTACCACAAACTGTTTTCACTGGTGCGACGTGCAATTTGGTTCACCGTAATCAGCAGAATCGCATTAACTACGGAGTTGAATAATCCTACAGCTGTGGAGAAACTGTATTGCGCATCAACCAGACCGGACCGGTAGACGAATGTTGAAATGACATCGGATGAACCCATGTTCAACGGATTTTGCAGCAGCAAGATTTTCTCGAATCCGACGCCCAGAATACTGCCCATATTCAGAATTAACAAAATGGTAATCGTAGGGATGATCGCTGGAATGTTAATATGCAGGATCCGTTTAAACCGGCTCGCACCATCCACCACAGCTGCTTCATGCAGTTGCGGGTCCACACCCGAAAGGGCGGCAAGGTATATAATGGTCCCCCAGCCCGCGCTCTGCCAAACCCCCGACAGGACATACACCGTTTTGAACCAGGCAGGGTCTGTCAGGAATTGAGGAGCCTGAAATCCAAGAGCCTCCACCAAATTGACAATCATGCCTGATGAGGGAGACAAAAAGGTAATGATCATACCCGACATCACGACGACTGAAATGAAATGTGGTGCATACGTGACGGTCTGTACGGTACGCTTGAAGAATGAATCCCTGACTTCATTGAAAGCTAACGCAAGAATGATCGGCAGCGGAAAACCTATAGCCAGCTCATACAAGCTAATGCTAAGGGTATTCCATAGTAGATCCCAAAAATAATAAGAATTGAAGAAACGGATGAAATGATCGAACCCGACCCACGGGCTTCCCGTGACACCAAGCGTCGGGATAAAGTTTTTGAATGCGATTTGTATACCGTACATCGGCCCGTAGTGGAAAATCAGAAAGTATAGAAATGCTGGCGCGATAAACAGATACAACTCCCAGTTTCGGATCATCCTTCTCCCTAATTTATTTTTCTTGCTGTTCGGAATCGTGTGCACCGATAAGTTTTGCGACAAGGCGGACTTCCCATTTGGCTGCATCAGTTGTTTCCTCCTTTTCTAATGAAAATCCGGCCGTTTGGTAAGGAAGAGCGAAGCACTCCTGTTCAAAAATAAGGAATGAGTCCCGGTCAACATTTCTATATTGCACGGGCGCTCTGCTCCTTCTGAATTGGTAACGCTTACATACTGAGTTTATGGATCATTTCCGAATCCGTAAATATGCCATTTCCATTTTCCCTTTCTAAAACCAAGAAATGCTGTTACAACGGGGATTTATAACTTTCAGTCCAGCTTGTCATTGTCATTTTGGGGAAGTAAAACATGTGGAATTTGACTCATTTCCCTCCTAAAGTTGTCATTTAGAATTTCATTTCACATACTTGAAAGATGTCAGAATGAAACATAAGTCGGAAAACAGACCTTAAAGTTAAAACCCACATATGTTCGTGGTGCATGGTATTCACATCTCAAAGATCATTCCAATGTATCGTGAATTTCAGTCCAAGTCTATCTATAGTAGTAGTTTCCCTCGTTGCTTCTGGTTCGCTCCTTTCCTCATGCATTCTCTTTCTCTGCCAAGAAAAGATGATTAAAGATAGATTTAATTATGATGTAATATTATCTATCATAACTTCATTGACTTTTTCAAGCCCGTAATTGCTTGTCCTTATTCTATGAGTTGCTTCCCCCATTCGTATATATGTCGTTTTTATCTTGGGCACCAATTCATATAAACCCTTATAAACACTAGGCATATTCCGTCATATATGTTGATTTTGCACATGACATGGTGATCTGATTTCATCAAAATGCTCAAGAAAAAGCAAAAAAAACAGTCACTCTGTTAACATTGAGCAACTTAATAGTGAATTCATATTCCAGTTGAACACTCTTTTTATGTTAATTTATATACCACTTATACAGATCATTAACTATAATCATGTAATATTTAATAACACAAACCCTCAATCCACGAAGTCATCATACTATAAAAGGATTCGTCTTGAGAAAAACACTCCCGCGAAGCAACCGGTTCAGTCTTAATCAACGGTTTTGAGAAAATAAAAAAAGCACGCTCCGATCAAGGATCGAAGCGTGCTGGCTTGATTAGCTTATTTTCCAGAAGGTTGTGCTTCTGCAGTATATCCTGTGGGAATGTCTGTCTCTGCGGTTACATCGGTAATCACCATTGGATACATCATGTCCGGATCAGGCTGGGTGATCGTATACAGCACGATGGCACGTCCATCCTTCTCCAGTTTCACATCTTCAATCTTCAATCCATAACCAGGATGTGGCATTTGCGCAGTCAGTTTGACTTTCACCGTTTTGTCATCCACTTTGGTTGATGTAACCGTAGGTACAATCCCCTGTTGCCCTTCGCCCGGATTCGTTGGAGCCGGTTCTGTCGATCCGCCATTGCCGTGCTTATCTACAAACTCAAGTGCATTGAAGATCATGCTTGCAGCCTCCATACGGGTAAGCGACTGATCTGGACGGAAGTTACCGTCCTTATCCAGTTCGATGATGTCCATGTTCAGCAGGTTCTGGACCGCAGATTTGGCGTCCTTACCGATTTTTTTTTCGTCTTTAATATCATTATACAGCATGATCACCGGATATTCTCCGGTTGTGTTAATCCCTTCAAGGAGCAAAATGGCAAACTGCTCACGCGTCATTTTCCCTTGCGGGTTCAATTCCACCGGAATGGAGAGTCCATTTTGAGTGGCAGCCTGAACAGCATCAGCATACCACGTGTCAGGGCTTATTTTATTTTGTGCCGAAGCGGCAGCGTATTCATTTTTCAGACCAAACGCTTTCACGATCAGTTGAACACCCTGTGGCTCGGACAATGCGAGATCCGGACGGAACAAATCCGCCGTTACTCCATTAACAATGCCCTTTGATTGCAACGAGTCCACAATTGTTTTTTGTCCTTCATCTTTTACATCCGAAAAAGCGAGTACCGATGCACCTCCCGCCGTTAAAGACACGCAGAGTGCAAGCGTAGCAGCCAATCCTTTTTTATGTTTCATTTCCTGGCACCTCCATAGTTAGTAAATCCAATTTTTGACCTTTTCAACCCTACAGACGGGAGACCCATCGGAAATGTTTCAGTAAAATCGACATCTGGTGAATAAATGAAGGAAATACCGCATACATCCCTTTCGCTACGGGCGCTGATCTGGCTTCTTCCATGATGCTTACTTGCTTCGTTGACATCCTTATCATTTAGCGCAAAAATAAGAATAGAGAAATTCTATCGAATGACGGATAAACAGCAAACCGGATTGCATAAAGTAAGAGGGCACGACGCGCTAATTCACAGGTGTCGGCCCTTTTCTTGACTCCGCTTGCGAACTAACTTTCATCCCCCTCAACAAAGGAGAACCAATCTTATGTCCAAGAAAGGATTACTACGAGGCTATGTCATTGCCAACTGGCCCGTATACCTGTTCGCTGTACTACTGATTATTGTCTCCAATGTGGGCCAGGCATCCTTGCCCCGAATTCTGGGCAGCTTCACGGATCAGCTCATGCAACACACACTTCAAATGAATACGGTCATTCGGTATAGTCTTTCGCTTTTAGCCATAGCCATCGCTTATAATCTGTTATTCGGTACCGGGCAATTCATGATCATGAAGCTTGGACGACGCTTCGAATTCATGACACGTGAGCGCATTTTCGGCAAGTTCTCCGAACTGAGTGAGCACTATTTCTCCAAACAGGGAAATGGGAAACTGCTCAGTTACGTCATGAATGATGTCACTTCCGTACGTGAAGCCATCTCCAATGGCGTAACCATGATGACCAATGCAACCTTTCTGTTATTATCCTGCATTGTGATGATGCTGCTCAGCGGAATCCCGATGAAACTTATTCTGATCAGTATTATGCCTTTGCTGGCTATTCCGTTTCTGGTCGTTTTTTTCGGTCCGCGAATTCGCAAGCGCTCTCGTGATGTGCAGGATGCTCTTGCAACCATGACGGAATCCGCAGAAGAGCAGCTAGGTGGTATTCGCGTAACGAAAACATTTGCCATTGAAGACAGTGCCCGTGAACGATTTGGCATCACAGTAGATGCAATCAAAAGCAAGCAGCTGCGGCTCGTCCGTCTGTCCTCTCTATTTCAGGCCCTGCTACCACTGCTGGGTGCCATTTCACTAGTTGTCTCGCTGCTTGTTGGCGGGATTTTGACGATGCAGAACTCCATTACACTCGGAAGCTTTGTTGCATTGACGTTATATTTGCGAATCATCATGGGACCGCTACAACAAATTGGTAATGTGATTAATACCATGCAGCGTTCTGGAGCATCATTGGAGCGGGTTAATGATTTGTTGACGGAAGTGCCTGATGTACGCGAACTTCCCCATGCAACAAGTCTTAAAGCCGTGAACGACATTACGATTGAGAATCTGTCCTTTTCTTATCCCGGCAGTTCAACCCCTGCGCTCAAAAACATCAGTTTGAACATCCAGGCAGGACGAACCGTGGGCATTGTGGGCAAAACAGGTTCCGGTAAAAGCACCTTCGTGAAATTGCTGCTGCGTACATACGAACCGCCTGAAGGCACCATCCGTATTAACAACACTGATATTCGGCATCTTTCGCTGGAGAGTCTGCGATCTCGTATTGCCTATGTGCCACAGGACGGATTTCTGTTCAGTACGACCATTCGTGACAACATCGCTTTTAGCGACCGCGAGGTTTCGCTCGACACGGTAGAGCACAGTGCACGACAAGCGATGATATACGAGAACATTATCCGGTTCCCCGATCAATTCGATACGCTGCTGGGCGAACGTGGACTTACATTGTCTGGTGGTCAGCGTCAGCGTACGAGTCTGGCCCGGGGGTTGATCAAAAAAGCCCAGGTGCTCGTTCTGGATGACAGCATGAGTGCAGTGGATGCCGTCACCGAAAGTGGCATTCTGCGCAGCCTGCGTGAGATTGGCAAAGGCAAAACAACGCTAATTATCTCTCACCGAATCAGTGCAGTCCGTCATGCCGACGAAATTATCGTTCTCGACGAAGGGCGAATTGCCGAACAGGGAACACATGCAGAGCTGATGGCTGCCAAAGGGTTATATGCTGCAACCTACCGTTTGCAGGAGGAGGGATTACATCATGACTGACCGTAACGCTGAAGTTCGTTCAGATGCGGGCGCGCAAGCACCTCCAGGACATCGCTCCGGTTCCGATGCAGGCGCAGACCAGAGTAAGCGTACTTCATTCAAAGCGATGATGTCCTACGCCAAACCCCATAAATGGGCTTTTGCGGGTATCTTTCTCTGCTCCCTGCTTGGTATTTCCGCAGATCTGCTCCAGCCTTATCTGGTGAAGATCGCCATCGATGATCATCTGGCGATTGGCCAGACCAGTGTAGGCTTCCTTGTCGAGTTGGCAGCTGTCTTTTTGGGGCTGGCAGTGATCAGTTTTATTTTCACCTATGTACAGAACAATCTGCTGCAGCATGTCGGTCAGAATATCGTCTCTCGCATTCGTAAAGACCTGTTCAAGCATATCTCCAAAATGTCGATGTCTTTCTTCGACCGGTTCCATATCGGCAGTCTGGTTACGAATGTATCCAGTGATACGGAGACGATCAGCAGTTTCTTCACCCAGGTGCTGCTTAGTCTCATCCGGGATGGCATGATGCTGGTGCTCATTATCGTGTTTATGTTCCAGCTCGATCCGGTGCTTGCAGGGTATTCTCTTATCGTCTTGCCTGTAATCGCCATTGTGGCCGTATTGTTCCGAAGTCGACTGCGCAGAGCTTATCAGAATGCCCGCACTCGCCTCTCCCGTCTGATTGCGTTCACGGCAGAGAACCTGTCCGGCATGTTTTTGATCCAGGCTTTCCATCAGGAAGAAGAACAGAAGAAAAGATTCAAGGAGCAGAACACACTTCACCTAAAGGCCAATATCGCACAGGCCCGTTCCAACGTTATTTTCAACCGAACGTTTGATATTCTCGGCAATGCGGCGCTCGTCATGATGGTCTGGCTTGGAGGACGCGCCGTGCTGGGTGAATCATTGCAAGTGGGTGTGCTCTATGCATTTATCAGTTATATCCGTCAGTTCTTCCAGCCGATTAACCAGATCACCATGCAGTGGAACACATTCCAGTCAACAACCGTATCCATGGATCGGATCTGGAACATTCTGAGTACCCGTCCGGAAGTCGCTGACCCGAAACCCGAACTCGCGTCTACACTTGAACCCCGGAACGTGATGGGGCAGATTGATTTTAATGATGTATCGTTTGGCTACCGGGCAGAGCGCCCCCTGATCCAGCATATGAATCTGCATCTCTACCCAGGTGAAATGGTGGGCATTGTAGGAACTACAGGGGCTGGCAAAAGTACACTGATCTCCCTGCTCAACCGCTTCTACGATGTGAATGGGGGCAGCATTGAGATTGATGGCACAGACATCCGTCATTTCCCACAGGCCAGTCTCCATCGCATTGTTGGTCTGATCCAACAGGAACCGTTCCTCTTCTCGGGCTCCATCATTGACAATGTACGAATGTTCCGCGAGGATATTACAAGAGAGCAGGCCATTCAGGCCTGCCGATTCGTCGGAGCACATGCCATGATTTCACGTTTGCCGCAAGGCTATGATACACGGCTTTCCGAACGCGGAAGTGGTCTGTCCGCCGGAGAGCGTCAACTGATATCGTTTGCCCGGATCGTGGTCTTTCAGCCCCGAGTGCTCATCCTGGATGAAGCAACCGCGAATCTGGATTCACATACCGAACAATTGGTACAACAGGCTCTGGAATCCGTCTCTCAGGGAAGGACAACGATCGTCATTGCGCATCGTCTATCTACGGTCATGCATGCAGATCGAATTCTCGTTATGGAGAATGGCGAGATTGTCGAGGAAGGCTCACATCAGAAGCTGATTGATGCAGAAGGGGTATATGCCGATCTCTACACCCATGCGCGTGAAGCCGGTAATGATTCAGCTATCTCTGGTTAGAGCATCATCTTGAATCAAGTAAGTTTAAATCAACGTTGAACGTGCCGCTCTGCGATGCAGGCGGCATGTTTGGTATATTTTCTGGGAAATGATGATAAGGAGGCGTTACTTATGAAACCTGAATTACATGAATCATCAGAGTCGGAGCTTGAGCATCGTCAGATCAGCTACCGCCGCTTCACGGCTCTATGGAAAGGAGCCCTAAGTCTTCTCTTTTTACTGTTATGCTTGGTCCTGTTATGGATCATCTATGACGAGGACCATTCCCTGGAATGAAATTCGTAAAATCGAACTTGCCTCTTCCGCCCTCAGCAAATGGATATTGTCCGCATCCCCCATGATTGCCTTGTACCTGAAAGACGGTACCCGTCATCATATCCAGACCGATCATTTGCTTACCAAAAAAGAGCTCTGTCGAGCCATAGTCCTTCTGCAGGCAACGCTGCGCGAGAAACAACAACAGGACAACTGAAAACTCAGCTCACCTCATTCTGACTTTTCGATACCGACTGACAGGTTCATTCTGTAATTTCCATAAGGCAAGATGGCTTCCAGCAAGCTGTCAAGCTGCTCCAATGTGCCTGTGCGTACTCGCATCAGGTAACAGCCCTCTCCGCTGACACGGTGAACCTCCACGATGTCTTCACGCGCAGCCACAAATTCACGGAAGGCGGCATGTCTGTCGCCGGAATTGAGAAAAATCGTCACAAATGCTTGCAGGCCCATGCCGAGGCGTTCCGGGTTCCATTTTACCGTATACCCTTCAAGGACACCCAAATCATGCAGCTTGCGCACTCTCGCACCTACAGCCTGCCCAGTCAGATGAACCTCTTCGCCGATCTCCTTGTGGGAGCGTTTGGAGTCCCGAATCAGGCTTTGCAGAATACGAATATCTGTATCATCTATCGTTTCATTCATGATGTATCGCAATCCTTTCAACTTGAAATTAAAGCGGCCTGTTTTCTTTCAGTGTGTCATTTACGCCTCAAAACGGGTTGTATAACATATAGGATAATAACATTAATTCCTGAAGGAGTGCAGATACAATGAAAATTCAATTGATTCGTAATGCAACATTATGGTTGGAATATGGGGGTCTGAACATACTGGTTGATCCCATGTTGATGGATAAAGAAGTAATGCCTGCTTTTCCAAACACGCCCAATGAATTACGCAATCCAAGAGTTTCTTTGCCTGAGACGGAAACGGATTATATGAATCCGGATCTGCTGATCGTTACGCATACCCACCCCGATCACTGGGATGAAGCAGCAGCCAAACAGCTCCGCAAGGATGTACCTCTGCTGTGTCAGCCAGGAGATGAGGCTGTGTTCACAGGAGCCGGATTTACTAACGTTACTGCCGTGGATGACAAACATGAGTACCACTCCGTACGTTTTGCCCGCACTTCGGGACATCACGGAACCGGGGAAATCGGCGAACGTATGGGCAAGGTGTCTGGTTTTGTATTGGAAGCTGACGGAGAACCTGTCTCCTATATCGCCGGTGATACCATCTGGTGTGAAGAACCATCAGAAGCCATTCGTCAATATCAGCCTGAAGTGATTGTGGTAAATGCTGGTGGTGCCCGCTTCCTGCAAGGAGATCCGATCACGATGGACGGACCTGACGTAGCTGCCGTGAAACGCCATGCACCGGATGCACACGTTATCGCTGTGCATATGGATGCCATAAATCATTGCATGATGTCCCGCGTGGATCTCGCCAGTTATCTCGCCTCCGAGCAGCTGGACGGGCAAGTGCTCATTCCACGTGACGGCGAGAGCTTTGTGTTTGAAGCGGGGACCGGGTTGAAGTAAAATTCATTGATGCGATGAGACATAAAATTCATAATAGTCAGTCCCCGGGTCATAAACATAAGTGGCTTGGAGGGACTGATTCTTTTGAATTATCACAACAAAACCAAACGGCTAGCGAATACTGCACGTTAAACCTCTAGGGAATACGGTTTGTACAATCGTTAACGAATCCGGGCAGCTCTATATGGCAAAATAACACAAGTTCGCCGTTCTAACGAATTGTAGACGTCCAATTCCCCTTTTTACATTCTCTTTGCATTGTGCTGCCGCAGATCTTTCCGGAATAACGATTCGTTAGAAGCTGGAACACATTAGAAATTCCTCTTGTGGCACTCAAAATGGGATGAATACGCTTTGTGCCACGTAAATGCGGAACACTGTGCACTACAAAAAAGACTGAATGCGTATAAAACTCGCATCCAGCCTTTTTTCTAATCGGAAGTCACAGCAATCCGGCGGTTATTCTGAATCGAAGTGCCTTGTATTTCCGTGTTCTGCGATTCCTCTGTCTCCTTTGTCCATCGTGCAACCCGCATGATTCTTCCTGCTTGATTACTGAACTTTCAAGCGGATTACGTTCCACGATGCTTTGGCCAAGCTTGCCGTAATCAGTGTCTCCGATACCCCTGCATCACCACGGTTATGAGGAGCGACACGATTCGGCTCTGCTGCAGTATTGGCTGCCTTCAGATCATCACTTTCCAGCACAATATGCTCTATCAAGCGGCACTTCCCAAAGCTGCGCAGATCCACTTCAAGCGGGAGCGATTCTTCCAAATGACGATTCACGGCGAAAACAGTCACTTCACCCTGCTCCTCGTTATGCACAGCAATGGCCTCCAAATAAGGAACATCCGTAATTTGTTTGGTGTCATATTTGGGAGACTGGATCAACGGCACAAGTGCTGTTCCACGCCCGAACACGGAAGCATGCATGAACGGATAGAAGATCGTCTGTCTCCATGCAGCACCTCCATTATCCGTCATAATCGGAGCGATAACGTTGACGAGCTGCGCCAGACATGCCATTTTAACTCGGTCCGCATGTTTCAGCATGCTGATCAGCATGCAGCCCACAAGCAGTGCATCTTCATGGTTGTATACATCCTCCAGCTGTGGCGGAGCAATCTGCCATGGGTCCAGCTTCTTGTCGCTTTCGTTGGAGTGATACCAAACATTCCATTCATCAAAGGACAGGAACATCGTCTTCTTGCTGCGCTTCTTCGCCTTGATATAATCACAGGTCGCTTTGACCGTATCGATAAAACGATCCATTTCAAGGGAACGCGCAAGGAATGTTGGCGTATCCTGTTCAGCGTTACCATAATACTGATGCAGGGATAGATATTCAACATGATCATACGTATGATCCAGCACCGTTGCTTCCCATTCCGGGAAAGATGGCATACCCAGGGATGAACTTCCGCAAGCGACCAGCTCAATTGTTGGGTCCGTCCATTTCATTACTTTTGCCGCTTCGAGCGCTACCCGTCCATACTCTTCTGCTGTTTTGTGACCAATCTGCCACGGTCCGTCCATTTCATTGCCAAGACACCAGGTTTTGATCGCATGGGGCTCTTTATATCCATGTTTAATGCGCAAGTCACTATAATAAGAACCTTCCGGATGATTGCTGTACTCCACGATGTTACGGGCTGCGTCTACACCCCGTGTTCCCAAATTGACGGCCATCATCACTTCCGAATTCGCCTGTTTGGACCAATCCACAAATTCATTAAACCCGAATTCATTGGTCTCGATTGTTCTCCATGCCAGTTCAAGTCTGCGTTTGCGTTCAGATACAGGTCCGACAGAATCCTCCCAATTGTAACCGGATACAAAGTTACCACCAGGGTACCGTACAATCGGAACCTGCAGCTCCTTAACCATCTCCAGCACATCTCCACGAAAACCCGCTTCATTCGCTGTAGGATGACCCGGCTCATATACTCCACCGTAAACGGCACGTCCTAGATGTTCAATAAATGAACCGTATAATCGTTTATCAACTACGCCAATTGTAAAATCCTTGTCTACCGTCATTTTTGCTTTTTCCATCGTGAAGTTCATCTCCCTAAGATTAATATAAAAATTAATTGATAATCTATGGATCAACGTTCATATTTATATTAAAATCGATTATGACACCAATTTCAACATGAATTTTGCAAAATGTTATTCTTTTGGCTGGATTTATGTTTAACTTAATTCTATAAAAATAATAGATATGAGTTAACTCGATATTTACACGTAAACGAAGAGGACAGAAAAAACCTGTAGAAGCGTAGCGGTCGCCTTTATCACCGGATTTCACTCATTATACATGGGGAATCAAAGAAATCCGGGGATAACAGCGATTGGAAGGTTATTCTGTCAGCGTAGTGGCCTCGTGTGAATAACACTAGATCAACTCATATTACCTGGAGGAACAGATGTGATCAGAGCAAATACCGATGCTGAATGGCTGCCATTATACGAGGCACTCGCGAGTGAGGTCCGTCTCCAGATTATCAGGCTTGTCGCAGAGACCCCAATGAATGTGAAGGACATTGCCGCATCACTCGGCCTGAGCAGCGCAATCGTAACCATGCATGTCCGCAAGCTTCAGGATGTGGGCATTATTCAGTCCAAAATGATTCGCAAGGATGGCGGTACGCACAAAATGAACAGCCTGGCTGTCGACTGGATTGGCATCTCCATGCCACAGGAAACCGGGGCCTCCCGCAAGCTTCATGAAGTGGCAATCCCTGTTGGACATTATACCCATTTTGATGTATATCCGACCTGTGGTCTGGCTACCTCCAATCAGGTCATTGGACAGTATGATGATCCTCGTTATTTTCTGGATCCTGAACGGATGCATGCCCACATTCTTTGGTTTGGACGTGGATTTGTAGAATACAAAATCCCAAACTATATCTTGTCCGGTCAACAGATCAGTGCCATTGAATTATCACTTGAGATGGGCTCCGAAGCACCTTCAGTCAATCCGAACTGGCCCTCGGACATTACATTTATGCTCAACGGAATCCGATTGGGTGAATGGACAAGCCCTGGAGATTCTGGAAATGGACGGGGGATGTTTACCCCGGAATGGTGGAGCGACAGTGTCAATCAGTACGGTATGCTCAAGGTACTGCGGATTACGCATGAGGGGACATTCATCGATGGACAGCATATGTCCGAAATTACGCTTGCGGATATTCCCGTGGAACGCAACCAATGGACATTGCGCCTCTCCGTGGAGGAAGATGCGCAGCATGTGGGCGGGCTGACGTTATATGGTCAGGGATTCGGCAACTATGATCAGGATATCCTGTTCCGTCTGTACTATCAGGACTGAAGTAAATAACCAAAAAAACCTTCCATCCGCTGAATAGGCAGAGATGGAAGGTCCTAAAGATGTTCATAGAATGTTCTGAATTAATACGCGAGCATGGATTTAGAGCGCACTTCCACCAAACAGGAACCGGTACTCCCAGTGTTTACCGGAGATGTCGCTAATCGTCACACCGCCACCAGCGTTGGAATAGGTATGCAGCACTTTGCCGTCCCCAAGATAGATGCCCGTGTGAGTAATGGCCGCCTTGGATTTATTCACGCCAGAGTACGATGATGCCGAGCTGCCTTTATAGGACATAAAGTACATCAGATCACCGCGCTTCAGATTTTTCCAATTGGTCTTAACGGTACCATTGGCTTTTACATAGGCTCCTTGTTGACGTGAATCGGACGGAAGCTTTATTCCAAGTGCATCCATAAATGCCCGGCGGACAAAGCTTGAACAGTCAAACGTTGCCGTACTGTTACGACTAGCACCAAACTCATAAGGCGTTCCCCAATATTTCATGCCAGCAGCTATGACTTTCTCCACAGAAGCACTGCCTGTAACAGACGTACTGCTGCCTGAACCAGACCCACTCGTACTGCCACTTCCTGTTGTCGTGTTGCCTTTCACGGCTTTTGTATATTTTGAGGAAGAAGATATGTATCCTGTCCGATTG
Source organism: Paenibacillus sp. NPDC056933 (assembly GCF_042674385.1). NCBI lineage: Bacteria > Bacillati > Bacillota > Bacilli > Caryophanales > Paenibacillaceae > Paenibacillus > Paenibacillus sp. NPDC056933. The sequence continues at coordinate 458,875 of NZ_JBHUQN010000001.1, read as the reverse complement.
CCAGAATCCTTAATTTTATACCAGCCTGAGCCGGATTTTTGAGTAACCGTAACCGTTTCCCCTTTTGGCACCAAACGAACAATGCTTGCGGAGGAAGATGGTGATGTACGCAGATTTACTCCCCAGATCACTTTAACCTTTGAATTCTGAACCGTGGCTGCCGATGCCGGTGTCGTTAATGCTCCTGTTGTCAGACTTCCCATCAGCATCGTTGCTGTTACACTCGCAGTAATGATCTTGCTTTTCCAGTTCATGATGTCGTGTTCCCCCTGATGTTACAGAATTTTAACCTGGCCTCATTTGCCGGGCTTGCCCCATTGTAAAACGGGCTGTCCATAACGATCATCAGTCCAAAGTCCTGTATTCAATCTGGCAGGCTTGAGCACTAAGAATCAGGGAAACATCTCACACCAGTTGGCTAAAACTACCGTAAATCACTTCTTTTTCAAAGGTTAAATTATTGTAACTATTTGCTGTGCTTCGTTTTCTGTAGAAATTAGACCTAAACCGTTTATCTTGCAAAACATGCGTCAGATGACCTATGTTTTAATATTCAAGCTCTATAATTGGTAAACATTACTATGTTTCATTTGACGGTTAAGCTGCCTGAATACAACCTGAAGACTCTCCGACATGCAAAAAGCCGGAGATTTCTCCCCGGCTGTACTCCTTGATTCAATAGGAATCGATTATGGCTCAATGCCCCATGCGTTAACTCCGCCAATATATGCGGTCACTTTGTTCCATGCACTGAATGCCGTTTTGGTGGCATCAAAAGAATAATCATTGGTCTGATCAAAATTGGTCCAGTTGTTCTTCGAGAAGCGACCTTGAATAATTCCCGTCTCTGCTCCGGCAGCCAAACTGCCTGCCCCGGATTTGAATCCAATCTCCAGATACGTATCCGCTGTGCCCTTAGCCGGATCTACAGTCACAAATTTAGCCTCCACATTACCGCTGCCAATCTCGGCATAATCACACCAGAAACTCAGATCTGATGCACTATCCTTCGTAAAGTAATACCGCAGCTTCACCTGGCTCAGATCCACGGCTGTCGTGCCTGTGTTCTTGATATTGAACTGAGGGTTCACCGCATTGCCTGACGTCCCTGAACCGCCATTGCGGTATTGCACCTCAAGTGCACCTGTTGTTACCGGAGGCGCTGTTGGGGTCACCGTCACTACATTGGACAATGTCTGCCCGCTTGCATTTACCGCCACCACTCGGTAATTGTATGCGGTACCGTTCACTGCCGTTGCATCGACGTACGTCAGTGCCGTCAGACCCGCAGCTAAATCGGCATAGGCTCCTCCTGCAACCGAGCGTTGCACCTTGTAACTTGCTGCTCCGGTCGATGCGGTCCATGTCAGCACAGCCTGATTATTGCCTGCCGTTCCCGTAAGGGTTAACACTCCCGGCACGACTGTTCCCGCTTGCGGAGTAGCAGACGCTTGAGCAGAAGGTGCAGATTCGCCAACTGTATTGACAGCAGTCACCACATAATAGTACGTTTTGCCATTCGTCAATCCCGTATCTGTGAAGGTGCCGCCTGTAACCCCTGTTGCTACGGGTGTATACGGACCACCGTTCACTTCTGCACGTTTTACAGTATAAGAAGAGGCATTGGAGGCAGTATTCCAGTTCAGAACGACCTCTTCACTGCCCGCTGCAGCTGTCAGACCAGCTGGAGCTGCTGGCACCTGAACCCCTGGACCTCCGGCATCACCAAGGAGACGATCATATTCGCCATACGCGGTAGCCATATCCACCTGTGACCAGAAACGGTGATACGTAAAGGTTGGTACGCCATTTTCCCATTTTTTCGTTGTTGGATTGTACGATGTTTTGTACAGGTTATCCAGGTAAGCCCAAGCTGGGTCCTGCTTGATTACCGGACGCAGATCGGAATACCCGATGTATACGCCGTTCCCGCCTTTCGCCGGATCGGAAGGTATTCCTGCTGTGCCAGGAATCGTATTGCCTTGGCCGAAGGTTCCGGACCAATTCGCCGGGATGTAAATTTCTTTGGCAAAGAAACGGAAATAGTCTTTACGCTCCTCTTCCGTAACAATCCCCACACCATCATTGTAGTCCCAAGCCGTATTAAGCAGCGTCTCGGCCAGATCCTTTGCTTCCTGCCCTTTCGCGCTCAGCGTACCGCTCTCCGCCTGGGTTCCTGCCGCGAAGAACGTCAGCGCCTTGATGTAACTTCCCAATACTCCTGTGTCCTGCACTGGATCTTTGGTAACCGCATGGAAGTTCGGGTTATTCGTAAACGTGCTGAAGCCGTTCCATTTATCCGGTTGTCCCTGCCATTCCTGACCGCCTGGAATCCAGAACTCGCCCGGAGCTGGCGTAGTCGCAACCTGAACATTGGTTCCGCCCATGATGCGCTGTCCAGCTGCGTTCAGATAATAGCCTTGTTCATCCGTTACAGGACGCTCCCCGACAAACACATAATCCTTGGTCCAGTCGATCCACTTCGTAATGACCTTCTTGGCCATCTTGAAGTTCTCGGAGCTGAGGTCACCGCTCTCGGCAAGAATATAATACATCTCTGCCACCCGCTCCAGCGGCCAGGCCTGAAATCCAAACCAGGTGTTGGAATCCGGATCACGATATACAGGTGCTTCCTGATAAGCCATGTCATAGAATGTGCTGACTCCTGCCGGATAAGCCCCGTAGGAACCGCCTATGCTGTTGGTTGCTCCCCCGCCGATGGCCCCTTCATGGGATTGCAGCCAGGTATAGAATTCCAGCTGGCGCTTCAGCGTGGCATTCCAGTCTGCTTTGGCCGTAGCTGATTTCGGAATCAAGCCGCCAGCTGGATCAGACAAGGCATAGGCTGCAACCGGATTCTGATAGGCCTGATGGGTATGACTCGCTCCAATGCGCCATGCCCAGTCCCCGCCTTGACCCAAACCACCACCCCATGACGTATACCAGGCCATGAGATACATGTTGGAATCCTTGCCTGTTCCCGCACTTGGCGTACCGTTCTTCGCACTGCCGATCTTCTGGAAGTACTTGTCGTACATGCCGTAGCGCAGATAGTCTCCCATCTTCTTCGCTTTATCCAGATATTCCGTATTGTTATATCCCATTTCTTTCGCCCAGTAGAGCACCTGCACCGCACGTGCATCGGCATCCGTTGCATTGGTGTAACGCCACTGTGCTGACGGTGCCTGATTCTCCTTCGTGAACAGACTCATGAACCCCTCGTTTGCTTTACCAAATGATTTATCATCCTGCGATGGGTGAGGAATGGCCTCCCACACAGACTCCTGCTCCCCACGCTGGAACGTATTCACATACGACGTTGTATGGGATGGATTCAGCAGATTCCCGTATCCGTACCAGTTATCCACGTCGATAAGCCAGTGCATCAGATAAGTCTGATTATTCCCATAGGACGCCTTGAATTCGGCATCCAGCGGATCTTTCCCCGCTGCATATTGCCCATTAAGTGTGGATGGATACTGGTCCGGGAACGGTTTTTCCGCTGCATACGTGGCTGGGCTGTTCGGGTTGTAGAAGCTCATGGTCGGCTGCTCTTCCTTGCCATCGCCTTCATTGACCGGGATAATGTACTTCTCCATGCTGTCCCAGGCCGCTTCAAGTTTGGACCAGTCTCCAGTATAGTGACCGTACATGGTCTCCAGCCATAACCAATAACTGTACGCCTCCGACGTGGACATATGCCCGTAATCCGGGGCCTCGCTCATCAGTGTCTCAACAGAGTGATACGGAATACCTTCCGGTGAAAAGTAGCCGTTGGCCGGGTCTTTCAACTGATCATACAATTGCAAAAATCGCGCTTCGTTTATTCCGTCCGCCTGAGCCTCGATCATCTGCTCTTCAGCATAAGCCGTTTGGGGGCCCGCCCATAATCCGGAGTATCCGGTCAACATAACGGTCCCTGCAAGCATGGCCGTCAAACTTTTCTTTGCAGCTGACTTCAACATATACATACCTCCCTAAAATGGTGGAATTATACTTGAATCACTGTTGGCTTGGGCATCAGACTATGGCTCAATCCCCCATACTTTCGTTCCGTCCTGATACCCTGTCACCTGAGTCCAGGCGGTAAAATCCGTCTTGGTTGCGTCATAGGAATAGTCGTTGCTCTGATCAAAATTGCTCCAATTGTTCTTGGAAAAACGCCCCTGGATCATGCCTGTCTCCGCTCCGGGAGCCAGACTGCCTGCGCCGGATTTGAAGCTGATCTCCAGAACCGTATCCGCTGTACCCTTCGCCGGATTCACCTCAACAAATTTGCCTTCAATATTGGCCGTCCCGATCTGCGCATAATCACACCAGAAGCTCAGATCTCCCGTGCCATCCTTCGTAAAATAATACCGGAGCTTCACGGTACTCAGATCAATAACCTGAGTCCCTGTGTTTTTTAGATTAAACTGCGGAGTCACCGCATTGCCGGAAGCACCTGACCCTCCGTTACGATACTGCACTTCAAGCGTGCCCGACGTTTCAGGAGGCGCACTCGGTGTCAGTGTCACGACATTGGACAACGTCTGTCCGCTCGCATTAACAGCGGCAATTCGATAATTGTATGCCGTGCCATTTACCGCTGTCGTATCGGTATAAGTCAAAACAGACAATCCAGTTGCGACATTGGCATATGCACCTCCAATAATTGCACGTTGTACCTGATAACTCGCAGCTCCCTCTGCTGCCGTCCAGGTCAGAAGCGTCTGGGCGTTGCCTGCCGTTCCGCTTAATGTCAGCGCGCCGGGCACAGATGTTCCAGCCCATGGTGTAGCGGAGACTGGCAGAGATCCCGGCGACTCACCCGCTGTATTCACAGCCGTCACAACATAATAATAGGTCTTTCCGTTCGTCAGCTCCGTGTTCGTGTACGTCAATCCACTCACTCCTGTCGCTACAGAAGTATATGGCCCCCCACTCACCTCAGCGCGTTTCACGGTGTACGATGCTGCCCCAGGTGATGCAGCCCAGTTCAGGATGACCTGAGCGTTCCCTGCTATGGCTTGAACCCCCGAAGGTGCAACAGGCGTGACAACCGATGTGGCATCAGGCTCCTGGCCATAAATCCGATTGCCTGCATCGTATACCGGAAGATATATGCTCTTCGCCACATTGCCCGTGCCCAAGCCCTGGAATGAATGATCATTATTTGCATTCCAGGCGCCTTGTGGCCCGGTAATGCGGAACACCACCTCTTTACGATAATGTCCCTCCCCGCCTGGATAGATTTTGGTTCCGGTGAAATCGGCAGTAATCGCATAGATTCTCTTCGTCGCATCAACCACAACCGGCTGGGATACGGTAGCCCCCTCGGTGTAGGCAGTTGTAATATTAACGTCGGAAACGGTATATCCTGCGGCATACACTTCACTCAGATCGATGTAATATCGGAAGGACAACTTATCGCCCATACGTGCTGGCCAGCCCGAACGATTGTTCAGTTGAGCCTTAATTTCGGTATAGTTGGAACCGGATGCCTTCACAGCAGCTTCGACAAAGAACTCATCCGTCTTCGCTTCGGGAGCCGGAAAGTTCGCGATAGGCTGATCATTCTGTCCATACAGCAGATTCATCTTGGCTAACGCACCTGTAAATCCCGCATTATAATCGGTTGCCACCTCATTGCTAACGTAATCTCCAATTGAATCGGTGTAGGCATCTGCTGCATCCGGTCCACCAACCATTGCGCCGTACAGGATGTGACGGTGATCAGAAGGAACACTGTCGCTGTTTGCCCATGAGCCGTGAGAGGTTCGGTGATGCGGGTGTTTCGGCGGATTCTGACCATAGCCAACCACATAACTGCTCTGGCGTGGATTATCCCCCAAAATGTAGTTCATTTGAGATACGGCAAAGTTCTGATACCTTGTTTTCTTCACCGGATCACTGACCCAATCGGAATACACAAAAGCAATGAACGATGCATTCGCTGCATAACGGAGCGATCCCCATGTATCAAGCCAGGCCAACCCGCCCGGTGTATACTTGATACGTTCTCCATTCGTGCCTACAGACCAATAATCGAGATTTCGCTCTGTCGATTGAATAAACCGTGCCGCTTCCGGCATGTTCAGGCTGGACGTAATGCGAGCCAGCAAAATCTGAGCTCCATAATGTTTGTCATCCCAGCCCTGGGTCCATGTATATGCCCAGTTCCCGTTCTGCCCATCCGCCTGCCACTGATTCGCTGTGGCAATCGCTTTGGACAAGTAAGCGCTATCATTTGTAGCCATATATAACCATGTCGCTGCCCATGCAAGCTCATCCTCATAACCCGTCCATGAGTTGTAGAAAGACTGGGCATCTGTGATGCAATCTGTATACTTCCCACGGTACGTATCCCCGAAGCTATATAATTCCTTGGCATGTTTCAGCAGTTTGTCAGCATAGGCCGGATCACTGTCCCGAAACACGATGGATGAAGCTGCAAGCGCTGCCGCTGTCTCTCCTGCAAGTTCACTACCTGGACAGGATGCATCGATCTTAAAGGCCGGGCGATTCATCTGCATCACTTCAGCCGGTCCCCACCAGGAATGGTCGGTATTCCCCGCTCCGACTTGTCCCCATAGTTCATTCGGTTTCGTATGCGCTTTCACAAAATAGTCCGTGGTCCATTTCAAATTATCCTTAATGGCATCCAGCTGTCCTGCCTGTTCGTATCCCTCGCGGTATTCCACAATGGACCAGGCTAACATCGTGGCAGAATAAGCCATGGGCAGACCGAATTTTACGTGATCACCGGCATCATACCATCCTCCGGTCAGATCGACCCCAACATCCGATCCGTCGTTCAATCCGGAATCACCGCGCCATTCTACCCGGTTGTCTTCTGGCAATTTCCCTGAACGCTGGGTTTCATAAAAGTAAACGGCTTTCTGTAATGCTTCAGCATAGTTATGGTTTCCGGCAGCCGCATCTGCCTTGCCATTCCATGCCTGTATGGAATTACTTCCTGCCAGTAGCCCTGCCGATAACGCAAGAATAGCGACTCGTCTCCACCAGCTTCCCTTCATGTTCAACTATTCATCTCCTTTTACAATCGTCGTCTCGTAATTTTCCAATTACACGGATGTAATATGACCCGCTCCTTTCTATGGTGTGACTCCATGTATTTTCCACCATTAATTACCATTATAACCTTTTACTTCAGTTGAAATATCAGCGCTGGTGACTTCTGGAATAACATTGTTGTGACATGTTCGGTTATGGATATAACCAAAAAGACAGCCTCTCATATCGATGGACACGATATGAGAAACCGTCCTGAAGTTTCGTATAATCCTTGCTACAGGCTGAATGACAATCCTGGTACTATCCAGTCTGACCATTCTGTCTTTTGGCTCGTTTACACTCTGAATTTGTTGATTTGCTCCTGCAACTCTTCTGCCATTTTGGACAAAGAGCCTGCAGACGAAGCAATCTCTTCCATGGAAGCCAGCTGCTGCTGGGTTGCGGCGGATACATTATGCACTCCGCCTGCTGCTTCTCCAGCAATATTGGAGATCTGATCCACATATCCTACAACTTCATTCGTACTTGCTGACATTTCCTCCGAACCTGCGGATACTTCCTGAATCTCACCAGCCACCTTATTAACCGCACTTGAAATCTGCTCAAAGGCTTGTCCTGCCGCTGTTACAATCTCAATTCCGGCCTCCGTTTCATTGCTGTTCACTTTCACAGCCTGTACGGCATGGTCTGTATCCTTCTGAATCAATTGCACGAGATCCGTAATTCGTTGCGCAGATGTAGAAGACTCCTCTGCAAGCTTCCGCACTTCTCCGGCTACAACCGCGAAACCACGTCCGTGCTCACCTGCACGTGCCGCTTCAATCGCTGCATTGAGGGCAAGGAGATTGGTCTGGCGAGCGATATTGTTGATCACCTCAGTAATGGTGCCAATCTCTGCAGAACGTTCTCCCAGCCCTGTAACCAGTTCTGTCAGTGATGCAATGGAATTGCGAACAGAACCCATCTGTTCAACAGCCTGCTGAATAATCATATTCCCTTCAGCAGACTGATTCGCAGCATCAACAGCCGATACAGATACACTTTGAGCAAGCTCGGCGATCTGTTCCGAACCAAGCGCCATCTCACTCATTGCCTGTGAAGACCGCTTCACCATGTCCACTTGATCAGAAGTACCTACGGCCAGTTCTTCAACCGTTTCGGAAATCTGTTCCGAAGCCTTCGTATTCTGCTCTGCACTCGCAAGGAGCTCCTCTGAAGAGGCTGCTACCTGTTCAGATGTGAACGATACCGATTGAATCATTGCGCGCAGGTTGCCAGTCATCGTATTGAAGGAATCCGCCAGCGTTCCCAGCTCATCCTTATTCTTGAGAACAATCTTCTCACTGGTCAAGTCACCATTGGCAATAAGCATGGCCGCTACATTCATCTTCTTGATTGGCTTCGAAATGATGCTCGCAATAAAGAAAGCAATAAACATGGCAACCAGGAAAGCAACAATGGTTACTGCCAATATAACATTGAATGCTTGTTCAGCAGAATCAACCGATGCATTCGTAGCTGAATCTGACCCTTCATTCCCCATTTTAATCAATTTGACAATGGAATCGTTGGCTGTATACCACAATGAATATGCCGCTGTGTGCAGTTTGCTGGCCTCTTCATAATCGTTTTTCAATCCTAGTTCAATGAATGCAGGCATCTTTGCCAGATATGCCTCATAGTTGGTGCTAAACTCATTGTAAAGTTTCATTGCCTCTTCATTGTTATCTATGAAAGTTAACAACTGTTTTCGTTCATCCTCAACCTTGCTAAGGAGCTGATCCAAAGCCTCTTTTAACTTGGCTGTTTCATTTTTGTCCTGTTCCACAATGACTGCGAGCGCAAGGCGTTCCACATCGGAAACATCACCATTCATCTGGCCCAACAGAGATACACTGGGCATCCATGTCTTGTCGACATCATCCGCTTTGTTTGACATAACATGAATTTGGGTCAGCGCATAAATGCTGACAAAAGCCAGTAAAGCCACTACCAATAGAAATCCGGTCAGTAATTTCATTCGAATTGTTAATCTCAATTTCCTCGTTACGCTTCCCTGCGCCTCTTTCATGTTCCCCACTCCTCAACTAGTACATATTTATAGTATATCGACACCTTTCGTCATGAAATGTAGATATCCGAATTCAATTTTCATAAATTTCAGTTAACTTCGAAATAGACACAAAAAGCCTTAAGTCTTTGGCGTACCAAAAACGTAAGGCTTCGTAAGCGGAAGTTCCCTTCCGATCCCTACATATTCTTCGTTTTAACGGAAAACCCGACGATGAAGGTTGATGAAAAAATCGGGAACCGACTTGGTGTAATTGCGCGTAGCAATCAATATTACACTGACCAAACTACCCAGAATGAACCCACCCAGAATATCCCCAGGATAATGTACACCTACATATACACGTGATACTCCTGTCAGTAAAGCGAGCAAAAGCATCAATATTCCAAAGCGACGTCCGATGAAGAAAGATGCCGCAGCCAGAGCAAAGACAAAGGAAGCATGTTTGCTTGGGAAAGATGGATCTGGTACATGCGGTACCAGTTGATTCACCGTACCTTCCATAAATGGCCGCGGGTGACCCACCATAGGTGAAATTCCCCATTTGGCCAGACTAAGCGCTACAATCGAAGCTACACATGCATAAAATACAATTCGTTGCTTTGAAGGTTCACCGAGAAACCATACAATGACAAGCAGTCCAATCATAACCCAGACGGCATATTCAGCCGATGTAACCATAAACCAGTCCAGAAACGGAATTCGGTCTGCAAACTGATTAATCCAATTAAATATTGATTGATTCATAATAGCGGTTTAATATCCTCCTTACAAAAAACATGATTATTTTTTACATGATAAATGATAAATAGCTACAAACTATTTGTCAAATATTCCTGCTTACAACCGAACATTCGAAATCAAAGGGGACATTTTTCTTTCTTTTTGTTAAAATAGTTTGGGTTACATATCAGTTCATTCATAGAAAGGTGAAGATTATGCTTAAGAAATGGTTATGGGGGACAGCCCTGACCCTGGCACTTGCCGTAACAGGTGTCATTGTATACTACGGATATTCGATCGTTCATTTTGCCAATAGCATCTCGACCGCTTCCGGTACGACTTCTCCCTCCGATTCATCTTCAGGGACAGATCAAAACGCAGAATCCCCATCCACACCATTTCCTAAATGGGACGGTAAAGAACGGGTGAACATCCTGCTTCTTGGTGGAGATTCCAGGGGAGATGATGCCGGCCGTTCAGACTCTGTTATGGTCGCTTCCATTGATCCGGTCTCCAAGAAAGCCCACCTTTTCTCCGTTCTAAGGGACACTTATGTTGACATTCCAGGCCATGGAAAGAGCAGACTTAATGCCGCTTTTTCTTATGGGGGTGTTGATCTGACCAAACAAACCGTGGGTAACCTGCTCGGTATTCCCATTCAGCATTACGTCTACACGGACTTCACCGGGTTTATGGCACTGGTTGACGCTGTAGGCGGGATCGACATTGATGTGGAGAAAGACATGTATTACACCAGTAAAGCAGACAAGCATATGTACGATATTGATCTTAAAAAGGGACTGCAGCATATGGACGGAAAAACCGCTCTCCAGTATGTCCGTTTCAGACATGATGCCACCTCCGATTTTACCCGCACAGAGCGGCAGCGGATTTTCATGACTGAACTGGCCAAGAAGATGCAAAGCACAACTTCACTATTCAAAATCCCTGAAATATTGGAAGCCATCGCTCCCTATGTTGAAACAGACCTCGGCCCAACGCAGATGTTAAAATTGGCTTCGCTCGGATTCGATATCAACGTGAATGAAATCGATAAACAGCAGATTCCCCCAAACAAGCTGTTAACGAACGAGCTTGTAGGTTCTGCTCAGGTGCTGGGTGTGAATGAAACCAAACTCAAAGCATACATTCAGAATTTGTTTGAAGAAGATGCGAAATCTTCAGAGGATGAATCGACGAAAGTACAAGACTTAAACTAAATTGGATGAAAACAAAAAGAAGCAAGTTTAGCAATAAATTTCGATTTAAAGGCGGCTAAGGCCGTCTTTTCTTATACCTATTTTCCCCATTTAATGCAGCCTTAATGTTCAGCAGGTACCCTTAAATGATGAATTCCCGGTTACATGAAGGAGGAATACACGTGAATAAACCGCGAATCATGGAATGGACCCAACTGCGAGGCCTCGCATTTCTCGCTATTGTGATGCAGCATAACATCGCGGAATATATATATCGTCCCGATATTCAACAACCGGATTCCATCATGCTGACCATGATTTATCATCTGACTCGTTTTGGCACGCCAACATTTGTGTTTCTGTCTGGAGCACTCTTGTTCTACCATCACAGCCACACCAAACCGGATTACCCCCGGTTTATTCGTAAACGGTTTGGAGATATTTATGTACCCTTTGTGGTATGGACGTTCATCTATTGGTTGTCCGTACGGATATTCACCCCCGAGTTCTGGCATTTGGGTACACCAGACTTCCGTAGTCTTGTTCGCGAACTGTTCCTGCCACAGACAGGATACCATCTGTGGTTTGTCATTATGGTGTTCCAATTCTATATTTTGTTCCCTCTGTTTCTTACAGGAGCCAAATTCATTCAACGATGTATCGGAAAGGTCAGCCCTATCACTCCCACGCACTCGGTCATTGTGCTGGTTGTCATCGCGTCAGCGCTGTACACATTGCTGATGAAGTGGTCCTACTATGATATGGGCGGGTGGACAACAGCCTTAACCCAACCCTGGTCGAGTTTGTTGGAATATCGTTCCTATTCATGGATTATGTACTGGTTCTACTTTTTGCTTGGCGCCGTATGTGCCTGGTCAGTCGATAGCTGGAGGAGTTGGACTACACGTTTGCTGCCCTGGATGATATGTATGTTCGTTGGAATGTACATCTGGTTAGGTTACGATGTGCTGCGGGGATCAGGAGATGTCGTCAACCTGAATATTTCAACCTATCTGAAACCGACGACATTCTTGATTATTATTGCGCAGCTGTTCATGTTCTATGGACTTCTTGTACTGCTGCGTGACAAAGACAGACCATTTCAACGCCTTCTGGCGTGGATCGGTCGATATTCCTTCGGTGGGTACCTTGTTCATGCACTGGTCATCTATGGAATCGCTTATGTCACCAGACCGCTCCAGCTCAGTGGCTGGCATCTGCCCATAACACTACTGTCGTTCGTCGTAACTGCCGCACTGTCTCTTGCCATCAGTTGGGGACTTTCAAAACTTCCCGGGTCCCGCTTCACCATCGGACTGTACCGTAAAAAACATAATCATCCGGGCCTGCAAGATAGTGCTGTTGCTCTGGGCAAAAGAAGTTCACCTGAGCTTCATCCGTCAGCCCGCTCTAATCGCAGCCCAGAAACCAGTTAGACATCGTTGGATGAAAAAGAGCGTCTTCCTTGTGTAAACTGTACCCTATAGAGTAGACACTTCAAAAAAGTCTCTCTATAGGGTATTTTTGTTGTATGCCAAGAAAAGAGACCGGAATGGAGATACATCAATGAGTAAAAAACCTTTACAGCAGGCGAAGTGAAGCAGCTTTCTGCGAACCCATACGTGAAGTCCGTATCTACGAAAGGAATTACGTATACGGACGAATTCAAACAACTCTTTATTGCATCAAATCAGCAAGGAAAGCTGCCTAGAGATATTTTTGAGGCATGTGGATTCGACGTTCAGATCATTGGAATGACTCGCATCAAAGCTGCTGGAACACGGTGGAGAGCCAGTTACAGAGAACAAGGCTCCCTAGGCTTACACGATGCAAGAGCGACACATTCAGGGAGACCTCTAAAGCGGGAGTTAACTTTGGAAGAAAAAAATGCGAGGCTCGATGAGGTTAAACGAGAAATTAAAGCATATATGACCTACTACAACCACTACAGGTACCAGTGGACCTTAAAAAGGATGACCCCTGTAGAATACAGAGATCACCTTCTTCAAGTCATGTAGGTCTTTTTTAGAAATGTGCTTTACATAGGGTACAGTTTACTTTTGTAGGTACCCTTTTGGGTACCTTATCTTATCCAAAGTGGTACATTATTTATATTGATCATAGAATCATTTATATTCATTCACATAAACTAGAGAATCATTAATACAACCATTTTTTCAAAAAAAAAAAAAAAAAAAAAAAAGCCGATGAGTGTAAATTGATCATTAAGCAAACAAAAAAGTCGCCAAAATGGCGACTAACATGACTTATTGGTATATTACTTTTTCTGCCGCGAAGTAGAAACCCCGATGATAAACGTAAGAACAATAGGTAAGAAAACGTATGAAAATATAAGGAGTAAACCTGTACTTGGAGAAGGTTTGTCTGCCGGTTCTATGATTGGGATTAGCTCATTATTAAGTAGAATAAGGATAATATAAAATGGAATCCAAGAAATGACCGGCAGGTATTTCAGCTTTTCATCGCCTAATAACCTCTTCGTTATGATGTAGACCATACATATGAATATAAGTATTAGAATTACACTAAATATACTAATTGCCGTTGTAGTAATGCTATTTGTCCACCCTGTTAATCGAACGATTCGGTAGTAATTTAACTGCGGTAGAAAGAAAATGTATAGAAATATCGCACTGGGAATGCTGCTCAATACAATTTTATTGAAACTTTTCATTGTCTTCACTCCTATAATATTCCTATTGAATATAATATAGAACAATAATAGATAGTTCAAGATATTAAATTGCATATATACTATAATAGAGTTTACTTTCCTATATTTTCCTATTATAATAAATTTATATTACATTTTTAGGAGGTTATAATTCTTGAAATTCTTTGGTAAAATACTATCCATTGTTTCCCTATCAGCACTGGTTCTCTCCAGCGTAGCTTCTGCAAGTGTTTCACCTGACTCTCCACCATCTATTGAGAAGGATCTGAATTCCCTAAAGGAAATCCATCAATATGTTGTTGATAACGGATATGCTTCATTGAATGGAGATGGAACCATTGCGGTAAACACTAGTGCAATTGAGACAGTAGTTGAGTCGACTTTATTGGATCAGTACATAGACAATTTAGATGGTTCAAATGATGTCATTTTAGCAACTGGTGGTGGCATTAAGTTCGACCAGAACTTCGACCTTCAGATTGGTACACAAGAAGAGATAACTGAGAGTGTTTTTCATCAAGACCAAACTGGTCAGTTTTATAATGATTCTGTAATCTCAATCATGGCTGATCCGGATGCACCTCCATATTTAAACGCATATTATATGGCCAATCAAAATAGAACAGAAGTTAAAAACTATTACATGAATTTGGCTACTGGCATATGGGGAAATCCTCAAGCAGCGTACAGTGCTACAGTAGGCATGTGGGTTGCTAAAGTACAACCAGGTGGAGTTTGGGACTATAAGTCTGTTCCTTATTATTACCCGGCCAGAAAGTTGTGGACCGCAAAAGTTAAAAACGGTACTGAGTTACGTACCTCCGAATGGTTTGGTAACTATAACTATGGATTTACAGGAAAAGAACTTTTCAGTTTGCCTATTCTTTTGTTGGCTGGCGATGCTGTAGGATTGGCTACAAGCTATAAAATTGATGATGAGAATGATAAAAATGCCGTCAGACAAGGTTACAATGAATCACCTTAAGAAAATATTGACCCGGGTAAGCTGTCGATCCTTTTTTCGACAGCTTTTCTATATCCTTGTACGCCCCACTAGTCAGTACTTGTACAAGTGCTTTTTCATCTTCAAGATCATTTTTTAGCTGCGTGACCTCAACGAGCTTTACAGCCTTTCTAGCAAGTTCAGTAGCGTTAAGTCCAAGAAATGCTTTATCGATTGAATCCGATTTAGTAGAGGTGTCTTGAGCTCCGAATCTGCTAAAGCAGAAACTATTATTATTTTACTAAAAAAAGTACCTTCTCAATTTATAAACTGTACCCTATAGAGTAGACACTTCAAAAAAGTCTCTCTATAGGGTATTTTTGTTGTATGCCAAGAAAAGAGACCGGAATGGAGATACATCAATGAGTAAAAAACCTTTACAGCAGGCGAAGTGAAGCAGCTTTCTGCAAACCCATATGTGAAATCCGTATCTACGAAGGGAATCACGTATACAGACGAGTTCAAACAACTCTTTATTGCATCAAATCAGCAAGGAAAGCTACCTAGAGATATTTTTGAGGCATGTGGATTCGACGTTCAGATCATTGGAATGACTCGCATCAAAGCTGCTGGAACACGGTGGAGAGCCAGTTACAGAGAACAGGGCTCCCTAGGCTTACACGATGCAAGAGCGACACATTCAGGGAGACCTCTAAAGCGGGAGTTAACTTTGGAAGAAAAAAATGCGAGGCTCGAAGCACAAATTCACCTGCTCTAAGCAGAGAATGAACTCTTAAAAAAGATTCGCATGGCCGAACGGGGGTGGAACCACGAGTAAAACGAGCAGCCAGCTGTGTCTACCAAATGATTCGAACTGTGGTTCAGAAATACCATCTAAAGCGGATGGTGAGTGTTCTGTGCGAGGTTGCAGGCGTCTCCACAAGTGGACTATCGGTACTGGACGGCTTCGGCCATCCACAGACGCCATCAGAACGAACAACCCGATGAAGAGCTTCGCGTTCACATCAGCCGAGCCTTCCATTTTAAAAAGCGTAACAAGGGAGCACGCTCCATCAAGATGACACTGGAAGGACAGTTTCAGATCGTCTGGAATCTCAAGCGAATTCGAAGAATCATGAAAAAATATGATATCGGTTGTCCTATTCGAAAGGCCAATCCGTACAAACGAATGATGAAGGCGACCCACGAACATCGGACCGTGCCTAACTTGTTACAACGTAATTTCAAACAGGGAGTGCCTGGGAAAGTGCTTCTAACCGATATTACCTACTTAGAATACGGTAAAGGAAAGCGAGCTTATTTGTCCACGATCAAGGATAGCTCCACTAATGAAATTCTGGCTTACCATGTGTCGGAACGAATCACCATGGATCTCGCGACAAATACCTTGCTTCACTTACAGAAGAATCGAAGGTGGAAGAAGACCAAAGTTGCCTTCATTCATTCCGATCAGGGTACCCACTATACTCATCCGGATTTTCAGAAGAAAGTGAAACGAATGGGCCTTGGGCAATCCATGTCCAGACGAGGAAACTGCTGGGATAATGCTCCGCAGGAGTCGTTCTTTGGGTCATTTTAAGGATGAAGTTTCGCCGAAGAACTGCACGACGTTAGATGAGGTTAAACGAGAAATTAAAGCATATATGACCTACTACAACCACTACAGATACCAGTGGACCTTAAAAAGGATGACCCCTGTAGAATACAGAGATCACCTTCTTCAAGTCATGTAGGTCTTTTTTAGAAATGTGCTTTACATAGGGTACAGTTTAGTGGAAGACGCTCTTTTTCACTTCACTTCTGTAGAAGCCGATCGTCCGGGTACTGGATCCTGAGGAGCGGGAGCATGATGTGCATTCCCTTTCTGATTGACGAATCTCTTCAGGTCACCTGTCAATTGTTCCTTTAGCTTGTCCACCAGCTGCGTTTCGCTGATGCCTTTTGCCTGAGCAATTTCAGCCAGCGACTTCCCGCTCTGAAGCTGCTGATGAAGTTGCTCCGGAGTGATGCCGATAAAGTGCGCAATAGCTCCCTTGTCCAGCATCGGACGTCTACTGCTATGGTGAGCAAACTCACGTCTTAATTCCCGCAAAGGTGTATTGATTACCTTCTTCAGCTTGGTATCCATACCCGCTTTGGCTGCTGCTGCCTGCTCTTTCGTGAGACAGCCTTCTTCAGCAGCTTTATCCAATCGCTGAGAAAGCGACGGCTTCAGCTTCTCCAATAATTGTTCTTCACTAAGTCCCTTGCGCTCTTTGGCAATCTGAGTCAGCGTTTTGCCAAGCTCCATCTGTTCCTTCATGTCCCGAAGCCCAATACCGAGTAAATCTGCGGTCTCCCCAATCATAAACAGGCCATGGCCTGCCTGCATACAAGGCTTGGTCTGATTTGTGGAGGTGGAAGATATCACCGCATGGGGCTCCTCAACAATTCTGTTCGAATCAGCAAACGCCATATGTCCATTTGTTGTTGATATAAATATGGCTGCCAGTCCGGCTGCCATCCACATTTTCCATCTGTATTTCATTTCTCTGCCGCCTTTCATATGTCAAAATCCTATGCTCTCTTAGTTTGAGCCTAACTTCCCCTTTTTTATGCCATAAAAATACAAAAAGTCATTATTTTTTTCACAATTCATCACTAAACCTCCTATTTTTTTCAATTCATTTCCGGTATACTTACAGTAACTTCATGATCTAGTCAAATAGTCCTTAATCACTTTATCACGGGAAGGGCGTAACCAAACGATGCGGAGAGAATGGTTTGATCCGTTTAAATCCGATGTGGAGGTGGTGTTCGCTGCGGCAGAGCAGCTGGTACAGAAATATCCTGAACCAATGTCAGAACATGCACTAGAACAGATTCATTTGGTCAATCCTTTGTTACGAGATTCGGGTCACAGCTATATTGGCTATATTATTCCGCTGTGGATGCATCTCTCGGATGGACTCCCCCAAGCGAAAGCACACAGACTGAGTACTGCCTGTCTCATGCATATGTTATATTTTCTGAATCAGGACGAAGTTATGGATGAACGCCCCACAGATACAACACTGAAGTTATCACTGGGTAATCTATACTATATGGACGCCCTCTGTGCATATTCGGAGCTTTTCCGCCTATCTTCCCCATTCTGGACATATTTCAGGCAGTACGTCGAGGATTGGGCCATAAGTGTCACCGGTGAGAACTCCATTGATTATTTCAAGAGAAGCCCATTGTTAATTGCACAAAAAGCCGCCCCACTTCAGCTTGGAACAGCTGGGTCACTCCTTCTTTTGGAACAAGGGCATCGCATTACTTCGGTATGTTCTGCCGTCAATATTGCATTGATGACACTCCAGATGACAGATGACTTCACAGACACGAAACAAGATGCTGTGCATGGAAATTACAACAGCTTCCTCTCCCACATATCCGCAGCATTGGAACACCCTTACCCGGCTCATCCTGTAAGCGAATGTGTACATGATAATGTGTACAATACTCAATTCATGAACTCTTATGTTAACATCGCCAGACAATATAATATGAAATTAACATCTTCTAACTTGGGAATTCCGCATCTCGAAGCGTTTAATTCCTACTTATGCAGCATTTTGGGACAGGCTGTTCAGAACATTGAACAGCATAAGAAAATGCTACTTCAAGGCGGGTTTCATTACTGGATGAGCGAGCAACATCATGGTTCCTGATCACAAGAGGCGAGCTGGTTCAGTTGAATTTTAAATATGAAGGGAATGTTGACGATGATGGTATCAGAAAAAACGTTGCATGAGGATATTATTGAGAAAGCCTGGACAGATGAGCACTTCAGACAACAGCTGCACTCCAATCCGAAGCAGGCGCTTCGTGAAGCATTTGGTATTGATATTCCTGAACACATTCAAGTTCGTACCGTTGAAGAACAACAGAACGATTATGTGCTCGTGATTCCTCCCAATCCATCCAAAGTGCAATATGATGTGAATTGCGGACCTTGGAGAAGTTAAGCAGTTTGTATTAATCGTGTTTTAAATCATTACAAGGGGTAGCGAACAAAAAAGCCATTGTACCTTCTGCCGGTTGTCATTCGACGAACTCGGCAAAAGATACAACAGCTTCCGTTCCTACCCCTTTTGTGCTTGTAAAGCTGATCTGCCCATGCATGGCCTCCACGATTCGGAAGGTGACCATCATCCCAAGACCCGTTCCCTTAATTTTATTTGAGAAATATGGCTCACCAAGCCTGATCAGCGCTTCCTCATCCATGCCTTCCCCATTGTCCCTGACATGCACTTTGACGAACCCATCTTGAGCATAGGCCCAGATATCAATCTGACCTTGTCCCTGCAAAGCTTCAATACTGTTCTTAATTATATTGATAAAAGCCTGTTTGAACTTGGAAGAATTGCCTCTGATCCATAGATTCGGAGGAATATCGGTTGTAATTTTACCACCTTCCAGATTAGCCATTGGTACAAGAATGCCTTCAATATGGTTAAACTCATCCCCGATATTCAGAGAGGTAATATGATCAAACTCGGGTTTGGCAAACGTAAGAAAATCGGTAATAATGCCAGAAGCCCGATCCAGCTCCTCCAGAGCAATTCGCACATATCCCTTGTTTTTGTTGTCCTCCTGCTCCGTCATGAGTTGAAGGAACCCTCGAGTCACCTGCAGCGGATTACGAACTTCATGGGCAACCGAAGCTGCCAGTTCACTAATAATCTCCATTTTCTCAGAGCGCTGCAATTCATTATTGAACAACTCCAATTCTTTGGAATATTCAAGCACTTTGGTATGTTTTTCAGCAAATCGACTTCCCAGTATGGCAATAAGAGAAATTACAAAGGCAACCATCGACCATTTCCACCAGATCAGGTGATAGGTTCCATTTCGCTGGTAATACCACAGTAGTTCAGCAACACTGATTAAGGCAAATGTGCCGAATCCCGTAGCAAGCAAAATGGCTTCCCTGTTCCGCTGCAACGCTTTGGTGATTGTGCCGATCAATAATATACTCAAAAGGACTACGAGAATGAATCCAATCACGTTCTGAACCAACACACTGTAGAACATGTCCCACTGACCGCCGGAAATAAAACTGATGAACAGGGCAGCCACAGCAACTATGGAATAGATAAATTGGAATTTTCTCAGTTTGGTGAAGATGCCATAAGGACCTGGTCCGATAATTTGTTCAAAAAAATAACAGAGTGCAGGCATGCCCATCAGCATTGCCAAGTCAAACAATACGGAGTATAGATTACCGTAAACCTGGTAGAACGTGTATAAAAATTGCGAATAGGTGATGATCATTGTTCCGATGGAACCCATTACGATGCATAGCGAAATCCACAATCCTTTATGAAATTTGCCCAGGAAAAATGTGCAGCTCAGCATGGTAATGGCTGTGAATACAAAGGTAGCCCCCAATATCACATCAAGTAATCCATTGTGAATGTACTTTTCCTGCAATGTAGCATACGACCCAACCTGAACCGTTCCGTAGATGCCAAGTCTGCCTCTCTCATTCTCGGACCAGACATATAGTGCTCCACCAGAATTTTCACTTGATAAGGGAAGCAATACAGCATTGTTATCATAATTGTAATGATAGTTCTCATACACCTTGCGATCTTCCAGGTAGATTACAATATGATTCCCTTTAATATTCTCAAAGCGAATTGCCGAGCTATCATCGCTTATTTCAGGAATAGTCACACGAGTCCAAAGCGAGCCTGAAGGTGGATCAATGATGCTGTATTCCATCTTTTCGGCGCTCTGCTTCTCCCAGATCTCGTCCGAACCTTGAACCTCGCTAATGAACCCCTGATCGTTTGCGTTCCCCCATTTTACTTCCCATCCCGTAATGGATACAGGTCTCTTAACCTCTCCTGCATTTGCTGAGATTATCCCGTGCGGCAAGCAGAGCATAATCAACAGGCTCATCCATAAGATGCTGATAGCTTTGGGCACATTTTCCATTTACAGCACCTCAAAGTTCTTATTTTCTCTAACCCCAAGTCCTCTCATTTATCATTCGCCATGGTTTAACGTGTCACCTTCTTGGAGGAAAATGAAAATTCATATTTTAGTAAATATATCGTTCTTTTTCCATTTCTCTATCGGAAATTCGAGGATTCTTTCTGTTAACCGCGCAAATCTTCGAACTGGTTTTCAATCATTTCACGCTCTTTCTGTTCAACCTCGGTACGGAATTCCAACCATTGCTCCGTTTCTTCATCGTCATAGATGGTCCATATATCCGAGAAAAGATAATCCCGTAACTGGACAACCTGTCCTGACCATATCCCGCCTACCCAGAACAGTCCATCTGGACGACGAATAACGGTACGGGAAAAACCGGGCGTAGATGCCTTCTGCCCAATTCGGATTCGAGTGATCATATTGCCTAGCGTATACCAATCCAATTGGAATCCCTCCCTCAACTTTGCATGTCTAATCATAACATAGGGAAAACATCAAATGCTGCAAAACCACCCATGGCGATTCAAGCTTCCCTTCCAGGTGTAATGGTTCTTCAAAGCAAACACTTACCCTTTAAGGAGATGATTCGAATGAACGAGCCACACAAAACGGTAGAGGTAGAACATAAAGACATTCAACATAAGTCAGACTCGAGCAGAGTGGCTTCCACATTTATCAAATATGCGGCTTATATCATTATTTTTTTCGGTTTCCTGTACTTTCTGGTCAAGTATGTGTTTCCCAAATTTTAAGTCGTAGCTTTTTGGCAACTCAAGGGAATCACTAAAACAAACAACCATTGAATATAACCCACTGAAAGGGAGTGTTACTTATGTTGTCAGACAAACCGATTAGCAATGAAGAGAGCGATCGCTATTACGACCGATATCAGAGGTTACGTGATATTCCACCGGAAACGGAGGTTCCTGAAGGAGATATGGATACCTTTGATGAAGTTTCCGGAAGACGAATCAATACCGAGGATACGGTGGATATGCCACCTGTAGCTGCGACAGCTGTGAAGGAACAGGAATTGGATTCCCGCTTGGCAGAAACGCCGCTTGAATCCGTACCCGATGCCGATCTTCTGCAACCGGACAGTCCGGTTGATCCAGCTGCACCCGATCCGGATGCGCTGCACGGTACAGACCTGCTGAACGGTGCCGGTGCAGATGCCAAACCTGAGAGCGATAACCCACCACGGCGCTAACACGTGTAACCCTAGCCTGATAAGGAGGTGCAAACACGATGAAGGATGAACACAAACGAGATGTACACGAGCCTGATAACCTGGTGACCGAACGGGATATTGATCCGGGATTCGGACTGTTCACGGAAGAATCTTTCCCGGGAGCATTAAAAGATGAGGATCAGCTTGATGCTGTGGAGCATGCCATTCCCAAGGAAGAACAATCTTCAAAGAATGCATCTGCTCGAAATCGAAAGTAGGCTGCATTCAAATTGCTTGGAATCGGCTTCTAAATACCAACATAGGAAACCTCGTCACACCGAGGTTTCTTTTTGTTTTATATTATTAAAGGAATGGAAAAATCCACACAGAAAAAGATGACTTCCGTAACCTGCGGAGCCATCTTCCCTGCATGCCTTCTACTTCTTCTGCCCATTGATCATTATCGTTTATTTCGGCATAGGATTGCCCATTCCCGGCAATTTATGTTCCAGTCTGGCCCACTTCGCCACAATGGCGGTAATCAGGAGTGCAATTCCATTGATGATAAAAATCCAGCGGATCGGCAGCCAGCCACCGAGAACACCACCGATAATCGGCCCCGCCATCGTACCGATCTGAGAAGCTGATTGATTCAGGCTGAATGCTCTGCCACGGAAGCCAGGTTCAGTCACTTGCACAATCATCGCATTAATCGCGGGGAACACCGCTGCGAAGAACAGCCCATACACAAATCGCAATATGCCGAATCCGATATAACCTGTAGTGAAAAACTGCAGAAGGTTACCAATCGCTCCACCAACGAGGCCAATGATCAGCACTTTGCCATATCCGATTCTCGAACCAATCTTACCCCAACGCGGTGCCATAATGACCGTTGCTACACCAACTGCGGAGAAAATAATACCCGAGCTGAGAGAGGCACGATCAGGCTGAATGCCCATTTCCATCACGTACACGGTCAATAATGGCTCCAGAATCATGACAGAGAACGTACATATGCCCATCATGCCAAGCACCGTAATAAATAATCGATTGGCCCTGGCCTCCCGGATATCATCCATCACATGAGAACGCGCTTTGTTCCGGTTGAAGTTCTCTTCTTTTACCCAGAACGTCGCGATCAGAGCGGAGACTAACACCACGATGGCTGAAAATAAAAACGCATTCCGGTTACCGTAATAGTGGCTTACCACCCCGCCAATTAACGGGCCGATGATACCCCCTGTTGCCCCGGCTGTAGACATGATACCCAGTGCATACCCTGTCTTCTCTTCCGGTGTGTTGGTGCCCACCAGCGCAATGGCCGCCGGAACAAACCCCGCCAGCAGTCCTTGAAACAAACGAACCACGATTAGCGAATAGGGGTCCTGCACAAAATAATTGATCAAATACAAAACCGCAAGGCTGTATCCCGACCGGATCAGCATTGGCTTGCGCCCGTATTTGTCAGCCAGTGACCCCCAGAAGGGAGACACCAGCGCACTTGCCAGGAAGGTGATGCCGAAGGCAAGCCCTGACCAGAACTCCAGGTGATTACGAACGCCCAGATCGCCACTCAGAAACAAAGGCAGAAATGGGATGGAGATTGAATAAGCGGTGCTGCAAAAGAACACACCAATCCACAAAATCACCAGATTACGCTTCCACGAGAAGTCCATATACCCGCACGTCCTTTCCGTTACTGACGCCGGGACTGCCGTGTATTGGAGCGGACGGAACAGACCCGTACGTCCCTGCTGCGGAAGCATTTTCCTTATTTTACACCTCTGTAAGCATTTACACCATCCCTTGCTGTCCTTAACATCTGCCTTGCATTGCCATTTTGTCCGCAAAAACGGTATGATAGTTGAGGGATTATCCGAGAATAATTCTGACTAAATATATTATGCAGAGATGCAAGGGGGAACGTTCTTATGTCTTTTCGGTGGAAAAAAACAACAGCTGTGTCGCTCGTTCTGGCGATGCTGCTTATTGTCATTAATGGTTGCGGACGCCCTTCAAGTGGCGCAACGGAAGCTGTCCCGGCACCGCCTGAAGGTCCAAATCCAGTGGCTACAATTGAAATGCAAGACGGGCAAAAAATTGTCATCGAGCTGTATCCTGAGATTGCGCCCAATACCGTGTACAATTTCATCTCATTAGCGAATAAAGGTTTCTATGACGGATTGATCTTTCATCGCGTCGTTCCAGGGTTCATGATTCAGGGCGGTGATCCGAACGGCAATGGTTTAGGCGGTCCGGGATATACCATTAAGGGTGAATTCACTTCCAATGGGCACAAAAATCATTTGAATCATACCCGTGGAGTCATCTCCATGGCACGTAAATCCGATAATCTGGACTCCGCAGGCTCCCAGTTTTTCATCATGTTAGCGGATGCCGATTATCTGGATAATGCGTATGCCACATTCGGTAAAGTGACAGAAGGTATGGACGTCGTTGATGGCATTGCAGCTCAACAAATAGGCGAACATGACAAACCGGTTAACGATCAGGTGATGAAAAAAGTCACGGTTGACACCCACGGTCTGGAGTATCCAGAACCGGTAAAAATGCCTTAATTGCTAATACAGCCAATCATCATCAGCTCTACGTTTTACTTGTAAGACAAACAAAAGCTCTGTCCTGCGCATTCCCGCAAGGCAGAGCTTTATTCAATGTTAGCGTTTACATAATTGACTTTATAAAAAATGCCCTCATCTGGCACGACTCTATATGCAGCAGCTCTGCAACCCGCTGTTCTCAATACATCCATCCCATCAAACGCAACCATCCGATGATCGCGATCCATAGCGGGCAGCTGAAAGCTACACCCCATGCAAGCCCTTTCAGTAAACTGCGGTTTACTTCCACGAACAACGACTCCTTTCTTCAGGGAATAGTCGCAGTATCGGTAATAATATATGAGTTTATACCCGCTTTCATTCGTCACGTAACCCTCTATTTCCTGCTTTTGTTCTTTCGTTTCATGGAATGGGTTACGTGAACCTGATATACTATGACTACTGAAGTATAAATGGAAGCTGATTCATGTTTTTGAAAGGAGATTATCCCATGGCAAAATCAAAAAAAAACACCCCTGCTCCCAAAGCAGCACAAGATAAACCGACCACACTGAAGGACCTGCTGAGCAGTGATGTACTGGAGAAATTGAAAGCTCAGGCGGACGAGGCCAAGGCTGCCGAGGCAGACCGCAAAGAGCAGGAACGCCAGCAAGCTGAAGAAGTCCGTAAAGCGGAACAGAAGCGAAAAGATAATGATTTTGAGTACTTGTTGAACAATAGTTCGATGGACTGGAAGAAACATAAGTAAATAGGCAGCAAACCGATGGTTTTATCATCCAGGATGCAAATGAAGGGCCGCCAAGCGGTCCTTTTTTATATGGTTTCAACTGATTCACCTTTTCAGAGCCGGGTATGTAGAGATAGAGAGTAATACTGACAATTCATAGGAATCGGAGGGATCAGGATGACTGAACAACGTTTGCAAGGGAAAGTTGCGATTGTGACCGGGGGTGGATCTGGTATCGGTCAAGCTACTGCCATTCGTTTTGCTGAACATGGAGCCAAAGTGTTCTTGCTGGACCGGACCCCGGAGAATGCTGAGAAGACCAAACAGACGATAGAGAACGCAGGCGGAGAAGCCCACGTCATTGAATGTGATATATCCAAACCGGACAATGTACAGAAGGCCATCAATCAGGCGGTAGGGAAAGCCGGACAGCTGGATATCGTGTTTGCCAATGCCGGCATCAACGGCACGATGGCTCCGATTGAAACGATGGAACCTGAGGACTGGGACCAGACGATGGGCATCAATATGCGCGGCACGTTTGCAACTGTGAAGTATGCCATCCCCCATTTGAAGGACCGGGGAGGAAGCATTATTATTACAAGTTCCATTAACGGTAACCGTGTATTCTCTGGCATCGGGTTCTCTGCATACGCCTCCAGCAAAGCAGGGCAAACGGCTTTTACGAAGATGGCTGCACTGGAACTTGCCCAGTATAAGATTCGTGTCAACGCCGTATGTCCGGGCGCCATTGATACCAACATCGATGACAATACCTATCCTTCAGACGATCTGAAAGAAGTACAGATTCCTGTTGAATTCCCGGAAGGTCATGAACACCCGCTCAAGGGTGAACCCGGAACGTCGAAGCAGGTGGCCAATCTGGTGCTCTTCCTCGCCTCAGATGAATCTTCCCATGTGACCGGTACCCGGATCTACGTGGATGGAGCGGAATCTTTATTACGTGGATAAGGATTCATATTCTGCTCACTGTGAGTTAACAGCTCCAACATCCCGCAAACTGCCTGGATATCCAGACTGCTGCGGGATGTTTGGTTTCATCTTTAACTAGAGTGCTGAACTCTTTCCTCTCTTCACGCGGTTATTCAGCCGCTCCGGAATGGAAAAAATCAGCAAGTACATCAGGGAAAATATCACGATAGCCAGTACCTCTTCCCCAAGAATGTACAAAGGATATGGGCCCAACATGTCGAGCACGGAAGGCGTATCCGGTTTATGTCTGAGGAACATATAATTGGCGTTAAGCAGGACATCCACGCCATATACGATCAGCGCAGCCATATTCACGAAAATCATTGAACCCAGCACCGATTTCCAGCTGGGACGCATCTGTTCCACCCAAGTCATATAGAGCAACGCCAGAATAATACAGGCGTGAGCAGCAAAAAATTGAATAAAACGAAAATGCGCATAAGCATATCCGAGGTTAGGCGTTACGATCGCCATCAAGGCTCCTGCTATTCCTGCGAACAGCAATGCAGAATGAAGCAATCGGCTGCGTATCAATAATAGTAGCGCTGCTAACAGAAGGGACAGACTGCATAGTTCCAGCGGCAATGAAGTCTGAAGACTCCAAACACCCCCATATACATACCAGAGCTGAAGAACGCTCTCACAGCCGAACATGACACAAGCCAGGGTAATACGAATGATACGGCGTGTGTTGGGTGACAATGAACGTAGCCAGTTCCGAAGCAGGAACATCAGTATAATCAGTACAGCAGTCAGGCTGATCGCCCATAGATGCGAAGTGGAAAACAGCATAAAAGGCTCTGTATCATAAGGGTCAAGCCACTGTGGAAAAGCCATGTGTTTCTTACTCCTTCCCATTTCACAACACAATATATCTCTTTAATGTTAACTTTTTCATTTTGGCATTGAATGAATGAAGTGTCCAGATGCAATTCTAAAAAAGGATTGTTATTTAAATATCTTTATGTTAAGATAAATTCAACAACGAAACAAACTAAAAGTTAGTAACTTTATTTATGGAAATATTATAAATATGTTCTTCTAAACATTTACACGATAACGAAGAGGACAGAAATAAACTGAAGAAGCGAAGCTGCAAGCTTTCTACAAGAAAGCTACTTCGAAAGCATACACTTCGCCTGAAAGCTTTCTGAAAGAAGGCTGCTTCGGAAGCATACGCTTATCCCCGGATTTCCCCCATTGAAAAGAGGAATCATAAAATCTGGGGATAACAGCGATCGGAAGGTTATTCTGTCATCGGAGTGCCCGTGTAAATACTCATTAGTTGAACCTATATAACCAGGAGGAATTATTATGCAAATCAAAGGACTTCACCATGTATCCGCACTTACTGCACACGCCGCTGAGAATTATCGTTTCTATACCAACGTCATGGGGCTGCGACTCATCAAAAAAACAGTCAACCAGGATGATGTTTCGGTCTACCACCTCTTCTATGGCGATGAAAAAGGGAATCCCGGAACCGAACTTACCTTCTTCGAAATTCCGATGGCCGGGCAGACCCGCGAAGGCATGAACAGCATCTCGGCAACGTCACTTCGTGTTCCTAGTGATGCAGCTCTTACTTACTGGCAGCAACGTTTTGATGAATTCGATGTGCCTCATGGAGAAATCACTGAGCGAGGAGGGCGCGCCACGCTTTCGTTTAGCGATTTCGAAGGACAGCGCCTGATTCTTGTCTCCGATGAACACGATGCAGGTGTTGCCGGAGGCAAACCTTGGGATCAAAGCCCCGTACCTGCTGAATATGGTATTGTAGGCTTGGGCCCGGTGCATCTTACCGTCAAAGATGCATCTCTTACCACTCCAGTCCTCACAGAACTGCTCGGCTTCCGTCAAAAAGGGACGTATCCTGCTTTTGTCGCAGGTCAACCCGATGTACTCGTCTTCGAATCCGGTGAAGGTGGCAGCGGCTCCGAGGTTCATGTCGAAGAACGAAACGACCTTGCTCAGGAACGTCCTGGACGCGGCAGTGTACACCATGTCGCCTTCCGGGTGGATAATGAAGAAGAACTGAAACAGTGGGTGGAAAGGGTTCATAACTTCCGATTCCCGAACTCCGGTTTCGTAGACCGTTTCTACTTCCGCTCTCTGTACTTCCGTGAACCAAATGGTATCCTGTTCGAACTTGCAACAGACGGTCCCGGCTTCGATACGGATGAAGAAATGGCTCATCTTGGTGAATCCCTGGCGTTGCCTCCATTCCTTGAAGGCCGCCGGGCTGAGATCGAATCCAAACTGAAACCGCTGGACACCATGATTCGATAATCAACGATTCCAATAGAAAAAAATAAACGATTATCGCTGTGCATCATCCCGAGAAACCCGGCTGATGTTCAGAGGATAATCGTTTTTCACGTACCATAAAGTCATTTTATTTGATCAAATAAGATGTAGTCAGGGGCACAAACAGGGAAGAATCAGGCGTCTCTTCCACAATCTCGACAACCACAAAGTCCGTTTTGGATACATCCACATCAACACCAATCAAACCATCTTCCGCAGCAAGCGATACAGATTTCAGGGTAGTATTATTGCCATCCATTATTTTAATTTCCTGGGAACCCCCTACTGCTGCCAGTTCGAGATGTAATTTGGAATATTTCTTTTTCGTCATGATTTGGAAGCTGTTTCCCAGCTTGACCGAATCATTATGCAAATAAACATCTTTGTAATCCTTGCCCTTATAGGAAGTATCTGCAGGATCTTTGGTATGCCAATCAGACGTTCCCAACACGGTTTCTCCGAGCGAACTCAATGTCAGTTTGTTCGTTTCCGTTGGAGCTGATCCATTACTTCCGCCAATAATTACGGAGGAGCTAGCACTGTCATAACTGATCTCAGTACCCAACAGGTCACCTACTGCACGTACAGGCAGATAAGTCGTTCCATTGTACGTAATCGGTAAAACTGTCTTGCCATTGGCATCTTTGGCTGTTACCGTTGTCCCATTCATTTTCAGAGATATCTTGCTGTTGAGAAATGCTTTGATCGGTTCAAGACCCGTTGCTGCCAATGCCCCCGTACCGATACCGAGTGTTAGTGTACCCACCATTAAGCCCAATACGACCTTCTTCTTCATTAACTATACCTCCTGAAAGTATAAAATAGATGAGTTCCATCCTTTATACATTTAAACGACTAAAGTAAGAATGTCAATCTTTTCAAGGAAAATTTCTGGAATAAAATTTGAATTTGGATAGCACAAAGCGAGGCTAAATGTATACGATTTTTTCAGCCTCACCCTTTTCCCTGTGCCATTAAGACAATGGGGGTATATTTTTTTCATTGCTGCTGCAAGTCCGCTCTTCTCTAATTAACTGATTCAATCAAACGATTCATAGTACTCCTCTTCATACTCTTCTGTGCTGTACTTCAAATCTGAAGCCTTCCATTCGCCATCTTTATATTCATAGGCAAAAGTTAGATCACCGTCATATAAACCATTCCCATAAGCACCCGCTGCCGATACAACTAATTTCCCATTCTCCACACTGTAATAAACAACACCGCCGAACTTGAGTTCTTCGTTATACACTCCCTCGCTAGTGTCTTCCTCCACCAGAGAAGGTTCTGCATGAACCCCGTCAACGGTAACGTTGATCGTAATCTGACCTGGCGCCACACGGACTTTCGATTCCACATGCTGCTTCACAGTCGCATCCAGTGATTGCATCTTCATCTCTTCCAGCGTACTTGGATCGATAATATGCGCCTCGCCCAGATAAATGCCTGTTCCATGACCGGCTGTAAACAACACAACAATCTCCTTCTTGCCATCTCCGTTCAGATCCAGCTCGTGCACTTCGGGTTTATAAGATCCACCTTCACCCTGCCATTCGCCGAATTCCCGAGTCTTTCCGTTCACTTCCAGCGCCATTCCGTTATATATATATCCTGAACCTTCAACTTTCATGGGGTATAATTTTACGTTTTCATTCTCTGGAGCAACCGAAACATACTCCTCCTTAACGGGAGTTGTTTCTTTCGTTGTAAATGTTGTTTCATTCATTGTTTCTATATTGGAAGCCGAGACCGCTGCGGTCTGGCTGGTTTGATCATCTATGTTAAGCTGTTTTTGCGATTCATTCATGGTTCTGGCAGCTGAGGTTATACTAATCGTAGCTACCGCCAAAATAATCATCAGCAGGATACCTGTCCAAGTTTTCAATATGCTGGGCTCCTTCTTCTATAATGGATTAATTCTATTATATCGTCATTATCGGTCAATTGTTCAGATTTTGTATAGATTTTTGTTCAGACTCTAGAAAAAAACTTTACGAATATTTATTTTTACGAAAGAATGTTCGGCTTTAACCATAATAAGCAAAATAACGATATCGAAGTACGAAAAAAAAAGCATTCCGGAACAGCCTAAGGCTGCATCCGAAATGCTTTCGTTTTGTCCATTAATCGATCGGTTAGCTGTCTCAGCTCTTCAGCCGAGGACGATATTTCCTCCATGATTGCCGTTTCTTCATGCGCTGCATCCATAATCCGTCTCGCTTCATCCGAGAACGATCCGGCTTCTCCCTGAATCTTTTTCACATGACCGTGTGTCTGTTCCACGCGGCCCGTCTGTTCTGCAATCTTGGACCCGATGTCATGTGCGCCTTTCATGAACACTTCCACGGTGCCCGTTAGCTCTTGCAATGTCTGATCGACAGAGATTGTACGCTCGGATTCGTTAATAACCAAACCATGCTGTTCATGAATCAGTTGAGCTGTGTCCTTAATTCGTTGCTGTACGCGGCTGATCAGTTCATTAATCCGATGCACTGATTGTTTGCTCTCATCTGCCAGCTTCCGGATCTGTTGGGCCACCACAGCAAAACCTGAACCCTCTTCTCCCGCACGTGCGGCCTCAATGGAAGCATTCAGGGCAAGCAGGCCTGTTTCCTCTGCAATGTTTTTGACCGACTGGGTAATGGCTTCAATATCGGAGGCTTCCTTCTCGAGCAACAACATGATGTCACGGGAACGATTGTGGGACTCCGCCAGCTCGTCCATTCCTTTCATTAAAGAAGAAAAGGTCTGCTTCGTGTGATCTACCGATCGTTCCATCTGGCCGGACATTTCTGTCATGCTGATCGACTGACTGTGCATACGCTGAAAATCATTCAGCATCTCCCCTGCTGTAACCAGTGATTTCTCGGAAGTCACCTTCTGTTCTTCTACACCCACTGCAATATGATCCACGGCATCCGACATCATCTCGATCTGCTCCGCTGCCTGGGTAATGGCTTCACTAAGTGACTGGGCATTCTGTGAAGTTGTTCGTGTGCTATCCGAGATATCGTTCACGATACTTCTCAGATTGGAAACCATTACGCGAAAAGCATCATACAATACAGTAAGTTCATCTTCTGTAAGCCGCTGCGGAATCTCGACCGTCAAGTCTCCCGATGAGACTTGTTGTGCAGCACGGGACAGATGCACAATTGGACGAGTCAGCCAGCGAGAGGCAAACCAGCCCAAAATTCCGTTCCAGCAGACACCCATGACAAGAACGATGGAGACATACAACCAGCTCGGCATGGAGAATGAGAGCCAATCCTGGAGAAAAAATATAAAAAAGCCGCTAGTTCCGTACGTAATAAGTGAAATTAGTACCAAGCCTGCGACGGTTTTTGCGCCTAAAGTCCATTTCATATGTACACCTCATAGTCCTTTTTTCCTATTTTACCAGTAGATAACCAAATAACATGTGATTTAGATCACTGCAAACGACAAATTGATGGCTGTCCTGATGCCCATGCATGACTTCATTCAAGTGGAGCATAATGGATAAGACAGATTTTTACGGGTTAGCTGAATGACCATTTAGTCAAGGTGATATCCTTAATTTAAATTATTTATCGGCAATTCGGGTGAAATCATTTAGGTTGGCATCCATTTTGCTTAAATGATATACTGAGTGCGCTTCGGCATTGCCGGAGCTGACCTATTTTTGGATGCCACTGGAGGCGAACGAAATGTCTACAATGTCCACAAGGACGGAGAAAGATTTTATTGGAGAAAAAGAAATTCCTGAGTATGCCTATTACGGAATACAGACGGTACGGGCTGTAGAAAACTTCCCGATTACCGGCGTTCCGGTTCACCGGGAGCTGATTACAGCTCTGGCTGCGGTGAAGAAAGCTGCAGCCATCACAAATATGGAGCTGAGAATGCTGCCGCGCAAAATCGGCGATGTCATTGTCATGGCTGCTGAAGAAATGATGAAAGGCCATCATCTGGATCATTTTATTGTAGACTCCATTCAGGGCGGTGCTGGCACCTCCATGAATATGAATATGAACGAGATTCTCGCGAATCGCGGGTTGGAACTGCTATTGCAGAATAAGGGAGATTACTTCCACTGCAATCCCAATAACCATGTGAATATGTCCCAATCCACCAATGACGTGATCCCAACCGCACTGCGCATTGCGGCTTATCGGCTATCCGAAACGTTGTTGGATACGATGAAGCGTCTGCAGGCTGCCTTCCACAAAAAGGAACAGGAATTCGATGATGTAGTCAAGGTAGGCCGGACACATCTTCAGGATGCCGTACCTATTCGGCTCGGACAAGAGTTCGGTGCCTATGCACGTGTAATCGGACGTGATATAGAGCGTCTCCAATTCGCGAATCGCCGCCTGCTCACCATTAACCTGGGAGCGACAGCTGTAGGTACAGGCCTTAACGCCAAACCCGAATACATCGTCAAGGTCACGGAGCATCTGTCCGATGTGACCGGATTGAATCTGCATACGGCTGAAGATCTCGTGGATGCCACGCAGAATACAGATGCATACCTGGAATTGTCAGCTGCGCTGAAAGTATGTGCGGTCAGCCTGTCCAAAATCTGTAATGATATTCGAATGATGGCTTCCGGCCCACGTGCGGGATTCAACGAACTGCGCCTGCCGCCCCGTCAGCCTGGTTCTTCCATTATGCCGGGTAAAGTCAATCCGGTTATGGCTGAGGTCATCAATCAGGTATCCTTCCAGGTGATGGGGAACGACCATACGATCTGCATGGCCTGCGAAGCCGGTCAGTTCGAGCTGAACGTTATGGGCCCGGTTATCGCATTCAACTTGCTACAGTCGCTGAAAATTATGAATAACGGCATCGATGTATTCACCCGTTATGCCGTGGAAGAGATGGAAGCGAACCGTGAACGCTGCGAGCTGATCATGAAGCAAAGCTTCAGCGTAATTACAGCGCTCAATCCACATCTTGGCTATGATGTGGCAGCTTCCATTGTAAAAGAAGCGTTGAAAACCGGACATACGTTGCAGGAGATTATTCTGGAACGGGGTCTGCTGACACCGATCGAGCTGGAAGAAATTTTGCACCCGGAGCAAATGACCACACCAGGGATTGCCGGAGAACATTTCCTGCGTAATATGGAACGATTGTAAGCTGTTGAAGTTCAACAATGAATATTTGCACTGAAACTCCGATGACAGAACAACCTTTCGATCGCTGTTAAATCGGAACGAACAACCCCCGCAGACCGGTACCAGGCCCGCGGGGGTTTTATTTATAGCCTATATCTCGAATCAAAGGCTCATTCATGCCCAGCGTTTCCGTTCTAGCGAGGGCAATATCTGAAGCTCCTCCCTGTACTTGGCCACCGTACGGCGAGAGATGACAATTCCTTCTTTGGCGAGCAACGCCGTAAGCTGACTGTCCGAGTATGGGCGTTCCGCCTGTTCGGAACGAATCAGGTCTTTCAGTCTGAGCTTCACCGATGGCGCAGAGGTCATTTCTCCGCTCACCTTTTCAATTCCGGAAGCAAAAAAAGCCTTGAGCTCATACATACCATGAGGCGTCTGAACATATTTGCCACTTACAGCACGGCTCACCGTCGATTCATGCATACCAACAACTTCGGCAATCGTCGCCAAATTGAGCGGTTTCAGACTGGCAGTTCCTTCACGAAGAAAGGATTCCTGTTCACTCATCACTGCAGTCAGCACACTCATCAACGTTCTGCGGCGCATGCGCACACTGCGAATAATTGCTCTCGCTTCGATTGCCCGACCTGACCAGACTTCATCTGCATTGGCGTCTCGAATCCAACGACAGCAAGCCTCGTTCAGGGATACACGCGGTATACCTGCTGAATTCAAGCGAAGAGAAACCTCATTGTTCCTGATATCCACAACAGCATCCGGAATAATGTAATGCAGACGTTCCATACACCCCATCGATCGGCAAGGTTTCGGGTCCAGACGGGCAATATAGTCATACGCTGCCTGCGCTTGCTTCGAGGTAATTCCCAGACGGTTCCCTGCTCTGCCGGGATGGAATCGAATGAGCTCCTCCAGTCCCTCCTCCACCATCAGCTCCGCATGCGGATTAGCAGCCCGGTCCCTT
Organism: Paenibacillus sp. NPDC056933; assembly: GCF_042674385.1. Classification (NCBI taxonomy): domain Bacteria; kingdom Bacillati; phylum Bacillota; class Bacilli; order Caryophanales; family Paenibacillaceae; genus Paenibacillus; species Paenibacillus sp. NPDC056933. Next base: position 424,366 of record NZ_JBHUQN010000001.1, on the reverse strand, counting down.
CTAATCTGCAGCAACAGGCATTCACGCAAATTGCGGGCGCCCACTCCTGCCGGGTCCAGCGACTGGAGGATGTCCAGAGCAGCTTCAGCCTCAGCCACGGATATCCCTTTTGCCAGTACAACTTCCTCCAGCTCCATGGCCAGATAACCATCAGCATTCACACAACCAGCCAGATATACAGCTGTTGTCTTCAGAGCAGAAGGGAGACCCAGCAAGCGAAGCTGGGACGTCAGCAGCTGTTCGAGCGTAGGCTCAGCCCCTCTTGCCTGTAGCAATGGATCGTAAGAATAGAGCTGCCCCTGATTCATTCGACGAGGGAGCCGGGCGCGCAGAGCAGGGGGTTCTTCCAGCTCAAGCACCGGATTCTCATCTGCGATGTCTTGCAAATAACGAGCCAATTCTTGACCTGACAAGGTTAGCAAATGAATGGATTGTTTCATCTCCGGCGTAATGGATAATCGAATACGCCCCTCCTGTATCAACTGAACGCCTAACATCCGTCTCCCTCCTTAGTGCTTCTCAAGCAACCTCAGTATGCCGACGAACAAAAGATCATTTTTTCAGAATAATAGCATAGAAACCAAATGATTGTCAGCGGATTCAAGCCCAACCGTCCAAATTTAATATTTCTCGGATACCAGCTTTGCTTGCGTGAACAGCAGCAAATAGTCTCTTCCGCCTGCTTTGGAATCTGTCCCCGACATGTTAAATCCACCAAATGGATGTGTGCCCACCAAAGCGCCTGTGCATTTACGGTTAAAATACAAGTTGCCCGCAAAAAATTCCCGTCTGGCTTGTTCCAGATGTTCACGATTACGCGAAATTACCGCACCAGTCAGACCATAATCCGTATTGTTGGCTATATCCAGCGCAGCTTCGAAAGAGTCTGCCTTGATAAAAGCCAGCACGGGTCCAAAAATCTCTTCCTGTGAGATCCGCGCCTGCGGGTCTACATCGGCAATAATGGTCGGTTCAATAAAATAACCTTCCCCATTCCCTGTAGTACCGCCCCATACAAGGCGTCCTTCCCCTTTGCCAATCTCAATATATTCTTTGATTTTGGCGTATGCTTTATCATCGATAACGGGGCCAACCTGACTACCAACTTCAAGCGGGCTGCCCATCGTCAGCTGCTTGGTCCGTTCAATCACTTTTTCGAGTACCTCGTCATATACATCTTTATGAATAATGGCGCGAGAACACGCGGAGCATTTCTGTCCGGAAAAACCAAACGCTGAAGCTGTAATAGATTCCGCAGCCAATTCCAGATCACTGTCGCTATCCACAACGATGGAATCCTTGCCGCCCATTTCTGCAATGACTCGTTTGATCCATTTCTGTCCCGGAGCGGTGCGTGCTGCACGTTCGTTAATCCGCAGGCCGACATCTCTGGAGCCTGTGAAACTGATAAAACGGGTAAGCGCATGATCTACCAGGTAATCACCAACCTCACTGCCCGGTCCTGGCAAATAGTTCACTACGCCATCAGGCACACCCACTTCCGCAAGCAATTCCATGAATTTGGCCGCAATGACCGGTGTTGTGCTCGCAGGCTTCAATACGACTGTGTTGCCGGAGACCAGCGCAGCCGAGGTCATACCTGCCATAATGGCGAGCGGGAAGTTCCATGGTGGAATTACAATCCCTACACCAAGCGGAATATAACTCAGCTCATTATCTTCGCCTGCAATCCGGGTAAGCGGCTGAGGCTCACTCAGCCGTTGCATCTCACGCGCATAAAACTCCATAAAATCAATGGCTTCCGCTGTATCCGCATCCGCTTCAGGCCATGTCTTGCCTGCTTCATATACCATCCAGGCCGAGAATTCGTGCTTGCGCCGCCGCATAAGCGCCGCCGCTTTGTACAAATACCGGGCACGTTCATTCGGGTCCGTATGTTTCCAGGTGCGGAATGTTTCCGCAGCGGTCTGGATCGCCTGCTCGGCGAGTTCCTGATCTGCCTGGTAGATCGTTCCGACGACCTGTTCTTTCACCGCAGGGTTGACCGAGGTTAGCGTGCGGGTACTTGTTATTTTTTGCCCACCAATAATGATGGAGTATTCCTGCCCAAGCTCAGCTTCTACCTTACGCAACGCGTTCTCAAATGCTTCCCGGTTAGCCGGGACCGTAAAGGGTGTGAATGGTTCGTTAACAAAAGGGATGTTCATCAATGATTCCTCCTTCAGAATTTGGGGTTCGCTGGCTGTTAGCCTGAGCTGCCATGCATTTTACTCATCACCCAATATATGTAGCAAAATCCATGCCAACTCCGATTGGAGAAGGAATATTTTTTGAGAAAAATATTTTTTGAAATAAATGTCTGCTTTATTCCCATCCAGACCAACTTTGGCATGATTATTGCTTGGTAATTTGGTTATGAAGAAGCATGATCCATAAGGAGGAAATCCCGATGAGTATCGGAACGGAAATGTACCGCAAGACGCTGCTGACCGTTGCAGGTAATAAAGCTGTGGAGAATCTGTCCATCAAATATGGCAAAAAGCTCGCAGGCAAGTTCATCGCTGGCAATACACTGGAAGAGGCTCTCGAAGAGATTCGGGCACTTAACAACAAAGGCATTATGGCGACATTGGATCATCTGGGCGAAGGCATTACCCAATTAAAAGAAGCCGCGTTGTACCGGGATGAGTATATACGACTGGTGGAAGGCATTGCCCGTCAGGGTGCAGACTCCAACGTCTCGCTTAAGCCAACCCAGATGGGACTTGCACTGGACCCGGATGAAGGTTACAACAATATCCGTGCTGTTGCCGTCAAGGCCAAGACACATGATCTGTTTGTACGTATCGATATGGAAGACAGCCCATTTACTCAAGCGACATTGGATATCGTGCGCCGTTTACACTCGGAGGGACTGGATAATACAGGAACGGTACTGCAAGCCTACTTGCATCGTACCGTGGAAGATACGCGGGACATGATTCGGGAAGGAATTCGACTGCGTCTGGTCAAGGGAGCATACAAGGAGCCTGCATCCGTAGCTTATCAGAATGCTTCTGAAGTGATTGATCAATTCAAAACCATGATTCGAAATCATCTCGATCAAGGCGTATACACCGCGGTTGCATCCCATGATGACAACATTATTAAATGGACCAAGCAGTACGCAAAGGACCGGGGAATCTCCCCCGATGCATTTGAATTTCAAATGTTATACGGTTTGCGCATGAGCGAACAGGAACGTTTGGCTAGGGAAGGATACCGCATTCGTTGTTACGTGCCCTACGGCACCATGTGGTACCCGTACTACACCCGCCGTCTTGCCGAGAAGCCAGCCAATCTCTGGATGGTCGTCAAAAACATGTTCAGATAGTTATTCTTCAGCTGAATCAACACATTATAAATGAACAACGACAAGAATAAAAACCATGCGGCCATTTTCTTTCCAGGCACATGGTTTCTTTTCTGTACATATCGTTCTGCAGAGAATCGGACCTTACCTAACCAATAGTTCCCTTTGTAATGTCTAAAAAATGAGCATTCTCAAATTGAAATGTCTACTTTTCTGGACACCATCCATTTCCTCTAAGAATTGAATATTGTCAATGGGTCGGTTGATAAAATGGCCATCGTATAACGCTGTACATCAACATCCAATGTCAAGTTTAATAACAAATAACCAACCACATATCCCAATTCTCATTCTATATTTAACTGTTATGACTAAACTATAAATTTGAAAGCGTGTTCTATTTTGAATACATCCATATTGCTATCTTCTACGGCTATGAGATGTACGCTCCATGTCAAAAAATATATACACACTTCATTTGGAAAGCTATAATATGAATAATCAGCATGTGTCCCACTCCATCTTTTCGCAGATAACTTCCATGCAGCTATTTAACAGGTGTAGTTCCCAAAAGTTATGCTCTAACTGAGGTGATACCGATGAAACATTTACTTCCAGATTTGATGTCTTTATTACGCACAGATATGAGTACCCTGGATTCAGACCTCTCTTTGACGATCATTCCTTCCTCTACAAAATTGGAAGAGGCTGTCCCCCTGTTCAACACAAGTCCCTATTTGTTGATACAGGATGAGGGACCCACATTGGGATATATTGCTGTAACCGATGTTCTTCAAGCCATTATGTACGCCCATCGCCTTATGGAAGCTTATTTCGAGACAACGCTGGAAACGGCAGGTTCGGCTCTGACACTGATCAATGAAGAAGCCAAGGTAACCTACTGGACATCGGGTGCGGAGCATGTTTTTTCCATTAACAAAAAAGATATCATCGGAAAACCGGCAGCAGACTTCTTTCCGCCAGATCGCCTCCAATCGCTCAAAACGCTATATACCGGCGAAACGGTATACCGAAAGCAGCACCAACCAAGACCCGATCTTTTTGCTCTGATCAATGCACGTCCGGTGCACCTGGATGGACGCATTGTAGGCGCGGTTGCCGCTGAAGTGGACATAACAACCGAAATCCGCTTGCATCAGGAGTTATTACATATGACATCCAAAGTCCAGCATCTGGAGAAGGCCGTTGCCCGTCTGCGTCCGGATTCTGACCCTTTTGCCAGAATCAAGGGCAGTAGCCTGGTGATGAAACAATGTCTGGACACCATTCGCAAAATCAGTACCACTTCAGCTACCGTGCTCATTCTTGGCGAGAGCGGAACAGGCAAAGAGCTATTTGCCAAAGCCATTCACGACCTTCGTGAACCGCAGACAGCACCGTTTATCGCCATTAATTGCGGGGCCATTCCTGCTTCATTATTTGAGAGTGAGTTATTTGGTTATGAGAAGGGCGCATTCTCAGGAGCTGATCCCAAGGGGAAAAAGGGAAAAATCGAACTTGCCGAAGGCGGCACACTCTTTTTGGACGAAATAGGTGAAATGCCGCTGGAGCTTCAGGTGAAGCTGCTTCGTGTATTGCAGGAGAAGAGTTACTTCCCTGTTGGCGGAACACGCATGAAACACGCAAGTTGCCGGATTATCGCAGCCACCAATCAGAATCTGCTAAGCATGATCTCCCAAAATCAGTTCCGGGAGGATCTCTACTATCGACTGAATGTCATTAATCTGGTTATTCCTCCCCTGCGGATGCGCAAGGAAGATATTTACGAGTTGACTCAGACGTTCCTGCAAGAGTTTTCCTTGCTGTACAACCGTCATATTGAATTGATTCCGCCCGAGGTATTCAAGCTGTTATTCAACTATGGCTGGCCAGGCAACGTGCGGGAATTAAGAAATGTGATTGAGCGAATCACCATTCTCACCACGGACGGTGAGGTCAAGCCTGAATATCTGCCGGATACCTTCATCTCAGACAACGGGCATGTACCAACCGTATTGGACGAGACGGTACAGCTCCATTCCCCGTATGAGTTGAAATCAGGATCGGCCGCAAACGCTAAAGGATTGGAAGAGCCCGTTACTCTCCGTGACGGAGACCCCCAGATCAAATCTGCCGAGATATCCCCCGGGTCCTATCAGGAACAGCTTGATTCCTATGAGTCAGAACTCCTGCTGCAATATCTGAAAGCCGCCGGAGGCAACAAAAGAACGCTCGCCCGGCAGCTTGGCATCTCCAGAGCAACGCTCTATAACCGCATGAAGAGGCTCGGTCTATGACCAGCCTCTTCTTCTCGTTATAATGAATGATACAGAGAATGGTTAAGCGGAATAACTGGCTCGTGTACTTTGATCATTTCACTGGAAAATTTATGAAATGATGAGGTGAAATCAATGAATAATAAATTTGCATTTCTTTTTATTGTCATGCTCCTCTTGAGTGGCTGTTCAAATCATTCTGCAAATAATCCACCTAAAGGAGACGACCCAACATCCTGGATTAATTTTGAAGGCAAGAAGTATGAATTTTACAAAACAGATGTTCCTGTTGATGATTCTCTCATTTCAACAAATGAAAAAACTGATGCGGACGATGGAGTAGAAAGCAACTTAGAAATATTTAAAGCGGAAAGTGAAAATGGTGTAAGGTTGTTTATTCAAGACCCAATTAATAAGGAATGGGTTGAATTTAGGATAAAGTAAGTAATAAACATTTTTTCACTTGGGTGTCTTCGTATAATGCGTCAAAACAATTTTGGGTTCTACCTCTATATTAAATGCCTCTTTGGCGAATTTCTGGACTCTAGTCTTAATCATGAACTCTTTAGCTGTTTGTCCTTCTATTCCACTACCCAATCAGCTTCAAGAACCCTGGATCTCATAGTCATCTGATCGAGATTGATTCCATCAAAAAAACACGCAGGACTGGCTCTATTGGCCGGTTACTGTGTGTTTTTTGGTTATTCCAATGATGCTTATTTTCATGGGTCCGTATTATTCTTTCTGACAGGTTACAGAACTCGCGCCAACCGGTTCAAAGCCGTTCGCAGATGTCGATAGAACGTAGCCCGACTCATCGAGCAAGCCTGTGCTGCGGCAGTTGGATTGCCAGCATGTGTCCAATAGGCTGCATATAACAGCATCTGATCCTGCTGAGAAATACCGTGAACCCGCCCCTCCAGCAAGTCCAGCACATGCATCTGTAATTGAAGTCCATCCGCCATATTACTTACTCGTGCTGCATACTCATGTAATTCTCCGGGAGAGTGCAGATGAGTCAACAATTTGCGCACATCACGCTCGGACCAAGGTAACCGATCCACACCCGATGCCCTCTGCGGTACCCCACTGGCTTTTGCATCCGGATCCAGCAAGGACATCACCCAGTCACCGAATTGTCCACTGCGCAAATCCAGATCCAGTACATCCGCCTGATCTGCATACACGTCACACAAGCGAGTTCGTGTTCTTCTGATCCGGAACCCAATGCTCTGCAAAAATAGCTTGAGATGCGGATTGGTTGCGACCAATATAACTCTTGCCCCTTCTCCCAAGAGCGACAAGCGATCCAGCGACATATAACCTACCAGTTCTTCACGTTTGTAGCCTGGCACATCATCCCTTGCCGCCGCCAATACTGCAAAATGAGTATCCGTCTGGTCTGGATCGCAGTTCAGCTCCTCCGGTGTGAAACACTCCTGCATTTCGGTCGGAAAATAGTTGGAAAGCATCCCACTGCTCTCCCGGTGCACAAGCACTGTAATGAACATCGCAATCGGCTCGCCATCCTTGTCACGCATCAATACGATCCCCTCAGGATACCGATGTGCAAGTTCATCCAAAAAGGCGGGATAAGAAGGCGCCTGCCAAGGCTCAACGCTATACTCACACCATTGTTGGAGCAATTTCTGCAATGATGGCAAGTCCTCCGCTCTCATCACTTCCAATGGAGAGAACAGTGAATCTGCCGACACGTCAGCATATTTCCGGTGCTGGAGCATGGATTCCTGACACAAAAGGAGCATTTTCCTGGTTATCTGACGTCGCTCATGCGGATCTGCTTGTTCATGGAGCGGCTTGAGCACCCCCGCAATTCGCAACCGCATGGCTTGCAATCGCTGTGGTTCACGTTGCCGAAAATCCCGGAGCAGATGCAATCTGGCCATGTCATGCAGCGCCAGCCCATTGGGTCCGGAACGAATGAACGACATGCGTCTCAGGACGTTGTATTCTTCAAGCGTCACCTCGGTCTGCAGCACGGATGCCAACAATTCCTGATTGGCTGTTTCCAGCAACGTTAATACCTCTACCATCGGATGCAGACGGGGAAGCGTCAATTCAAGCAGAAGCCTGGCGCTAATCATCTGTGATAATTCGGTCCACTCGGAAAGAGGAATATGCCTGCGCTGGTCTGCAGCTTCAACGGCAAGCGCCAGTCCCAGCGGGTGTCCATCCGTCATACGTGCAATCGTCCCTGCCATGCCCTTGTTCAGTGATCCTGCTACCGCAATATATTCGGACACTTCTTCAACCGTAAAATGTGGAAGAGGCATCTTTACAAGGCGCTGCCGCAACCTTGGATGTGTTCGCCACGCTGAAGCGAGCTCCGGTCTTGAAGCCAGAATGATGAGTACACCGCATAACGGAAGCTTGGATACGAACACTTCCATGAACCAACTTTCCAGAAGTGCCAGTTCCTCATAGTTATCCACAGCAAGGACCAGCCGTCTCTGTCCCGAAGTCTGACTCAGAAGACTCAAGGACCGAGTCCTACTATCAGTACCCATAGTCTCCAGGCCCAATGTAGAGGACAAATACTCCAGAAAGACCGACGGTGTCGAGCCGCATGATCTGCCATCCATCCATATGGCGGTCGCCCCCTGGTTTCGGGCAACGGACAACATCTCGGACAACAAGGAGGATTTACCAATCCCACCCATACCCGTAACTGAAAAAATGGTTAAAGGAGCTTCCGGATTGCTGAACCATCGGTCCAGCTCCATTAGTTCCTTGACTCGACCTATGAATCGTTTTCCATGACCATAATATCTATCGTATTGAACTTCACTACTGTTTCCCATCAGCGTCCTCCGTACTAGATACTGGTACGTTCCACAACCTTTATTTTCTCCACAAAAATGAGACTATATTGAGACGCACAGTTGCATATGAAGTGATAAAATCTAGTTAAAATCCAAATTATAGAAAATGCACAAAACAGCGGTGTACTAACCTTTAACCGGTTTACACACACCTTTCACACGCCACTGTTGAACGCAATCGATTATTCCGCCGATCGGGCACACCCATCCATTGGGCATTTTGCGTGATGCAAATTGCTGAAGTCCATGAGCATCTATCCATTTCGAACTTCATGCTTCCCTTTCATAACCAATACAGCCCCGATATTCCAGGAAAGGCGGATATGTGTGATAAAAAATCTCGATATTTATAATCTGAGCGGACAACTAGGAATCAACCGAGAGCGGCTTGATGAATGGTTACAAAGCGGAGTATTATCCAAAACAATGGAAACGGAAAATCTTCCGGAACGAGGCTCTTCACCATATCGTTTGGTCACTCCCACCTCATTGTCGCTTGCTCCCTCTTCCGGTCAACCCAAGCTGTATCACGGGCGCCGCCCGGATCTTGGCAAAACCATATTACCGACCGCTTTACGTCACGCTCGTCGCATCAGTAAAAATTGCTAGACTGTGCAGATCATACAATGATGCACAGTCTGGATTGTCTTTCCAACCTGGTCCATCAAGATGAAAAATCCTGTTCATCCTCGATCATGGCATGAGCAAGAAGTGCCATCTCCAGACAGATTCTTCTCTCCTGATCCATAAAATCAGGTCCCATTAATTCTGCCAACTTTTCCAATCTATTGTACAAGGTTTGCCGATGTATGAACAATTGCGCAGCAGCATCCCGCTTGGAGCCGAAGTTTTGCAAAAAGACATCCAATGTCTCCACCAACCTTAGATGATGGGTCCGATCATGCTCAATCAAAACGCCCAAATGGTCATTGACAAAGGGCTGAAGAAACGATTGGGGCAATGCTTTTAACATTTGATATATACCCATACGTTCGTAAAAATGAATATGTTCCAGCCGATCTACGGAGCGTGAAACTTCAATCACCTGATAAGCTTCCCGGAGACTATCAGGCATGCCTGTCAAGCGGTTGCGAATTTTGCCAAATCCGGCATGAATCACAACCTGCTTCAGGTTGCGATTCGCAAATCTCTTTACATCACCAAGAATGCCTTCTAACAATTTGACCAGTTGATTTCGCGTGGATGTCTTGCTCTCTTCCTTGGCACAGCATACATATACCTGATTGTTTTTCAGCATGATGAGACTGGACAGATTATTCTTTTTGAGCAAGGAACGCAGCAGAACCAGAATATCCTGATGGTTGGATTCCATTCGCTCACGGCCAATTCCCTTCAGACGGTGCTCCATCTCAATAACCCCGCCTGCAAACCAGTACTGTCCCTTGACCAGCAAACGGAGTCCCATTCGGGTCTGAGCCTGCTCCTCATGAAGAATGTTGCCGTTCATCAGATCCTGAATCAGCTCATTCTGGTTGCGCACCATCTTCTCCTCCAGAAACTGGGAACGCAGAGTCAGTGCAGCTGCTGCCTTCGCTGTATAATCGAGTAACAATTTGAGATACTCGACGGGCGCTGTAGGATGCACAATCATGCCGACAGCGGAAAAAACCTGACCAAAACATACGACCGGGTGACACAGCAACACCTGTTCCTCGTCCAGATGGAACCACAACTCGGTGTCCGAATCATTGAGATCCAGATGCTCCACCTCCTGTTCATACCATGTGTAGATCGCTTGCTGTGTCTCCGAAGTCAGCTCTGGCACGAAACTGCCCGGTTCCATGGACGAGATATACACAACCGGCTTGGCCGCGTATTCATGCAAAAGGTGAAGCAGAGCCGATATGTCTGTACTCTGTAATGTTCGCTGCTGAAGCTGACGCGAATAGGTTTCCAGGCTCTTCAGCAGCTGGTGTTGATGATTAATCAGCAAAGCGTGAATATCTTGCGTAATCTCAACGAAACGGACCGGCTGCTCAAACACGATAAGCGGAAATTGATGCCTGTCAGCCAGTTCAATCAATTCTTCAGGAATGCCATGAATGCTCGTGCCAAACTCCACGCATAACCCCGCCGCTTCGCTCCGAATTAACTGGAGCAGATATTCTTCACGCCCTTCCTCCGATTGAAGCCATAGTCCTGTGGATAAAATAAGATCATGGGGACTTACAAATGGAGAAACATTGGTAATCTCCAACACATGGACCCAGCCAACCTGACGGGATGTCCCCTCTTTCCCAGCAGCAAGACGCGCTTTGGCAAAGACGGGGCGAGCCAAGATATCCTTTATCGTAAAAACACGGTCATTTCTCAATATCGATCCCTCGTAGTGTCATTTTTTCTTACATTATAAGCCATGGACAAATGTCCTGAATAGTCTTTTCTCGACATTTTGTTGATTCAAATTCATAAAAGATAGACATGAAGTAAGGTGCAAAACCATTATCCAAGTCATAAACTTGTAGTATAAGCTAACAACCATTAAATGGACGAGGTGCATGGCGATGAGAATCGGAATTCCGAAAGAAATCAAAAACAATGAAAATCGTGTAGCAATGACCCCGGCCGGAGCTGCTGATTTTGTCAGAGCCGGTCATCAGGTGATGATTGAACAAGGCGCCGGGCTCGGCAGTGGATTCACAGACAGGGAATATCAGTCAGCCGGCGCAGAGCTTCGGGATACCGCTTCATCGGTTTGGGCAGACGCAGAACTGATTATCAAGGTCAAAGAACCTCTTGCCAGCGAATACGCCTATTTTCGTCCCGGCTTGATTCTCTTCACTTACCTGCACCTCGCAGCGGAGCCTGCATTGGCGAAGGCACTGATTGAAAGCCGGGTAACCGCTATTGCGTATGAGACACTGGAGGTCAACGGCACGCTGCCTCTGCTCACCCCGATGAGTGAAGTAGCCGGACGCATGTCGGCTCAGATTGGAGCGCAGCTGCTGGAGAAAACGGAAGGTGGCAAAGGCATTCTGTTATCCGGAGTACCCGGCGTAAGCCGTGGCAAGGTTGTGGTTATTGGTGGTGGCACGGTGGGCACAAATGCCGCCAAAATTGCGATTGGTCTGGGTGCGGATGTGACCATCCTCGATTTGAATCTGAATCGTCTGCGCCAGCTGGATGATATTTTTGGTAATCAGATTCATACCCTGGTATCAAGTCCATCCAATATTGCGGCGGCTGTTGCGGCGGCCGACCTGCTGATCTGTGCGGTGCTGATTCCGGGCGCCAAGGCGCCAACCTTGGTCAGCGAGCAGATGGTCACCACCATGGCACCCGGTTCGGTCATTGTGGATGTGGCGATTGATCAGGGCGGAATTGTGGAGACCATTGATCATATCACGACCCACGATGAACCAACCTACGTGAAGCATGGTGTTGTGCATTACGCGGTAGCGAACATGCCAGGCGCCGTGCCGCGCACGTCTACGGTGGCGCTGACCAACGCCACGATGCCTTATGCGCTGCAGCTGGCGAACCACGGTGCAGCGGCCGCGATTCGCGGCAGTGCGTCCATTCGCAGCGCGGTGAACGTGCTGAATGGACATATCACCTATGAGGCGGTTGCCCGGGATCTCGGGCATGCCTATGTTCCCGCAGGACAGGCGCTGGAGAATACCGCCTCGGTCCAATGATCTTTGGATGACCGTTCCACTCGGCGCCTTGTTGCCCGGCCTGTGGAACGTATAGAAGCGCCAGTCCGGGCAGATCCTGTCCAGGCTGGCGCTTCTTGTTTTATTTACACATATGAAATCGCCCTTAAAGACTTATTTGTTCAGTTACTTCAGCTCCCTACACAGCACGCTCACTGCACACCTCGCGGAAATTACAGTCCCGGCAAGCACGGCGCGAAGGCATTGGCGTGAAATAGGAGACGTCCTTGGGACGATTGTAATACTCATCATCCACACAGGAGCGCATCTCAACAATATACCGCCCCACGTTCTCCTCCACCTTCAGGATATCCTCTTCCGTTGCAGTAAACTCTCGGTGTGTTCCGGTTAACAGATACTCCACCCGCAGCTCAATCTGCTCCAGCGGAACCCGATAATGCTCCCTCACATAGGATGCGTACAGCATCAACTGATCCGAGAAATCATCCTCCTTGCCTGTCTTCCAGTCCACTATAACGATATTGCCGTTGCTGCGACGATATAACAAGTCCATCTTCACATACACGCGCGTATCGTGCAGCATCATGGTATCCCATTTCTCAATCTCCAAAATATCCGTACTCGCGCGGGACAGTTCCTCCCACGTGAGCGTCTGATACAGGTTACCGACACAGGCCGAAGCTCGCTCTTTGATCGTCGCTATTCGGTCATTCAACGTGTCATCCCCGTAATACATCTCAGACAACATCACCCGGTTCTTGGGGTCCAGCCGCCACTGATCCTGGTCCATGGACTCCACATACGCCTGATTGAGCAGCTTGCGCATCGTCTGTTCCAGAAAGTGCTCACGCGGTTTATCTTTACCTTCTTCCCTGCTGCGAACCGCAGATTCACACATCCGGTGGGCGAGGTCACCGAATACAAGGTATAGATTACTGAGCTGTTTCAACCGATACAGACGTATCTGCATCTCATCAGCCGACTCTGCCTTCCAGCCGTTATGGGCTCCATAATAATGATAATAATATTTGCGCAGGCACTCATCGAACATACTCGCCCGCGACTGCGAATAAGACCACTGCGGGTATTGTGCCATAAGATATTCTGCCTTTCTGTATGCCGGATCTGCATGAGATCCCTTAATGCTCACAGTATATAGGAAAGGACAAAAACGCTGCAAGCACCCTTCCGTTATTTTCTTCTGACCGCAACCGTTTCCGATTCAATCCGTAACGTTTATATAGTAACATCACCAAAAGATGAAATTACACATCAGAACGCATAATATACTAAATAGAGTACAGGATTTTGCTTTGATATAAGATGAACCTTACCACTTACACTAAAACGGAGAGGCAGGTAAAAGTTGGTCCCGGCGCTAAAGAATCCAGTACACCTTATTACATTGATAACGCAGCGTTGCGAGATCTAACGAACTCCAGCCACGCTTATCAGCTATATTCCGATTGTACAACGTGCAAAACGGGCCAATAAAGCGGTACCGACTCGTTAAATTTTGAAATCTGTAGGTCTCCGTTCAATAAGACCTACTCGGTTCGTTAGAACGTCAACTACAAGGAATATTCTGCACACGGAGCAGCCAAGTGTAAACTTCATAAGTTCATCTTATATTAAAAAATATGGTACAGGCATATCCTAAAAGGAGGCACCACCCATGAATCGACCGGATTGGTTCCAGGCGGAAGAAGCATTACAACAAATCCAAGTCATCGGAAGCGACCGGAATGAGCTCGTGAACATCATTGGCCATGTAGAAGGACTGAACTGCATTGGCACAGGAACGGATGCGGCAGTATTTACGTATGACGGCTTGCCGCAGTACGCCTTCAAGATGTACTCAGATCATGCCCTGGACAAATTGGAAAATGAAAAGCAGGTATATGAGCAGCTTAAGGGCTTGCCCTATTTCCCCACCTATTACGGCAGCGGCCGGAATATTCTTGTGATCAGTTTTGAACCCGGGGATACCTTGCTGGAATGTCTGGAAAAAGGAATCCCGGTCCCCGAGCAGGTGATGCTCGATGTGGACGAAGCTCGCGAAGCTGTACGCAGCCGTGGCCTGAATCCACGGGACATTCACCTGAAAAATGTACTTCTCCAGAACGGACGCGGTAAAGTCATCGACGTATCCGAGTACATTCAGGACGGCAATGACAATCGCTGGGAGCATCTCGTCTGGGCCTATCACAATATCTATCCACGGATCAAAGGTACGCCCATATCTCCACGCATGCTGCAAACGATCAAATGGGGATACAATCAGCTTGATCAGGCCAATGTCAAAATGGACGACCTCTCCAAAAAAGCCAACCGATTATTCTCGAAATTTATGAAATAAAACCTTTGCATAAACAGATCATGTTCATGTTCTGATCTCCATAAAATAATCCGGATCAACGCCAGGGATTGGCGAGTATCCGGATTTTTGTTTGTACAGAGATAACGCTGAGTCTGCTATTTCAGTCGCCCTTGGGAAGGGGTCATGCCCTTATATTGTTTATACAGCTTCGTAAAATAATTGGCATTCTCGCAGCCAACCCGAGCGGCGATCTCGGTAATGGTCAGGCTGCTCTCCTGCAGCAGCTGTTCCGCTTTCGTCATTCGGCACCCGTTCACATATTCCACGAAGGTACGTCCGGTCAGTTTTTTGAACATTTTGCAAAAATGATACGTATTCAGCCCCACCTGGCCAGCAGCCTCGGTAACCGACATTTTCCCTGTCGGCTCCGCTTCAATCTGCTCAATCAAATGCTTGAATCGTTCCCGATTGGGAAAATACGATCCAGTCGTTTTGTCAGGAAGCTGGTGTGGCATAAATGTTCGGGCAAGCAGCGTGAACAAGGCATGCAGCTTGGATTTTACAACGAGTTGGTAGGCTGGTGGCTGTAATGCCATCTCTTCCACGGCTTCGTTCAACAGGGAATAATAGCCTTGGCAAATGATATCCTGCTCCACCGGTTTCACCGGAAACCTGACCCTTCCCTCCAAGTAGGGTGCCACATATTTCAAATGAACGGGATCATGCGTAAAATCATGAAATAAGGCAGGATTGACCACGATTGAGTCATAATCTACATCTCCATCTTCCAGTGCATATCCCACGTGTAATGCGCCTCCAGGTATAATAATGACCTCACCTGCGTGAGCCACATAAGGCCTGCTATCGATATGAAATTGTGCACTGCCCCGTCGCATGACAATCAGTTCAAAGTGTTCATGCCAGTGCAAGTATAAAATGCATTCTTCCGCCTTCATTTCTCGACAGCGGTTTTGGAACAACTGAAAAGGGTACGATTTATGGTCAATACGGGTATTTTCGTGAAGCGCTTTCAGGTCCAGCACGACGTCTAACCCCCTCCTCACAAGATCCGACTAATATTGCACAAGATTGTATAGAGCCATCCTGTAGATGCCCGGCTATAATGAGTGTGTCACGAAGTACTATAAGCCAATATTGGAGTGAAATACAACCATGAATAATCCGTTACGCATAGGCACCCTCGTAGGTGGGCACGACGCAGTCCGCGTCATCCCACAGATCATGAAACATGGCTTTGAATCATTCAATCTGACCTTCTGGCAAACGACTGGTGATTTGGACCTGGCCGAAACAGCCAAACGTGTTCGTGAAATCGTGGACGAACAAGGTATTATCATCTCTGCAGTAAGTGTATTTGGTAATCCGCTCACCGGAACCGGGGATAATGCTGATACACTCGCCAGCTGGGAACGGGCTATTGACCACGCCCAGCTCTTCGGAGCAGATATCGTCTCCGGGTTCACCGGACGACTTACCGATCAACCGATTGACCAATCGATTCCAAGGTTCAAGGAAGTGTTTGGAGAACTGGCACGCCGGGCAGCAGACCGGGGTGTACGCATTGCTTTTGAGAATTGTGATATGGGTGGTACATGGCAGACGGGTGATTGGAATATCGCGCATAATCCGACGGCCTGGGAGATGATGTTCGATGCGGTTCCCGATGAAAATATTGGACTGGAATGGGAGCCATGTCATCAAATGTCCAGCCTGATCGACCCGATTCCGCAGCTGCGCAGGTGGGCGCCTAAAGTGTTCCATGTGCATGGCAAAGATGCCACCATTGCCTGGGATATCGTCAAGGAATATGGCGTTCATGGCCCACGTGAATTTGTCTGGCACCGTACGCCCGGCTTCGGGGATACCAACTGGTCCGACATCATTACGATTCTGCGCCAAAACGGATATCAGGGAACGATCGACATTGAAGGCTGGCATGATCCTGTCTACAAAGATGAACTCGAAATGACCGGACAGGTGCACGCGCTGCGATATTTGAAACAATGCCGTGGTGGAGATTTCGTTCCTAATCCGGTATAGAAACAGGATAACACTGAGGTACATGATATCTATTGCACGAGCATAGAAAATCAGAAGCATAAGGAGCTGATAAGATGAGTCATCCTTACCGGGTGGTTGTGGCTGGCTGCGGGGCCATGTCCAACACCTGGGTTGATTACGCCATGCAAAGGCCGGACACGGAAATTGTAGGGCTTGTCGATCTGTATGAACAGACTGCTGTCGCCCTCGCTGCACGGCATGGCCTCTCCTGTCCCACGTTTACGGATATCAGCGAGGCCATTCGCGCAACCGATGCCAATATTGTATTCGATGTCACCATTCCAGCGAGCCATCATGGAATTGCCATGACGGCGTTACAACAGGGTTGCCATGTATTTGGCGAAAAGCCTCTGGCGGAATCGTTCGCTGATTGTGAAGATATTGTTCAGGCTGCACGCCGTACGGGCAATATTCAGGCGGTGATGCAAAATCGTCGTTTCGATCCGCGCATTCGCGCTTATCGGCAGTTGATCTCGGAAGGAACCATTGGTCAAGTCGGTTATGCAGGAGCAGACTTCTTCCTTGGACCCCATTTCGGTGGTTTCCGTGACCTGATGGATAGTCCACTGCTCCTGGATATGGCGATACATACCTTCGACCAGGCACGATATATTCTCGGTGCGAATCCGGTCTCGGTCTACTGCCACGAATTCAATCCTCCAGGTTCGTGGTACAAAGGCAATGCGATGGCGTTGTGCATTTTTGAAATGTCCGACGGCTCCGTGTTTGACTATCGAGGGTCCTGGTGCACAGAAGGTGTGCCTACTTCATGGGAGGCATCCTGGCGCGTAACCGGAGAAAAAGGAACCGCGATCTGGGATGGACATGATGACATTTATGCTGAAGTGGTCTCGGCGCAGCATCTGGATGCGGAAGGCAAACCGTCCTTTTTCCAGCCGTGTGAGCGGATTGAAGGGCAACAGCCTGTGATGGAGAAGACAGGGCACCATGGCTGCCTCGAAGACATGTTCGCAGCCCTGGAATCCGGGCAACTGCCTGAGACCGATTGCAGTGACAACCAGTTTAGCATGGCCATGGTCCTTGCGTCCCTTGAAAGTGCACGCACAGGTCAAAAGGTGTTCATCGCCGATCTGCTTAAGACTGTATAGTGAAGCCGTGAGCCGAATAGCCCTCCTCATAAACCAAAGCCCAAACTGCGAATCTTTAGCAGTTTGGGCTTTTTGTCTGCTTACTCTTCTATTCTAGAAATGATGTCGGCAAAAAAATGTCATGCGAAATATCAAACGCAGTGCAGGGGACGAAATCGATTCTGAAGAAACGAAGTGTTCGCCTTTATCACCGGATTTCGACTTTGAAAAAGGCGATCAGGAAATCCGGGGATAACAGCGATCGAAAGAACGATTCGTAACCGGAACGGCTGCTTTGCAGGCAATGGCTCTTTTCTTTGAAATGTATTACTTATAGAATTCCTTTTTTCATTGCTTTGTACACAAGCTGCGAGAATAGACTGTTCGACCAGGCAAACCATGGCCTTGTGAACGTGTTCGGATCATCCGAATGAAAACCTTCATGCATGTACCCGGTGCCTGCATCCGTGTTCTCCAGCAGCTCAATCATCTCCAGCATTTCCTTATCGTTGTCTGCGGTCAGACCCTGCATGGACAGCGCCATATGCCAGATGTATCCGGGCGGAGTATGGGGGCTGCCAATGCCTTTGGCTATTTGTCCTTCATAATAGAACGGATTTTCCTTGCTCAAAATAAAACGGCGTGTATTCTGGTACACGATGTCCTCGGTGGAAGCATACTCAAAATATGGAATCGACATAAGTCCCGGCGTACCTGCATCATCCATGAGGCAAAAGTTGCCGTAACCATCCGTCTCATAGGCATAAATCGGCCCATACTCCGGGTGACGGTACGTACCGTATAGGGAAATACCATGCCGTATTTCTTCTTCCAAAAGACCCATTGTGCTCACCAGTTGTTCATCCCGGAACACCCACCTCGCAATCTCCCCCATCTGACGCAAAGTCACCGCTGCGAACATATTCGCCGGAATATTATAATGAAAATCACATGCATCATCGCTGGGGCGGAAGCCGGACCAGATCATGCCGGTATAGTTTACCGGCATCCCTAATCCTTCGTTGCGGAGCGTATCGTGGGCTGGACAATTCCGGCGCATGAATTGATATGGCGAGTGCTCCCCATGCCGCTGCTCCGTTTTCCACAGACCTACTATGCTCTCCATCACCCTCTTGAAACGCTCGTCAAATATATCTGTCAATTCCGTCTCACGCCAATACGCATAGGCGAGCCGCATGGAGAAACAGAGTGAATCCAGTTCAAACTTGCGCTCCCACACCCACGGCGACATCTCTGTCTCATCGTTGGCATCCCAATGCCATCCATTAGCCGTTTCGTTGAACGCATTGGCATAGATATCGATATCCGCATAGAACGTATGCCGTTTGATAAGCCCTCCTATGATCCGCTGCAGCTGTTCGTCTTCCTTTGCGAGCGGGACGTAATGCATCACCTGCTCTACTGAATCACGCAGCCACATGGCCGGGATATCTCCTGTAATTACAAAGGTTGTTCCGTCATCCAATAGTTTAGTCGTCGTTTCCAGGGTGTTAGGAAAACAGTTACGAAACTGTGCCAGCAATCTTGGTCTATGTTGCAGCCGTTCCTCGGCCTCGGTGAGAATGTTCTGCACAGCTTGCGGCAATTCCAGATGCGGCATCGGTATTTTCGGTAATCTGAACTGTTCCATGAATATCGTCTCCTTTGAAATGTAGTTTTCCACATGGGTTTGCATAGTTTCAATCAACCATTTGCACTTTATTGTTATTTTCGTTATGATAAATTATAATAACATTATTATTTGTAAGTGTACTTTGCCGGAAGATGATCGTCAATTCATACAGGATAATTCTGTCCTCTCCGTTCTCGTGTAAATGTTTAGTTCAATTTATATAGACTGGAATTGACTCATTGAATTTATCAAATCGTTTACATATGAAGGAGTAATGAAATGTCACGTAAAGTTTCTATCCAGACGCTGGCTGACCAGCTCGGATTATCCAAATACGCCGTATCCCGCGCACTCAGCGGCAAGACAGGTGTCAGTGAAGCGACTCGCGCCCGTGTACTTGAACTAGCCCGTGCCTTGGGATATCGCCAGAGCACTCCAGGCAGCAGCACTGTGTCCACTGGAATCAATGAAGATCAGTCTGAGCCGCCGTTTGCCCTCATCTGCATGAATCAGCTCAACCGGGGGGAACCGCACTACTGGCAGCGCGTACTCTCCGGCATGATCTCTGCCTGTAATGAAAGAGGGTGGCATCATGCCATTGTATCTCCCTCTCTGGGAGTCGCTGATGAACACACGCCGCCAGAACGGGCAATCGCTCCCCATTTGGACTGGGAACGGTGTGCGGGAGTCATCGCCATGGGGGCTTTCCCCCATGCAGTCCTGCAACGACTGGCTCAGACGGGCCGCCCCATTGTGCTCGTAGACCATCAGGAGCCCCTGTTGAACTGTGATACCATCAGCCATGATAACCTGGAAGCAGGTATTACTGTGGCGAGATATTTAATGTCGATGCAGTGTCGCCGCATTGGTCTGATTACGGATGATGGTCGTGCTGCCAGCTTCGCGCAGCGAAAGATTGGCATCGAGCTGGCCTTGAACCATTTTCACGCAGACAGCAGTCGTATGACGACATTCAGAGAATGGAATATTCCTTACGAGAACGGGGAATGGATCGACCAATTGGCCGCAACAATCCAAAACATGCCGAATGACGAACGCCCCGATGCCTGGATTGGCGTCAATGATGATATTGCCCTCCAGTGGATGAATAAGTTGCAGGAAATGGGATTCTCCACACCTGGAGATTGTCTTGTCATCGGTATCGACAATGTGCATGCCGCGGCTGCATCCTCTCCGCCTCTGACCACGGTCAACCTCTGCAAAGAGGAACTGGGTCAGCGCGCTATTGAAGCTTTGCAGCGCAGGATTGAACGGCCGGGCACACCAAAGGAAACGGTGATGTTATCGACTACTTTGATTCCACGGGAATCTGCGTAACTCAAAACATGCACGTAACCTCCTTAGCCTCAGTACAACTTAACTTTATTGAATACCAAAAAGGCCCCACATGTTATTATGTGGGGCCTTTCATCCCTATTTAGTCATACATCCAAGCTTATTCCGTTTCTTGGCATTCACGATTGTTATTTTTGCCAAGGCAGGCTTGCGTACGATGGAAGATCTACTTCCCAATTCACATCACCGTACTCTCGGTTAATTACTGCTGTTCTTTTTAAGGTGAATTTCGTTCCGTCTTCTTTGTAAAAGCCGCGGATGATCAATTTCAGATTTTCTGCAACGTATTCTCCGTTATTGTTAGGCTGGTCTGGAAAACCGATTACTTGAACAGGATACTCTTTTCCTTCCGGATCCACAGCCACCCAGCGATCGCCATCTAAAGAATTTCGGAAAGTCCCTCTTCCCTCCAGGACAAGTGAGTAGTTTTTGTCATAGGACTCCCACAGCGGTTTGTAATTAAAATCAGAAAATAATAGTTCATCTCCAAGCTGTTCAAACTGCAGTACGTAGGTGTAGAATTCAGCATCCTTACGCATCTTTTCTAAATCCACTTCCACGGACTTCTCCTCCCGCACCGGGATGGTATATCCATCCAGGACAAAGCGAATCTTCTTCGCATCTACCGTAACATAAGCAGGGTCCCATGTCTCCGACAACTTCAACGGCCCACCATCCCTCAAGCCACTCTGATCACGGAACCTGAACTTGGCTTGACGTGCATTAGGCCTGCTTCCATTGAAAATCCGATATTCATTCGTTTCAGGAATTTCGATATGATACATCAAGTCCATATCATCCGCCCAATTCTCTCCGACTTTGGCACGAAGTTGATCGTCCAGACTCACATTCATGTCAATACGGGTCCCATTTGGCGTACGTACAAACTGAGTCATATCCAGTTTCAAGCCTTCAGGAGTGGTGTAGGTGTTATTCATGGTATCCTCAACAGCCAGTGATTTGACTCTGGTCATATCGATGTTGAATTTAAAGCTCCAATCGACCGTTGTATTACTTGCTTTAATTTCCCCAGTACGAACATTATAATAATCAGGAATTTTTAAATAACTTAATTCTCCCCGTACAAATATTTGATCTGGAATATCATCATTCAATTGGAATACAAATCTTTGATACATCCCACCGCTAAGCCTCGTATCTACCGCCATTGAAGCAACACGATTCCCCTCTTCATCTGTAACATGAATTCTTCCCGCCTCCGGATAAACAACCGGTATCGTGCTGCCGTCGGGGTTGCTTTGCTCTGTTATAATAATAATTTGTGAACGATCCATTAGGACATCTCTAATCTTGAGCGTGTATCCCTGATCTACTATTTGAATATTCGGGTTAATGACCAGACCAAGTGGTTTCAGACGCTTGTAATCATCCGTAAGATAATGAGATCTTATCTCTTCTGGTACAGGTATATCTGGGAGCCGCTGATTTACGGCATTTACCGTGGGCTGCGTAGATTTTGCTGTGTGATCAAAAGCAAACCAGGCCCCTCCCGCAAGGATCACAACTGCCGCCGCTGCAATTCCCGACCGGCGCATCCAATGGGACTTGGAGGTCTTTTTCGTAAATGGATTCCCGTCTTCTGCGCTCAACATGGACATTCCATCCAGTTTCTGCATCACCTCAAGCGTAAAGTCCGCATCCGGTTCTTCACGGAACAAATGCTGTTCCCACATCCGGTCCTCATCATTTGGAATAGGCTTCATACGTCGATAAACCTCCTTTGCGCTCCATTTGTTTCTTCAACGTTTTCTTCCCCCGGTAAAGTGCATTACGCACTTGGGCGGAACTCATGTCCGTGATGTCTGCAATCTCTTCGTAGCTCAGCTCATTCGTATATTTAAGCAGCAGCACCAGCCGATACGATTCCGGCAGTTGCTCCATCTGGCGATAGATTTCACGCTGCATCTCCTTATGCAGTACATGTTTCTCAGGCGTTTCATCACTGGTTTGTTCCAAAGCTGGATGAACAGCAGTCATCACGGGTTTCTGTTGCCGCATAAAATCCCGCATCCGATTCACAGCGATGGTGTATACCCAGGATGAGAAACTGCTTCCCTGCCGCCTCGACGGAAGATAGCGGTAAATCCGAAGAAATGTATCCTGAGCGAGATCCTGTGCATCTGAATGACTCGCACCCATTCCACGCAAAATGCCGAATACTTTATGTTTATATCGATCCACGAGCACAGCAAATAGCTGTTTGTCCCCCGCAATAATACGCTGAATGAGCTCCTCCTCTGGTATCTGTTGAGTCATGTAATCCCCCTTCTCTACAGCTTCCATGCATGGTTCTGTACTATATAGACGGAAGCACTTCCCGAAACCTCTCACTTTATCCAAAAAAAAGAATTCGCGCCACCGGGTGAAAACCGAATGGGCGAACTCTGCATACCAATATATTGTTATTGTTGCTGCACATTCTCTACAGTTTCGGGGTGAATTTTCTGAATCACTCATTCCGTCGCAGCCGCTTACTCTTATCTCTCAATCTACCCTGTTCTTCTCCGATACAAAATCGGCAAGCTGTGAATAGATCGCTACAATCTCATCCATTGACATGCGCACGAGTCCGCTGGATGACGGAGCAACAAACTCATGAATTTCCTTGACGACCGGGTCGTCCTGAAATCCCCATTCCGCTTTGGCACGCTGACTGTACTGGGTGTATACCCCTTTCCCAACGAAACAGGCAATGTCTGGTCGGTATTCCTCCAGCTTTTGCCTTAAAATCTGCCTTCCCTCTGCATATTCCTCTTTTGTAATATCCTCCATGCCTCTTGTCGGCCGGGCCACAATATTGGTAAATCCATAACCCAGCTTCAGCAACTCTCCATCCTCTTGTGCATCATATAAACGGGGAGTCAATCCGGCCCGCTCAAGAATGCGCCAGAAACGGTTTCCTTTATAAGCATAATGATGACCCGTCTCTCCAGACGTGATACTCGGATTAAAACCGATAAATAAGATCGATAAACCATAATCCAGATGATCTGGAATCATAATGAAAGGCCCCCTTCTCTTTTTTAGTCATTTTACATCTTCCATCTGTGTATAAAATGATATAATGGTTGAGGTATTTTCGAAATCGGACTGAAATTTTCATGAAAAAGGAAGCTGAACTGATGATTGCAGACATCATGCTTGAAGTCGTCCTGCCCGTCTTTCTCTTGATCGCCGTCGGGTCCTGGATGCAAAAGGTGTTCAAGCTGGACTTGTACACCCTCGCCAAAATCAATTTCTATTGTATTACCCCCGCAGCCGTATTTATGAGCATGTACCACTCCGATATGTCGGGTGAGCTGCTCGGAACCGTCACACTCTTTTACGCGATATATGTATTGATCCTCTATATTGTAGGTTCTGTATTTGCGCGCTCACTTCGGATGAATAAAGGCATGAAGGCCGCCTTCAACAACAGTATCATGCTGGACAATGCAGGTAATTATGGGTTGCCCATCAATTCCCTGGTATTCCGTGGTGATCCGCTGGCCTCTTCCATCCAGGCATTAGTCATGTCTTTACAGGCATTACTGACTTTCACCTACGGCGTATTGTCCATTCAAGGTGCGAAGCTCAAAGGCAACTACCGGGCGGTAATCATCGGATTTCTCAAAATGCCCGTTCCTTATGCGCTGTTGCTTGGCATTTTGTTTCACATGTGGAAGGTTCCTTTGCCGACGTTCCTATCCATGCCGCTGACCTATGCGCAGCAAAGTATGGTTGCCGTGGCGCTATTGACGCTGGGAGCACAGATCGTAAAATATCCAATTCGGCTGTACCGCCTTGATGTGTATATTAGCACATTTCTGCGTTTGCTGATTGGCCCGGCCATCGGGATTTCCATTGTGCTGCTGCTCGGTTTGCAAGGTATCGCTGCTCAGGCCCTTATTATCGCATCCGGTATGCCTACCGGAGTCAATGCGTCCATTCTGGCGGAGGAATATGATAACGAGCCCGACTTTGCCGCCCAGACGGTTCTAATCTCGACGTTGCTTAATATTATTACGATTACCGCACTGATTTCTTTTGCGAAGACGTTCTGAAGATTAAAGTGATATAAACTTTTAGAATAGAAAGGCCTACCTTTACACAGTGAAGCTAGGTCTTTTTTCTCTATCCGATTAACACAAGTGCTTGATTTCGTTTTTATATAGGATAAACAATTCATTTATCTCTAAAAAACGTATACGTAATTATTTATTTATGCTAAAATTCAGGAGTTTCATTAGGATACAAATATAAAGCAGAGAGGAAGTCAGCATGAAAAAACTATTAATCATTATGTTTCTCTTATCATCTCTCATTGTAGGCTCTACAGCAGCAAGCGCCAAAAGTTCCACATTTAAGGATGTCACTCAATATAAACACTCTTGGGCCATCGAATCAATTGAATTTATGAGCAAGAAAGGAATTATTAAAGGGTACAAAAATGGAACTTTTAAACCCGACAATAACGTGACCAAGGCAGAATTCATCACCATGTTTTCTCAGTTATTTGATAAGTACATAACAAATGACGATTTACCCACAAGAAAGTTTAAGGATGTACCCTCTAGTCACTGGGCATATGCTTCCACATCCAAAGCACTTTCAGAATATACTTACTCTACATATGCATATAAGAATGGGGTTAACTATTTTTATCCAGATCATAAGCTTACCCGAATTGGCGTAGTGAACCTGCTTCCTGAATTGTATGATGAGATCGACAATGATCAAGAAGTATACGACATCCTGAACACAATGAAAGATATTCCTAAACGCGAGTATAGTGATGACCTACTAGATGATGGGCGATATGATTATACCCTTGATGGAACGAACAAATTGTATCCTTTACTTTTTGATGAACTAGAGCCTGCAGATGACCATTCAAGTATATTAGCAAGAAGATTAGCAGCTCTTCAAAAGGAAGGCATAATGACCACCAATGAAGGGCTCTTTAATCCCAAAAAAGCAATTACAAGAGCTGAAGCTGCAACCATCCTTCACAGGCTATATCTCGATCTAAAAGAAAAAGGTACACTTACAAAATATTCGAGCAAGTAGAGACGCAAAACGCAAAAACACTCTGTATCCAACTACAACAATGGATACAGAGTGTTTTATTTTAATGGTTTTATACTAAGATTCACATGTCGTCCGTTCCGGGAACTTGCCGCCTTCTCTGAACAAACATCGAACCAGTCGCTGAGCAGCCCGATTGAAATAAAAACTTGAGCTCACTCCCTCAACCTGAACAGGCTCCAGTTCTTTCACACTTTCCTTGACCTTATTCATCTCAATGAGTCCCATCTTCCGCTCATTCGGTCCGAATCGATAAATAACCTTTTCATCGTCCTCCGCCTGTTTCACCAGCAGAATAATTGACGCCATACAGGTTACCCCCTATCGTTACGTGGTGAGATTCCAATGATTACTTACTTACTATTCATTATTACCCAGAACAGATTGGAAACATATAGGGCTTAAGTTATTTATATTAATGTTAAAACTCCTAATTTTAATTATCTCGATTATAGTATTTTGACAAAAAATAGACAAAAAGCAGGCTTGGATCTACCAAACCTGCCCTATAACCTTGCATCCAAAGGAATCAGAAGTCCCATGCTCCACCAATCCTGTAATAAACGTGGGTCCACCGGTTCAGACTCATGATGTGCAAATACGCACGACCTCGTACTTTAATGGCAGGTTGGAGGCCACACCTCTTGCAACGCAAAACAGAAGATCCGATCCAATTCTTCATATGGAATAATCTGCTCATTCTCCATCCGGGAGGCCAGTCGTTCAAAATGTTCGATCTTCTCCGCCAAATACGCCTGTATGGCTGGTAGCTGCGGTTCCAGATCCAGTTCCTCGCCTGCCTTTTTCCGCCGCAGCAATTCATGGATTTCCGTATAGAGCGGCGCGCTTTGAGGCACAAGCTCTTGCACAAGCTCTTCGAATCCCATCGGTGGCATCGCATCATAACGTTCGATCCAGCCGCAGGCGAGCAATGGGCGCAGCACATAGAAATACTTTTTGATCTTCACCTGCTCACCCTGCAAATAATCCCGAAAATTCCCCTTCGCCATATTCAGATAATGATACATGCAGGACTTCGGTGAAAAGGTCAAAGGCGATAGGGCACGAATATGCTCTGCCACGCTGTACGGTTCATCATACTGAATTGGGGATTGCAGCCACTCCAGCAGCGGTGGATTTGACTTGCGAAACAGCTTCAAAGCTTTGCGCAAATCCCAACCATTGATATCTAGCTGATCGCTGATCGGACGTTCGATCACATCCCTTTGTTCCTCAATGGACAAGTACCATTCCAGCGGTCTCACATATAGAAAACGCACATCATAATCGCTATCCTGTGAAGGAAATCCCCACGCCCGGCTGCCCGATTCACAGGCATAGATGATTCGCACCTGCTCCTCCTGTTCAATCTGCTTCAGCTGCTGTCTAATCGTTTCTCTCATTTCTTCATGAACATGGGTCATGTCCATTGCCTCCTTTAAGCACAATCACGTTATAATTTCACGGGTGACCTCCCCGTTACGGGTCATTCTTGCAAATGAATTAAATTTCCATCGCCCGCACCCGGTTTGCGAGTGTATCATATCCCGCCACAGTCTCTGCAATATACGTCAGTACCGTTTCACTCCAGCCATAGATATAAAAGGTTTTACCATCCCGTGGCGGTAACATCGCCTGCTGGTACGGTGCAATATCCACGATAAACGCCTTCAGCTCCGGATTCATCATCCGGCGATAACGCTCAAGCTCGGCATATAACGGACTGCCTTCATTCTGCTGTTCATCAGTGATCATAATGATCTGATCCACTTTCTCTCCGATATCCCGAAGCTCTCGTACAGGACGCCCCGTGTCCGTTCCACCTTGTGCGCGAATCCGGTGAGCCTGGGAAAGGATGCTCTCATTCATCTTCGGACGAGCATCTTCAACCATATGGTCGAATAGCCAGAACAGCGAATTACCTCTTGTTTGTTTATAAAGTGCCAGTGCCAGCACCGAACCAATCCGCAAATAATCCCCTTGCATGGAACCTGAGCGATCCAGGAAAATCGCGGTTCTTCCCGGCAGCGCTGGCAAGTTGCCAATCGATAGCTCCACCGCTTCCCGCAAAGCATATCGAAGCTCTTCTCTTGCGATCATTTCATATGCACTGGCGAAGCGGAAAGGCAAGATGCGCGACTTACGCAGGGATTCTGCATCCGTAAGACGGCCCGTTACGTAATCGATATTTTTCGATTTTTCAAAAACTCCCGCCCGATCCATCGCATTCAGATGACGTAACAAGGCAAAGGTGGGCATCTGGGACATCAACGCCTCCCATACCGTACGTGTCGGCTGCATGATCGAAGTGACCACCGAATACGGCAGTTTACCTTTTTCGATCAGATGCATCTGACTGCCGGGTTTGGGATGGATTTCAGCTTCTCCAGCGCCTGTAACTGCGGCAGATCTGCAAGATCTACCTCATGTCCGCGCAAATAACGGAATAATGCCTGTTGTTTCATATCTGTCGGCTTGGGATGTGCTGTAGCGATCATATCGCCCAAACTGTATCCACGCCCGCGTCCGTTGTATTTAATCGCCCAGTATTCGCTGATCCCGTTCAAAAAGAGACTCACCTGACGTTTCACCGCCCGACCGCCCTGCCCCCGACCCGTTCCTCTTAGAATCGTTAGAAAATCGGCCAAGTCAGCCGGTGTCTGTACCACCTTGGAGAATACCTTCGCAAACTGATCTGGATCCACTTTGGACAAGAGTGCCAGGCCGTATAGAGGCTGTAACCGCATCATGCCTTCATTACGAGCATAGACCAGCGCCCGCGCCATAAACCCCGCATCGACCTCAGCCATCTCCTGATGACTGACCATCGCATCATCCATCAGTTGCTGTGTATCTGCATAAAACGTGTTGTTCAATGTATTGGTCATCAACAGCTGTATATATTGTTCCTCCACCAATCGCTCATAGGCTCCGTAGCCCTCATGATTGCGTATGGTTGGCTGAGGTTGATTGAATAATTGTTTCGCTCTACTCATACTCATGACCTCCCGGTGTGAGTCTAATTCATTCATGTTCCAACATAAAATGTTCCGAGGAAAAAGGTGGGAAGGTATAATACCCGCTCTACCGCTGAGCTACACCGCCATGAACGGCGGCGATTGGATTCGAACCAACGACCTGGTCGATTAACAGTCGAAGTAACCCTCCCTGGCGCCTCGGAACCTTGATCCGCAGAGCTTGTTGCTGCCCCGCTTCACAACCTTATTATGCCTCACACATTTGCACGCGAACATGGCGAAAGTATGGCGACGAATCAATTTCATAACTCATAAAAATATCGTTTTGTAACGATTGAAGCAGCCCAAAGGTATTATGAAATGGATTCAACCTTCATAAGTTTAAAATGAAACGCGTCACTCATCCTGCTACAATGAAGGGATAACAAGGAGTGAATGCTCATGGCTAAAGAGAGCTTTGACAAAGAAATTCAGTTTCTGCGCATGTTGTCCCTGACAAGCGGTGCATATAACCGCAAACAGTATGCCGAACGGCTCGGCATATCCGTACATACCTTTGATAAAACCCAACGCCGATTAAAAGAAATCATGCAGACTGTCGTGGACCAACGCACCGGTTCGGAACACAGCAAAGAGATGGCAGATCTCGTGCGCTTCCAATATGGGGAATCCGCAGAACCCCTGCTGCTCTTCCTTTTTCGTGCCAAGTCGATGAAAGAGACTGAGGTTCAACGTCTTTCCGTCCTTTTGCATACCTTACAGGATAAAGCCCTGACCGCGATGGAACTGCTGGACGCCTGCTGCGCTGACCTGCCAGACGATCTGGCGCTGCCTGACGAAAAGACGATTCGCTCTGATCTGAAGTATCTGGAAGAGGTCGGGGTGATCCGCAAGGAACCCGGAGGCAGGCCTTATCGTTATCTTTTGCAGCAGGACGTACTCACGGGGCTAACCGTGGAAGAACAGCTGGAGCTGTATGATTTTGTGGATATCATGGCGAACACCCAGGTTCCGTCCGTCCAGGGATATTTATTGCGGGACAGTCTCAAAAAAGCCATAACCGCAAACTATCCGCAGGAAGAAGCCACCGAACCATTTATATACAAATACCACTATTATTCACGCATTCTGGACGAAGCACATCTGTACACCCTGCTTAGTGCGATTCGCCAGCGAAAACATGTCCAGTTTCTCTATTATTCACCCAAAAGACCATCCAGTTACAGCTCGCAGAATACGAATCCACGCTTTGAACGGGAAGCAGGAGGACGATCCAATCGGATCGTACCGCTTGAAGTCGTCTATGACCATCAGTATGGTCGCTGGTATGTGATTGGATATCAGGGACGCCGTGGCTTTGTAAAATTCCGAATGGAGGGCATTACACAGCTGGAGGAACAGGATTCGGTCGAAGACGAATATATGCACGAACTGAAGCAGCAGTGGGCCGAGATCAGCCGCTACAGCTGGCTGGTGGATACGGGGAACACGGTAACGGTTCAAGCCCGATTCTTCCATCCTCAGGACGGCCAGCGCAACTTCATTCTGGATCGGGTACGTCTGCAAGGCCAATGGGGTTCAATTACGCCTGAAACCGATGATACTTTTCTGTATGAAATCCAGGTCAATGGTACCACCGAGATTAAGCCGTGGCTTCGGAGCTTTGGTTCAAGCTGCGAGGTGATTGCACCCCATAGGCTGCGTCAGGAGATGATTAAGGAATGGAAGGAGATTGCGCAATATTATGAATCTGTTCGAGAAGATGTTCAACTACCAGATGATGACGAGATTGAATGAAACCGGACTGTTCACCTGGACTTCACAAGAACGGGCCTGGCTGCGCATGATGCTGAATCACCCTGCCGCACCAGAAGCGCTGAATCCTGACACGTTGCACAAAATGCATGACATGCTGGAGGCAGAGCAAAATTTGGATCTTCAGGATTACCTCACCGAAAAAGCCAAAAGTGAAGAAAATAGCGTCTTTCACCCGCTGCTCAAACCGTTACGACAGATCATTCTGCATCAGCAGGGGTTTCGTTTGACAGGGCGTGGCCGCAATCGGCGAATCAGCCAGGATCAGTTTGGATTCCCCTACAAGCTCGAATATTCCATGGTTAAAAAGGAATGGTACGTGCTCTGGTATGCTCCACACTACGGCAAGCTGATGTCAACCAAGCTGCACAGCATCATTGCTGCGGAAGCCCAGCCGATCCAACCGGAACTCGCTTCTCAATACACTGCTCAAATCGCTATATTAACGGAGAATCGGAAGACGACCGTGACGATCGAAGTCCTGCCGGAGTTCAATCAGGAGTTGTCGCGAATTCTGTATGCCTTCTCCTGCTTCGAGAAGCAGGTAGAATATGTGGAAGCGCATCAGACGTACCGCATTGAATTGACCATACCGCGGAATGAGATGGATTATGTGCTGTCCAAAATGCGTTTTCTGGGCAAACGGGTACGGATTGCAGATCATGTTGCCCTTCGAGCGCGAATGTCGGAGACAGCCGCCAAGGTATTGGCGCGATATGCTGAATCCGAGCCTGAAGTACAGACTGAACGGACTTATGGAGAGGTGCGAAACCACCCTGTAGAAGGCCCTTTAACCAAGGCGGATGGCAGTGATTCTGCCTAAAGTACATCTTTTTCTGCCAACCATTTGCCGATGATTTTCCAATAATTTAATTTTCCATAATACACAAAGGGGGCTACCCCATAGTCATGAAGATGACGGGACACCCCTTTTGATGATTTGCTTCACAAACGTTTAACGAACCGAGCAGGCTCTATTCGAGTTCCTAACAACAGATTGGCCGTTTAACGAATCACAGACTCGTTATTTCCTCGCCCTGTCGAACCACTGGCAGGGTTCCAACGGAATAGCGACTGTGAAGTTCGTTATCCTTAGGAATCGGTGATAATCCTCCCTATAAGGTGCCAGGGATTCGTTAGCGTAGGCAACAGAGATTGGAATGGGCAGTGAAGCTGCTTTCGGGACAGTTAATCCCACTTCACTTCACTTCACTCCACTCGCCTGCCTCTAGGTGCTGCTACTGGCAGCCGAATTCCTTCTTTTATTAATTGCATGCACGCCCATCACAACTGCAATCAATTCATATGAGTTCAGTTGTTCCGATTGGTTGTCTAACACAAAAGCCCCTGAACTGAACCAGCCACTTGTACGCCTGAAACTTGCCACGATTCTGCCGCCCATCCCGGTAATATCATATTCCTGCGAAAACACTGGAGCGGAAACCTCATATACCCCACGCGTTCCAGCATCGTACTCATACTTTTTACTGAAAAAGCTGATCCTCGCCCGTAAAACGTCCCATTCCCTTCCATCGGCTGAAGTCACATCCCAACGGTTACTTAACATGCGAAATTTACCGCTACAGATCAGCCCCGAGTTATCAAATACATCCAGCGATGAGCCAAAGGCACTTTTCAAATCGAGATGACCTGCCTGTTCCTGTTCATGGTTCATAATCTCCGTGTGCCCCGCATTAAAGAAATTATCTCTAAAATAGAGTTCCATAAAACCCCTCCTTACAAGAAATAAACCTTCCTCCCTTATGCAAAACGACATATATCCCTATCTACGTATAAGAACTGGGAATTGCTTCAAAATAAAAAAATCTGTCAGCTCAACCTGCAGCTGACAGAATCTTTACTTAGACTTCAACTTTTTTATTATTCAGGTATACAGCAACGCCAACCAAAATCACAGCCACAATGATTTCAAAGATGATATTCGCCCATGTTCCATCTGACCATATGATTCGATTGGACGTAATGGAGAGCCCTGTACTTTCTTTCGTGAACTGAAACAATTCGTTCGGGTTAAAGCGACCCGAGAAGATGAGATTCTCCAGCCAGCTAATAAGATTGATTAGTAGGAAAAATGCGACAATACTAATCCAAGGTCCTGTTTTAAAGCGGAAGCTGCCTCCAATGGAGATAGAGAGAAAGATGATTATGATACCGAACAAAGCTACCCACCAGAGAAACAGCAGCAAATTAAGAATCTCCGAAAGATGAATGCCCGAATCGTTAATGTAGCTGGCAAAGTTTATGCCTGTGTGCGTTGCACTATAAATAAAGTAGTGAATGGCGGCAACAATCATTAAGCCCAGCCAGCAGAGTGTTCCGAATATGATCGGAGACAAGATGTGAGACAGTCCTTTTACAGGTACAAGACGGCGATTATATGAACGGATATTGGACCTGTAGCTCTTGATCATTTTCACATAAATGGCCACACCTGCTCCTACATATGCAATAACGCCTATAATACTCCCTGTTACTTCAGAAAAAAACAATGCCAGCCCAATTTGAACAATAATCAATACAGCGAGCCCAGCCAACAGCGTATTCCAATTCCTTCTAAAGTCATACTTCAGCAATGTCATCATTCCGCATAGACCTCCTTGAACATCTCATCCACACTTTTACCGTACTTGAGTCGCAGTGTCTCCACTTCTTCCCGCATCACCAATTCGCCTTCACGGATGAAGATCACTTCATCAAAAATTCGTTCGATATCCGTTACAAGATGTGTAGAGATGATGAGACTGCTGTCTTCGTCATAGAACTTCACAATGGCATCCAGAATTTTGCCCCGGGCAACCGGGTCCACCCCGCCAATCGGTTCATCCAGCAAATAAAGGCGAGCCTTACGGGAAAGAGCCAGTGTGAGCTGCAGGCGCTCATTCATGCCCTTGGACAAGTGCCGTACCCGTTCTCCCTCTCCCAGCTTCATGAAATCAAGCATCTCTCTGGCTTTGGCTTCATCAAAATCAGCGTAGAAATCGCGGTAATACGCAACCGCGTCCCGTACCTTCATCCAATTCTCGGTCAACGGGCGGTCCGGCATAAAGGATACCAACGACTTCGTTTCCAACCCAACCGCTTTTCCCGTGACACGAACATCTCCACTGCTGGGATGAAGCAATCCTGCAACCAGCTTCATCAGCGTACTTTTGCCGCTGCCGTTACTGCCGAGCAGCCCTACAATTCGGCCTGGTGCGATATCCAGCGTGATGTCATGAAGGGCCTTCTTACCTCCATACATTTTGCTTACATGGTTCAGCTCAAGAATATTACTCATTCACTGCTCCTCCTCTTCCATCGCGATGCAGTGATTGCTTTCCTTCTGAAACGGCATCAGCCACGATCGTTACGATATCCTGTTCTTCAATGCCCAGTTCCTGCATTCCTGTCAGAAAACGCTCCAACAATTCACCAGCCATCTCTTTTTTGATCGTCATAATTTTCGACTCCTCACTTGTCACGTATCGGCCCAGACCTCGCTTCGTTTCAACCACTTCTTCCCGCTCCAACTCCTGAAATGTCCGTTGTACCGTATTGGGATTGATCTGTAATTCGGCCGCGAGCTCACGAACCGAAGGAATTTTATCGCCTGCCTTAAGTGCCCCGGTCACAATCTGTCTTTTGATGTACTGCATGATCTGCAGATAGATTGGCAAGTTGTTGTCAAATTCGATGCTCACAATGTTCTCGCTCCTCTCTGTATCTGTGTGTTAGTTACATAGTACACTAGTGTTTTGGTATTGTAAAGCCCATTTAATTATTTTGATATATATGCAAAAAAAAGAGCAGATCCCGAGATCTGCTCTTGATGCTACTCCTGAAAAATTCATTGTATGATGTGATTGGTCTAACCAGAAGGTATCTACACGATATCCAAAGGCATTTTGCCCTCCGGTGGAGGGAATGCCTCATTCAACCGAACCACTTCATCTTGGCTCAAAATAACGTCCATCGCTGCAGCGTTCTCTTCAACATGATCCAGCTGCACAGCCTTGGGGATTGCCATTACGTCTCCATCCCTGATAACCCAGGATAACGCAATTTGTGAAGGGCTGACCCCTCGATCCTTCGCAATCTCACGGATGACTGAATGTTCCATCAATCCTTTGCGAAGCCTCCCCCCTTGTGCCAGTGGACAATACGCCATGACCGGAACATGGCGCTCCCTCAGCCAGGGAAGCAGTTCATATTCAATACCACGAGAAGCTGCATGATACAGCACCTGATTCACGGCACATTGATGACCACCCGGAATGTTCCATAGTTCCTGCATGTCCTCTGTGTCCAGATTCGAGACACCCCAGCGCAATATTTTGCCTGATTGTTTCAACTGTTCCATGGCTTCGACCGTCTCTTCCAACGGCACACCTCCACGCCAGTGCAGCAAGTACAGATCCAGGCGATCTGTACCCAGACGTGATAGGCTGCGCTCACAAGCGGTGATCATTTGCTTCCGATCCGCATGATGAGGATACACCTTGGATACCAGGAACACATCATCCCGACAGTCTACTATGGCCTCACCAGTTACCTCTTCTGCCCCGCCTTCTGCATACATCTCAGCGGTGTCAATCACCGTCATTCCACGTTCAATACCATAACGCAATGCCTGAACTTCTTCTCTCCGACTGGATTGCTTCTCACCCATGTTCCATGTTCCCTGTCCGATTGCAGGCAGTGTTGTCCCATCGGGTAGCTGGATCGTACGCGTCTGATTTCCATATATCATCTGTATTCCTCCAATCCGAAACTACTCATCATCCCTATTTATTCATTATTAAACCGATCACAGATCATCTCTTCCTTGTTCCCCCTCATTAGCACGCTTCCAACGCTCCACCATCAGGATATACAGCTGATCCAGTGGCAGGGTGAGGCTTTTCTGAGCAATGCTTACGGTAGCATCAACGATACTGCTGTTTACTGTCATTAATTTGCGTTTCATTCCGTTCTGACGATCCAAAAAAGCTTTCTCGTCCCACAATTTAACCCCGATCATCTTCTGTCCCATGAATTCATACATAAAAATATTCTCAACATCTTTCCAGGCAATTAACCCTCCTGATGCATACGAAGATGAATCCACAAATCCATGCTTATCTACAACAAAGGAAGGCTCCTTCTTCATCATCTTCACCAGGCTGTAGCAGAGACAAAGCCCAAAAAACAAAATGGAGAACAAACCTATTACAGAAGAAATGGCGGAGCCCTTGGCAGAAGCATCATCAAACATTAAAAAAAATCCGGCTGCTACAAAAAGTGCTGCCCCGACTGTAAGCCATGCCATTCGTTTCCGGCTCGGGTATTCCACGTGCTGTTGATCATGGGATGTGGACACTGTGATGCTCCTCCTTCATGGTGACTGAGACTGAATGTTATATATAAACGGGGTACAGCTCATTAAATGAGCTGGTTTGCCAAATATACTTAAATTGCATGGTTCATTAAACAGATTCCACTGACATTAAACATCATTTTCAGGCAGCATTTCGTCCATTTCATGACTGTTCAACATTAGGATTCGTCATGCTACCAATAATCCCTTTTCCGACAGGTGATATTGTTAAGAAACAGGAGTACGTTCGTCCAAAATCGTATTGTCCTGACCTATGCTTTCCGTTAATATAAATGGAAAGGTTAGGAAATTAAATATTCTGAATCATGGTGGGAGGACAAATAATGAACAGTCTGCGCGGCATAACCTCGGAAGATCTATATCATATTACATGGGTTAATGATCCGACTCCGTCCCCTCAGGGCGGACAAGTAGTATATGTAAGCCGAAAAACAAATGAAGCACGAGACGGTTATTCTTCTCACCTGAGACTCCTCAACCTGGAGAACCAGAAGGACAGACCTTTCACTTCTGGAGAGAAAGATCATGCTCCTGCCTGGTCGCCGGATGGAACACAACTTGCTTTTCTAAGGGAACATGAAGGTAAAACA
The DNA here is from genome assembly GCF_042674385.1 of Paenibacillus sp. NPDC056933. Lineage (NCBI taxonomy): Bacteria > Bacillati > Bacillota > Bacilli > Caryophanales > Paenibacillaceae > Paenibacillus > Paenibacillus sp. NPDC056933. The sequence continues at coordinate 387,969 of NZ_JBHUQN010000001.1, read as the reverse complement.
CAAGTGTGGCTAATCGCCTCAGATGGAGGAGAAGCACGGCAAATCAGCCACTTGAAACATGGTGTCAGCTCCCTCCTCTGGTCACCGGATGGGCTTACTCTCCTGGTTAAATCATCTGTCGACATGAGCGAAAAAGACGAAGAAGAAACTGAAAATACAGATAAAAAACCGCTGCAAGAACTCGTTGTGGACCGAATTCGAATGAAATCTGACAGCAGTGGACTGTGGAACGGTAGACGAACCCATCTCTTTCGTGTTCCAGCCGAGGGCGGTGAGGCTGCCCCTGTAACCACAGGACATTATGATGTTGGAGACTATGCGTGGTCACCAGATGGAGAGTCCATTGCCTGGATTGCCCAGATGCCGGAAGAGGGCGAAGAACATAACGATTACACCTTGACCAACCATGTGTATCGTGCCAAGGCAGACGGATCAGACGTCCAGCAGTTGACTCCCGAAGGATATTCTTTTGGCCGACTGACGTACGCACCCGATGGACAATCCCTTGCGCTGCTTGCCAGCGACCGCTCTTATGGAAATGCTACGTTGGTGAAGCTCTACACACTTCCGATCTCAGGCGGCAAACCCACGTGTCTGAGCAAGGATTGGGATGTACAGATGAATCACAGCCTCGTTGGTGATATGCGCTCACACCTGACGAATACGGGTCCGGTATTCAGTCATGATGGTTCATCCATCCTCTGTCTTGCTACTATTGAAGGCAGTGTCCGTATTGCCCGTTTTGCGCGGGACGGCAGCAATGCCGAATATATTTTAGAAGCCGGGAAAGAGTTCTATCAGTTTGCTGAGCTGGAGAATGGTCAGATCGTTGCAGCCGTAGCTGATGTACTCAGTCCTGGTGATCTTTATCTATATACTCAACCTGATGAGATCGGGGCCAAGCCCATACCTTTGACCCATAGCAATCCTCAACTGGATGAAGAGATTCAACTTAGCACACCAGAGACCTTCTGGTTCGATTCCTCTGACGGCCTGCGACTGCAAGGCTGGATGCTGAAACCAACTGGCATGGTAGAAGGAGTCAAAGTCCCAACCATCCTTGAGATTCATGGCGGTCCACATATGATGTATGGTTTTACGTTTATGCATGAGTTCCAGATCCTCGCAGCACAGGGATACGCTGTTGTATATATCAATCCGCGAGGAGGGCTCGGATACGGACAGCAATTCGTGAATGCCTGCCGGGGTGATTATGGCGGTGGAGATTACCGGGATCTGATGGAAGCGATGGATTACGCGTTGTCCCGATATTCGTTTATCGACGAATCCCGTTTGGGCGTCACTGGCGGCAGCTATGGCGGCTTTATGACCAACTGGATCGTTGGACATACCGACCGTTTCAAGGCAGCTGTCACTCAGCGTTCCATCTCTAACTGGCTCTCGTTCTACGGGGTGAGTGATATTGGGTTCTTTTTCACGGAGGATCAGATTGGCGGTAATGCATGGGATGACACCGAGAAGTTGTGGAAACACTCCCCACTCGCTTATGTCGGTAACGTCAGCACGCCGCTGCTGATATTACATAGTGAGCAGGATCTGCGTTGTCCGATTGAACAGGCTGAACAACTGTATGTTGCCTTAAAGCGGCGCAAACAGACGACCCGGTTCGTTCGTTTCCCGGGAGCCAACCACGAGTTGTCACGGGGAGGTAATCCCCACTTACGAGTTCGCCGTCTGGAACATATAGCTGGATGGTTTAATGAGCACCTGTAATGGCGTAGTAAGATTAAATTCATAAAATAATAGATAAATGCAATTCTCCTATTTCACTTCTTTACACTCGGTTAGAGTATAGGATCAGCGAAAACCACCAGTGGCAGCCGTCATACATATGACCTGCCCTGGTGGTTTTTGCTGTTTAAGACTTGGATACGGAACTGTTACTAAGGTGTTATGCCTTGTTGATTATATGAAAGAAATGAATTGGATCACTTGTTGTCCTGCTAGATACGGCGATACCAAATGGTGGAATCATAGAGAGGTTGTGAACGTTTTACACGAAAAACAGGACTAGCGACTTACAAAATTAGTGTTTTTCGTCTTTAGGCTATGCGACAGCTCGGAAACCTGTTCTTACATGAATAAAGTCCCGGATTTCGGGACATACATCATGGAGTTCATCCAGATGATTTGCAAGTTGCGAAATTACCGGATTTATTAGATAATAATCTGTCGATTGTAGTCGAAGGAACGGATATCAAGGGGGGATTTATGCAATGAATAATAAAAGTACATTTGACGAGCCGATTAACCGGCTCACGACCGGATCAGAGAAATGGGATGCGCTTGAAGAAATCTTTGGCGTCGCGGATGCACTACCCATGTGGGTTGCCGATATGGACTTCGCTGCTCCACCATCGGTCATTCAGGCGCTGAAGAATCGAATGGAACATGGGATTTTTGGTTATACAGTGCGAACCGATGCGTACCATACAGCGGTGGCGGGATGGATGGAGCGACGTCACAACTGGAGCATTAACGATGAATGGATTGTATTCACCCCGGGTATTGTGCCTGCACTCAGCATTGCCATACAACGATTCACTGAACCGGGAGATGCGGTAGTAATCCAGACTCCGGTGTATGCGCCCTTCTATGAAGTGGTACGTGGTCAAGGCAGAGAACTGATGACCAATCCTCTGATAGAAAACAACGGACATTACGCCATGGATCTGGAGCATCTGGAATCCTGCTTCAAGACTGGCCGTGTCAAAATGCTGATTTTGTGCAGTCCCCACAACCCGGTCGGGCGTGTGTGGACTCGTGAGGAGCTCGAAAGCCTCGCCACCCTGTGTGTGCAATATAATGTCATTATGGTCTCGGATGAGATTCATGCTGATCTCGTTCATCAGCGCAGCACTCATACGCCGCTGGCCCTTATTTCCGAAGCTGTCGCTGATCTCAGCATTATCTGTACAGCACCGAGTAAAACGTTCAACATTCCAGGTCTGTGCACTTCCAATATCATCATTCCGAATGCCAAGCTGCGTGAATCATTCATGCAGGGTGTGAAGACGATGGGGCTTGCCAGCATCAGCACGCTGGGAGCTGTCGCTACTGAAGCTGCGTACAACGGTGCTGAGCAATGGCTGGATGATTGTCTTGCCTATATCCGTGGAAATATGGAATATGTGCAGCAGTACGTTATGGAACATATGCCGCAAATCGGAATCCATCTTCCAGAAGCGACTTACCTGTTATGGATGGATTTCCGAAAGCTGAAAGTCCCGCAATCGCAACTGTGCAATATGCTGCTCAAGGAAGCAGGACTTGCCTTCAATGATGGAAGCAATTTCGGAGCGGAAGGTACAGGATTCATGCGCATCAATGTGGCCTGTCCACGTTCAACAGTTGAAGAAGCCATGCGCAGATTGTCTGTGCTGCTGAGCAAACTGTAGGATAAGTAAGTAGATTACGTTAAAGTAAATTACGTTAAAGTAAATTCAAGACGCTAATGAATCGGTTACACCTTATTCCGAAGTTTAGCGTGAAATGGGAAGGCTAACGAACTCCAGCTACTTTATTATTGTCATTATGGCAAAACTCTGTGGAAATTCAGGCAGTAAGGGCATATAAGGTGTCTATTGGACCTATGTCAAAAAAGTAGACACTACGCTGCGGATTTGTCCGTAAAATTCATCGCAAATCGAGCAGGGGAAAGGTACCCTAGCGCGCCATGCATTCGCTTGCGGTTGTAATAGAACTCAATGTACTGGTAGATGGCGGTATAGGCCTCTTCCGGCGTCTTAAAACGAGGGTTACAGTAAATGAGTTCCTTCTTTAAAATACTGTGCCATGACTCAATACAGGCGTTATCATAACAGTTTCCTCGGCGGCTCATACTTGATTCCATTCCGTATGATTTCAGTTGCTCCACGTATTCTTTTGACGTGTACTGAGAGCCGCGATCCGAGTGATGGAGTAATCCCGGAGCGGGGCGTTTGGTCTTGTAAGCTTCCTCCAATGCACCCATCACCAAGCTGGTTTCCATATGGTTATATAGACGCCAGCCTACAATTTCACGTGTGCACAAATCCAGAACGCTGGCGAGGTACAGACGACCTCCTCGGCAAGGAATGTAGGTGATGTCGGTAACCCATACCGTATTCGGTTTGGATGTTTTGAATTGCTGATTCAGCGTATTCGGCGCAACGGGATGGTCGTGTTTGGAATCCGTAGTCTGAACACGATATTTGGGCATGACCACAGAACGTAGATTCATTTGACGCATGTATATACTGACGGTACGTGAAGAGATTCGCAGCCCTTCTAAATGGAGCAGATACGTAATTTTCGGGCTTCCACACCGCATCTGGTGGTCGTAAAAATGATACCGAATACGCTTCATAACCTCGTCTTTGCGGTTCTGTCGCTTGCTGGCTCGTTCCATTCGCCATTTGTAATATCCGCTCCGTGATACTTGAAAGGTTTTGCACATCTTCTCCAAAGGAAACTCGGAGCGATGGTCTTCCACAAACTGAAATCTTAGCTCTTTGGTTTGCTGAAGATGTGCACTGCTTTTTTTACAATCGCTAGTTCTTCTTGTGTATCCGCAAGCGTGTGCTCTTTCTCTTGAAGCAACCGGCGCATCTCTTGAAGCTCTGCTTCCAGTTCCTTCACTCGATCTATGCTAGCAACAGGCTCATGTTTTAGCTCGCGGTACTTACTCATCCATTGGTGCAAGGTACTTTTTGGAATGTTGAGTTCTTCTGCCAAATCTCCAAGTGTCTTCGTCTGCTCTTGAATAAATTTGACCGTTTGTTTCTTGAATTCTTCGTTATATCGTTGCCGCTGTTCTCCCATGTGGACACCTCCGTTAGCTTTATTATCCTTCCGTCCGTTAACGGGTGTCCACTTTTTATTCTAGCTCCATATGATTCGTTCCAACACCGAAACTGTAGAATTTCGTCTAATAACACGCGCTCGGTTCGTTAAAGCATTGAGTTCGTTAAAATTCCAAAAGGGGCTGTCCCTGTAGTCATTCCATGATTAAGTTCATGATTGACTGCCCGGACACCCCTTTTATATTCGAAAACTGTTTATCCCCCCGTAAGCTATGAAGTTGGCATCTGCACAATCCGATCGCATAACCTGTCCAGCAATTCCCGATCATGGCTGATGACCAACAACCCCAGGTTGCGCTGACGGGCGATGTTCATTACGGTATGCCAGATCTGTGCCTGGGTAATGGCATCCAGCATGGTAGTCATCTCATCGGCGATCAGGTAACGAGTTGCTGTGCCGAGTGCACGTGCAACGCAGAATCGTTGCAATTCACCGCCCGACAACTCACCGGGCCTGCGATCCAGCCAATTCTCCTGAATGCCCAAGGCGTCAAGCAGCTCCTGATCCTCGATTGCCGCTTCCTTCAGTACACGGCGCATCCGCCAGCGTGGATTCACGGCTTTCTCCGGATGCTGGAATACAAGCTGAACCGGACAGGTTCCGGTTTGGGGAAGCGGATTGCCATCCAGCAGCACTTGACCTGTCATTGGTTTCGCATACCCGGCAAGGATACGCCCCAGACTTGTTTTGCCACAACCGCTAGGACCCCACAAGCCAACGGCTTCCCCCGGATGTAATTCCATGTTTACATTCTGAAATACCCAAGCTTCTTTACCATAACGATAACCTGTCTTTCTGGCTTCAAGTGGCATGAATGCACCTCACTTCACCATAGCGAACCTTGCGCAGTTCAGGACGGCCACTGGTACATGCCGTAGTCGCTCCGATGCAGCGTGGTGCAAATGAGCATCCCTCTGACAACCGTTGACCCGCTACAGGCTGGGTACCAGATAGAGGTTGGAATTCGTTCTGCGGCAACGTGTTCCAAAGCGCTTTTGTATATGGATGCCGCAAACGTTCGCCCGTTTCCGTAAAATCACCAACCTGTGCCGTCTCTACATTGGAACCTGCGTAAAATACGGATATGCGATCCGCTGCCGTCAAGGCAGTCGTAATATCATGAGTAATCCAAAGGATACCGACGCCTTCATTGGCCAGTTGACGAAAATGCCTCATCGTTTCAGCCAGCACTTCAGGATGGATGCCAGGTGTTGGCTCATCTGCAATAATGAGTTTCGGATCACCGGAGGTGGCCGTTGCCATCAACACCCGCCGAGCCATGCCGCCTGATAGCTCAAACGGATATTTGTCCGATGTGCCCTGAGGCAAGTGATAACGTCCTGACAACTCCTGCTCTGCCTTTTGCATCACGGATCGGGGCGTCGATCGGGGATGCCGTCCAGACTTTTGATTTACGCACTGAACCTGTCTGCCTACCTTCAACAGCGGGTCCAGATAACTGACCGATTGCGGAATGTACACCAGTTCATCGCCTCGCAAATGAAGCTGCCGCTCCAGAGTCAAGGGTTCGCCCGCATAGCTAATCCGGCCTTCCAGCCTGGCATTGGCAGGAAGAATGCCCATGATCGCCTGTGCCAGTACACTTTTCCCCGATCCGCTCGCCCCTACGACCGCTACAATCTCACCTTCATGAACAGACAGATTCAGATCCTGAATAACAAGGTTCTCCTCGTGCCCAAACCATCCCCGCGCACGCCGAAACGAAACCGATACTCCCTCTACTTCAAGAAGAGCCATGTCTACACCCCCTCCCTTGAACTGCCGGTTCCCGTTAATGTCTTCAAACTACTCCCCAGCACATCGAACGCACGAACGACCAACAGCAATGCGAGTCCCGGGAAAAAGGCCAACCACCACATACCTGCGGACAAATATCTCATGGACTCTGATAAAATAATTCCGATCGCTGGCTGCTGCGGCGACAGCCCCAGCCCCAGAAACGTAATCGCTGCCTCATGCAGAATCGCATGAGGGAAGATCAGCAGCACTCCCACGAACAGCTGTGGGATCAGATGAGGCAGCATGTGCTGAACCGCAATACGCATTCGCGAATGACCCAATCTCCGTGAGATGTGAATATACTCCGATGATTTCAGCTGAATCATCTCTGCCCGTACAATTCGGGCCAGATTCGGCCAATGGGTCAGGGCAATGGCTAACGCCACCCCAGGCAAACCTCCACCGAATACAAAGGCGAGCATCACCAGCGATACCAGGTGGGGAACGCTCAGGAAGAGGTCAATAACCCATGAGATCACCCGATCCGCAGCTTTCCCTGAAGCAGCAGTCAGACCCAGCACCAGCGCAATGAGTCCACCACCACAAGCCGCCAGCAAACCTACCTGAATGCTCGTTGCCAATCCTCTCCATGTGCGCATGAACATATCTCTCCCCAGCCAATCCGTACCGAAAGGATGCGCCCAGGTTGGAGCCAGATTCCGATCTATCAAGGATGTCAGCGTCGATTCAGCAGGAAGCAGTCTGCCCGTCAGCCATACGACAGCAATCCAGATTACGCCTAAAGTTCCCCAGATAAGTGCCCATTTGCGCGGATTACGGAAACGAAGATTACTGACGCCGGGATCGGTATACCCTTTTGCTCCACGAGCATGTGGACGTGGACGTATTGATCCCCAATCCCTCTTGTTGCTCTCCTCACCATTTACAGAATTTGCTTTTGGCTGCTGTGCAGTCTGACCCGCAGGCCGGGAGGGACGCTCCAATGTCTGTTTCATCCTATCGCCTCCTCCTTGATGCGCGGATCAATAATACGATAAAGAATGTCGGCAATCATATTGCCTGTAAACACAAATACGGCACTACACAGCACAAGCCCCAACAGCAGCGGCACATCACCGCGCAATCCGGCCTGAACCGTTGCCTGCCCCAGTCCGGGATAGGAAAACACCTGCTCCGCGAGCACGGCCCCACCAAACAATTCACTAAATGAAGCAAATTGCAGCGTCAATGCTGGCAGTACGACATGTCTGAATCCATGGCGACGAAACAATTGAACACCTCGTTCACCTCGTGCCCTTGCAAAAAGAATATAGTCCGAGTCCAGCACATCCACCAGCTTCTGCCGGGTATGCAGGGCGATCGCGGCCACGCCCGTCAAACTCAAAGTCAACGCAGGCAATATCATGTGCTTCGCCCGATCCCCCCATGTCACTTGATCTGCCGTCATGCCCGCAGGCACACCAAGTCCAACCGGGAGCCACCCAAGCCACACACCGAATACCATGAGCAGTAACAAGGCCATCCAGAATACCGGTGTGGAAGCCAGGGTGTAACAGTACCAACAGATCAGACGATCCAGCCGCGAATCCCGCCTCATGGCAGCAACGACCCCCAGACCGAATCCGATCAGACCGGATAACAGCCATGCCACCGCCATAAGAGCAACAGAATTCATGAATCGTTCCTGGATGATATCTGCAACCGGCTGCCTGTAGATCATCGAGGTTCCCAGATCACCCTGAATCAGCGCCTGTCCCCACGTAAGCAGTCGCTCTACGGGTGAATCATTGAGTCCCCAACGTTCCTCAATAAGCGTGCGCTGCTCTGCGCTCACCCTGATCATGTCTCCACCAATGTAGGCCTCGACCGGGTCCACAGGAGAGAACTGCATCAGTATAAAAGACACCACGCTGACTCCCACCAGTAAAGATACAAGCCGCAACATTTTAAATCCGATAAATCTGGCCCATCTCACTCCGTCTGTCATCCAATCTCTCCCCAATTCAGGCTAAAGCTACTGCAGAGCTTTTATTTCGAATCGTCATTCCAGGACCATTCCTCCAGATTGGATGTCACTGGCCACCCGTGACCATGTGGATGGATTTGCTGCTCACCGATATTCAGACCATTTTTCACCAGATACAGATGATCAATATTCACCAGCCATGCCCATGGCGCATCACCCTGATAACTGAATCCTGTTGATCCATCCCACTCGGCTTTCTGCCAAAAGGGTAGTGCCTCTTCTTCCGTTGTCGCTTGGAGGGCCTGTTGCATCCAAGAGTCTACGGTTGGGTTGTTGTACAACCCTGTATTGTAATACCCTTCCCCTTTATGGGTACTACTGTAGAGGTTGTAAGTCTCAAGCGGATCATGACTTCCCCAGCCAAATAATACGGCATTGGTATAGGCCAGCTTTTTCGTCTCTTCGCGACTCTTGCCCTCCACATTGATCTTGATCCCTGCCTGGGCTACCATATCCGCAGCAGCCAGTGCCAGAGATTGTCTTGTTAAATCCCCAGCAAAATAAAGCAGATTGAATTCAGCCTTTACGCCGTTTTTCTCAACAAAACCGTCGCCATCTGAATCTATCCAGCCGCCAGCCGCCAGAATCTGCTTCGCTTCATCCGGATTCGCATCTGCAAATACAGAAACCGGATTACCCCAAGGCAAATCATCACTGACCGAGTAGGCCGGACGCCCATGCCCCTCCAGTACACCTTCCACCAGAGCATTACGATCAATTGCAACATTTACTGCCTTGCGAATGGAGATGTCGGATGTAACATCGTTGCCTGCTGGTAGCCCGTCACCAGACTGGGCGCCTGCAGGTTGCATCGGGAACATGATGCCCCGGTTATCGACGGTTTTTACCGATTCCAGCTTCATACCGCTTACCTGCTGCTTACTGAATGCCGCCGGGATAGCCGCAATATCAACAGTACCCGCCTGTGCTGCTGCAAAGGCCGCATCTTCATCCAGATAGAGGAACGTCAATTTGCGGAATGCGGACTTTTTCCCATAATATTGCTCGTTAGCCTCAACGATCGCCTGCTGCCCCTTATCCCACTGTACCAGCTTGTATGGACCGGACCCGACCGGATGCTCCGCATAATCGGAACCATAGGCGTGCTCAGGCACAATGCCCAGCGTAGTCAGAAGACTGATAAACGTGGACTGTGGTGACTTTAATGTAAAGACGACAGTTGTTGCATCCGGGGCCTTCACTTCAGCCATATTGGTCAAATCGATGACCGATCCACTCTTCGCAGCCGTCTCAAACGTAAATCTGACATCTTCGGCCGTCAGTGGCTCGCCATCGGAGAACTTGACATCATCCCGGAGTTTGACGGTCCAAGTCAGCCCATCTCTACTGACGGAGTGGTCTGTCGCCAGATCATTGACCAGTTGAAGCTTGGCATCCCGTTTCAACAAGGTACTCTGAAAGAGTGGCGAACCGTACTGTCCCCAACCTGTAGTTGGATCAAATCCACCTTCGGGTTCCGTGCCAACGGCCAGCACCAGTTCGTCTTTGGGAAGAGAAGCCGCCTGCTGAACGCTCTCTGTTATCGATGAGGATGCCCCCTGCGTACATCCCGATAACCCAACTGTACAACTAAGCAAAATGCCTAACCCCGCTCGAACCGATCGTTTTCCCCATGAAAATCTGCCCATCTTCACTGTTCCCCCTCTGCGTTCTGCTGTACAATTCATTTTCGTGTCACTTTTTTTGAAAATTGTAGCACAAAAAAGATTTTATGTGTCAATAAACTTAACTTCGAAATCCATTTATTTTCACTTACAGGGAATTAAAATGATATTCACAGGAGGATCGGTAGACGGAACGCTATTTGAAGTGAGGTATTATAACAAACAAAAAAAACAACAGATTATCGGCATTGTACCGTTTAATCTGTTGTTCTACATATGAGCTATGGGCAAAGTCAGCTAAAACCAATGGGTCGGAAGAAATTTTCAAGTTAATCCGTTGAAGAATTAGGATGATGGTGATGGTGATGGTGATGACTATGGCGATTTTGATCATGATTGTGACTATGGTTATGATGGCTTGCCATTTTATTAAGCTCATCCACATACGTGACGGACAGCTCTGCATACAGTACTCCTTTTTGAACCTGGATCTGCTGATGCAGATGACGCAATCGTCCTAAGTTGCCCCGCACCGCAATCACCTCCAGACACTGATCATGGTTCAGATGCACATGCATATTGGAGATGATATCATGGTGTGCCTCGTGCTGCAGCTCCATTAACCGAATAGGGAGATCACTAATATGATGGTCATACACCATCACAATGGTTCCAGCTACATCCTGCTCGGAATGCAATGCAGAAGGCTCCAGCAATGTTTTACGGACCAAATCACGGAAAGCTTCCGATCGATTTTTGTATCCCTGCTCTTCAATATACTGGTCAAACTGTTCGATCAGAGGTGTGGGAAATGCCACGCCGAACCGGGTCAAATCATCTTTGTCTACCATTCATATCCTCCTGCCGCCTCGTTTGCTTCGAGTGTACCACAGTCCTGTCTTCTCATCGACTGTACAGTTGTTTCTCTGTTGTGGCAGCAAGAATAAAGTATCTCTCTATTTTATTTGGATCTCTTGGCCAGTTCCTGTCTGACGTTGGCATAGGTGGCGCTTACCTTCTGTTCCAGTGTATAAATATGCTGTTTGGAGCCAGCCCATTTCTCTGCCGCAGCAGCCAGTGCGTTCAACGAGCTTAATACACGTGATGGCTGACCTTGCTTTGTATTCTGTTTGAACTGTTGTAACGCATTTGAATATCGCTCTCTTGACAGGCTCGCCTGTTTTTTGCCCGTTTGAATCTGCTTCTTCACTGGATCAGCTCCAGCCAGTACAGTGCGCAACCGTTTCACTTCTGTGCTCTTTCGTTTGCGTGCTTCGGCAAGCTCCTTTTTCTTGAAACGTATGTCTTCTCGGGCAAGCTGAACAACAGGTTTCAACGTATCCGCTTGGGTACGAATAGCAGCACTCCATTCCTTGTTTTTGATCGCTTTGGCGGCGTCCAGCTGCTTATTTACTGAACTGTACAAGGCAAACAAAGGCTCATACCGGGCCTCGGTTTGTTTTACCTTTTCAGCTAGACCTGCGATCTTCGCGTCATCAGTTTGCCTGATTTCCACACGCAACCTTGCCAATTCCGACGTATTCGCGGCATGTAGTGTCTTTGTTTTTTGTTCCCAAGACTGCTCTTGGGTCGTCCAGTTCCCCACGTTCTCATACGCTCGTTGCAGGGACAACTTTGTCTGTGAATCGGCCTTGCTCAGCACGCTCTCCCATGCTTTCTGCGCGGTTACACCAAGCTCAGGGCCCGCACCTTCAGCAGGGGAAGAATAATAAATCACACTCATACTGAACATGATGATGAGTCCCAGGCTCATACGGGTCCATATGTTAGCGCGAAGGTTAGGGCGAGATCCAGGTCGTGTCCCTATGAGAGTATGTTCTCTAACGCTTCTCTTTTGGAATTGGTCCATAATCTGTTGCTCCTCTTCATTCTCCTCATTTGAGCGGCTTTGTCTGGCTTGTCCTAGACATGAACAAAGACTCGCCTGATGATTGCTCCTGTCCTCTACTATTCCGGTTTGCATTCTCTTCTGCTCCCTTCGATTGAATTGATAGATATAACCTGCTGGATGTACCTGAGCGGTCATTCGATTGCGCTCCCTGATATGGAAAGTAGAAAAAACAAAAAAGCACCCGCAAGTCAGGCGTATTGCCTGCTCTTACGGGTGCTTCCCTCATAAGCCGTTCCATATGGGATTCGCCGAAAATGGTCATCATTTCGAATCGAACCACTACCTTTTTCTAATATATTCCATACGTAGTATCTGGTCAAGTCAGTTAGAGAAATCAAGTTGTTTCAACGGGAGAACCCTTCCCGTATAAAGATAACCTTACTGTCCGACCAGGATGGCTTTCATCTCTTCCGTCAGGTCCTCTTCTTTCAGTATCATATAGATGTTCTCCCCACGGGTGACATTCAATTTGATCTGATAGATGGTATCTCTCTCTGTTTGATAACCGGACCGTTGACGTTGAAGCAATTCGCTGATAATTTTTTTATTTTTGGTAGCGATCTGTTTGTTGCCGCTTAGATTCCCGTCGATATAATCTGACTGAGGGTACACCATCTGAGGATTTCCGGGACTGTTGATCTCCTGCTTTACAAATTGTGCGGAAGCCACCTCATCTACTGAAAATTCCAGTTGCTCGTATAATTTGTTCTCTTTGAGCCAGTGCAGTACCCGGTCATAGCTTGGTTTGATCTCAAAATTCCACATCTCCTTGGGTTGTAAAGGGTCATTCGATGAGGAATCCTGATTCATTTCCGCGTATGCAAAAGACTGCCACGGAGAACGTTGTTCCTCGTAGGTCTGGTCCATAATGTCCTGTTTCAGCAATTCCTTGAATTCACGAACTTGATTCGGATTGCTAATATATACTTTTCGGTATGAACTAATCGTTGAGCGAATGCCAATACTTAGCGCGTCCTCATCCAGCTTATACGTATCAAATGCAAATTTTTTGTAAGCCTGAGACTGCTTCAGCGCCATCAATTCCTGACGAAATTCAGGTTCGGGAATGTAATATTTGCGTTTCATCACCTTGCCATTATCCAACTTGTAGTTCATAAAAACATACTCATCATTTACCAGACCTGGATTGATAGGATCACCCAGCAAAGGCAGATCGGAATCCACGATCTTCTGATGAAGATTGATAACGGCTTCCATATATTCCGGATCATCCGAATAAAATGGTCCATCATCCACCTTCTGATTGATACCATTGCTATAAGTGTAACGATCTCCGCCAAGCTTGATACTGTTGACCTTGTTCAGTTCAGGCACCCGTTCAGCATATCCATTCCAATCGGCAACAGGTACGTACAGAATCAATCCAGCCACGATGCCATATAGAGCGAGCTTGGGCAACAGTTTGCTGCTCCAGATCAGCCACGTCTTGCGGATAATCATCTCGGCAACAATATAACCAACAATTCCACCGAGGATATATCCGAAGATCCCCCACCCCGATGATCCTCTTGGAGCAATAATGGTGAAGTAGGCTCCGCCAATTAAAACCAGCGTAAACATTAAACCAAATCGGAATATGGGTTTAACAAGCGTAAACGTCACCGCTTGGGTAGCGGATTCCACCTGTCTCTTCGCGTAGAATACGTAAGTCAGCGGGATGAACAACAGCGTTAATAATGAATAGATAATGAGTTCCCAACGGATCACAGGAGCTCCACCAATCGAATCCATGCGAAGGACTAGAGATATTTTTACTGCATTTCGCCCAACATCATCGTACGGATATCCCAGCAGGTAATGCTGAAGATGCAGAGATAAAATGAACCATACGACAACAGGTAACAAAAGGAGCGCGTACACGGTGAGTCCCTGCAATACGGACTGTCCGATGCACATGCCTACCACCACGGTCAGCATGAACATAAACAACGAGTAGATGCTCATACTGAGTCCCCACATCCAGATTGAACTACCTCCGAATGTAAACGCGGGCTGATCCAAAACCGCCCATACCCAGCCTGTAATGGCAGTCGTGATCCAGATCGGAAGCAGGATCATCATAAATCCTGTCAACAAATTCACGGTTAACAGATGCTTGCGGCGCAGCGGCAAACCGTGGAACAGATCCGAAGGCGCACCGGATTGAATATAACGGAATAAAAATATTCCCGCAGCTACCGGCAAGGTAATGGCAAACAGGATTTGTACTTCCCCATTCGCCTGGAACAAACTCGTAATCTTCTGTGGCACTTCCCGATACTCGGTTGCGATATAAAGTGGTAGTGAAAACAACAACGTGATCAGGTACAGGATGCCGATCCATCCATGCTGCCTGAAATTTTGGATCAGGATGCCCCGGTTACAGAACAATCGGTTGAATATCATATCCTGCATCCTCCATTTCATAGATAAATATTTCTTCCAGCGTCAGCGGCAGCACATCCAGCAGATAGGGATCAAATGCACGGAATCGTTCCGTTACAGCCTCGCGATTACCTTTCACAATAAACAGGGAGACACTGCCCCGCTTCTCTTCATGCAAAATATTCACCTGTTCATCCATTGCCTTGGCATGATCAGGATGACGGAAAGCGACCTGAATTTTATGTGTATCAGCCTTCAGATCATCCAAGTCTTTCTCTACAATAATCCGCCCTTTGTGCATGATGGCAACATGGTCGCACAGGTCTTCAATCTCACGCAAATTGTGGGATGAGATCAGAATCGTCACCTGACGCTCCGCTGCTTCCTGGAACAGCAGATTCTTGATCTGCTGCCGCATGACCGGATCAAGTCCATCAATCGGCTCATCCATGAGCAGTACTTCAGGCATACAGCTGAGCCCGAGCCACACGGCTGCCTGACGGCGCATGCCTTTGGACATGCGATGCAGTTTTCGTTTGACATCCAGTTTAAATACACTACCGAGTTGTACGAAGCGTTCCTCATTCCAGCGTGGGTATACCGAACGATAGAAGGCGGCCATCTGAGCGATGGACGATTGCGGGAAAAAGTATGGCGCATCTGCCATAAAAATCGTGCGTCCCTTAAGGTCCATATTTTCATATATTTCTTGGCCATCCATGCGAACTGTCCCGCTATCCTGACGATAGATGCCTGCCAGTATTTTGAGCAGCGACGTTTTGCCTGCCCCGTTTGAACCGAGCAAACCGTAGATCGATCCTTTATGTACTTGCATCGTTACGCCATCAACGGCTTTTTCCTGTTCAAAGGCCTTAATGACCTGATTCAGCTCAATCATGAGGCTCCCCCTTCTCTATACGGGCCATCGCTTCCTCAAATAAAAGCGTCATATCGGCTTTAGTTAAACCGGAATATGAAGCTTCCGCAATCAGCTTCACCAGAGCGGCTCTAATTTCATCTCTCATGGCTGCATTCGGATGTTCCACGGACGATGATACGAAGCTCCCCTTTCCCTGCAATGAATAGATATAACCTTCACGTTCAAGTTCCCGGTACGCTTTCTGAATCGTATTCGGATTAACGGTAAGCTGCCCGGACAGCGTGCGAACGGAAGGCAGCTGCTCATCGGGTTGGAGAACACCGTACACGATCATTTCTTTGATTTTGTCCACCAGCTGCTCATAGATCGCCTTACGGCTGCGTACATCCAATTCGAACATCCCGCACCTCCTCTCTGAAAATGTAGTAATACCCTATTGAAGAACGATGACTGTATGTGAAGTGTATGTATCCAACACTAAGGTGTATTAACTGTACTACTATTATTAATACAGTTAATACAGATTGTCAATCCTTTACTTTGACTTCTCTTATGATTCGCGTTAGGTTTATATATGATTAAAATGACATATAAAATAAAGAAATAGATTACCTGAAAATAAAAAGGATGCAATTTCTTAGTTCGGATTGGCGGATTAGTTTGGATTGAACTGTTTGGATTGAACTGTTTGGTTCGGATCGGATCGGGCTGGTTGTTATAGTTGGTTAACACGCTTTTCGGGCTATATACGTTCAAAGCTTGTTCTGATCTTTCCCCTTCCGTTATGATGGAGAAGAAAGTTGTAATTGTTCACTTGCTCGCTTCGCTCGTTGTATAGAACTGTCTCTCTCTGTCCGCATGTACGGTACATATTGTAATAGTTACCTTTCAAAAGGTGGACAGGACAGGCTCTAGCACTCAAGCACAAAATGTTCGATTATTCTTGGATTCCGCCTATTTGAAGGACAAAATCCGGTGAAACGTCCCGTTCAGATAGACATCATTATTCTTGATTATCTTGCACATCCCATTCGGGATGCATTTATACCGTTTTGAATCTAACACTTTACAAGGGAGAGTTCGGGATGAATGAACAGAGACAGAATGATTCTATAGAGGGTAATCGTTCAGAAACCACAAACAGGGTAAAAAGCTCAGAAATAACCCCGGCATTAGCAGCTTCGATACAGCGTGTATTAATTGTAACCGCCGTTGATGCGGAAAAAGAGGCTGTACTGCGCGGCCTGGGTAATCAGGCTGCGGAACGTTTTGATGTGATTGCTGCGGGCGTTGGCCCCGCCTCGGCCGCAGCGGGAACCGCTGCCGCGCTGGCCTTTGCCTCAGCAGCGGCTGGCGCAAATGCGCTGGCGCAGGGCTCCGCCGCGCCAACCGAACCCGATGCGGCACAGGCATCTGCCGCATCCTCAAGGCCGGGGCCCCTGGCCGGGACCGGACTGACCCCAGCGTATACGCTGGTGGTCAGTGCCGGCATCGGCGGCGGGTTCCCCGGCCGGGCGGACGTCGGCTCCCTTGTGGTGGCCGACGCCATGGTTGCCGCCGATCTGGGCTCGCAGACGCCAGACGGCTTCCTCAGCGTGGACGAGCTCGGCTTCGGCTCGTCCAGTGTGGCGGCGGACGCGGAGCTTGCCACGCGCCTGCGCCATGAGCTGCAGCGGGCAGGGCTCGCTGTCAGCGGAGGCACGGCGGTCACCGTATCCACGGCGACCGGAACTGCCGAGACGGCCGCGGAGCTGCTGCGCCGCGTGCCGGATGCCGCCGCCGAAGGCATGGAAGGCTTCGGCGTAGCAACCGCAGCCCAGCAGTTCGGCGTGCCAGCACTTGAACTGCGGGCTATATCCAACGCGGTCGGTCCACGCGACCGCGACGCCTGGCGCATCAAGGACGCCCTGGGTGCGCTCCAGGCTGCAAGTTCCATTTTACGGGAGGTACTTACATCATGAAAATTGCATTTTCCCCTTGTCCCAACGATACATTTATCTTTCACGCTTGGGTGCATGGACTGATTCCAGGTGCACCGGAGCTGGATGTCCGGTATGCGGACATCGATATAACCAACGGCCTTGCGGCTAATCCGGATGGACCAGATACACCTGAAGTTATGAAAATATCCTATGCAGCACTGCCTTATGTGCTGAATGATTATGCGCTCTTGCCTGCGGGCGGCGCACTTGGCAGAGGATGCGGCCCACTGGTTCTGACCGCTAACGGCACAACCGATCCGGCCTACCTCTCAGGACGCCGTGTTGCTGTTCCAAGCGAACGTTCGACTGCCTACCTGTTATTCCGTCTCTGGGCAGCACAAAATGTACCCGGCGGCGTAGGCGAGATTGTCGTTATGCCATTCGATCAGATTATGCCTGCTGTCCGGGATGGCAAGATCGATGCCGGCTTGGTTATCCATGAAGCACGCTTCACGTACCAAAACTATGATCTCAAGCTGATGACAGATCTCGGTAACTGGTGGGAAAGCGACACTGGCCTGCCAATCCCGCTGGGCGCGATCATCGCGCGTCGCAACCTGGATGCGCATGCTCTTGCGGGTTGGGCACGTGCCTCGGTAGAATATGCTTGGGCGCATCCGAATGAGTCCAAAGCATACGTCATGGAACATGCACAAGAGATGGACCCTGATGTCACTGCACAGCATATTGGCTTGTATGTTAACGAGTTCAGCGCCAACCTGGGCGATGACGGTTACGGTGCAATTACGGCGTTGCTTGGAAGAGCGATGAAAGAAGGACTTGTTCCCGAGTTTGATCTCGATTTATTGCGGATCTAACTCTGGCTCACCCGGCAGAAAATGGCAATGAAGCTGTGCCAAATCTCGTTCCTATGCTTTTGTTGGGCACCGTCTCCATGCTGATAATCTTCGTGACTAATGCGCTAAAGAATCGGTAACACCTTATTAAGCAGGATCGAGCGGAATGGCAATATTAACGAATCTCAGTCACGTTATTCTGGTAAAACTCGGCGAAAAAACAGAAAAAACAAAAAGAATGCCGAAATAGCGCTTCTGTGATTCGTTAGATTTCAGAATCTGTGGAATTTCGCCCATTAGCGTGACTCTAGTTCATTAGATGTGATGGCTGGACCGATTGGTTTGTGGGTTGATTGATTCGTCGGTTCGTTAGAACGCCTGTGTCTCAGTTCGTTCTTTCGTTGATTGGTCTGTAGAACGAGTGGTCCGTGGGTTGATTTGTTCGACCGATTCGTTAGATCGTTTGTGCCTCCGTTCGCTTCTTCGTTGGTTCGGTCGTCAGCTGGTTGGTTAGTTTGTCGATTCGCTACTTCGCTGTTCATTGGTTGGTTGGTTCATCGTTTTTTTATTTGTTCAACGCCCCCAAGTGGCTGTACAGCCACTCAATGCCACTACCTATAACAAAAAGGGATGTCCTGTAAAGTCATGTTCATGACCATAGGACACCCCTTTTTAAGCTATTTCAACAATAAAACGAACCTCTACACATTCTTGATCCAACACTCAGCATGTGTTGATCCCACCACATATCAGGTCTCACCGTTCTTCCATCCATTTTAAAATCATCGTTCTTCTTCAACTTACAACGCGACGAACTCAATTACTCCGCCACTACCGTGCGAATCATAACCCGCAGGGCATCCAGCATCATAGGAATGGGCAGTGAGGGCACGGAAGGCTGAAGCACAGCCATCTCTGTTGAAGCCGGAAAATGTACAAATCCGGCACGAATCGGAAGCTGTTTCAATCGGATATGATCCAGCACACGGTACATCGTATTGTTGCAAATATACGTGCCTGCCGTATTGGACACCGCAGCCGGGATGCCTGCTGCCCCCATGTTATTCACCATCGCACGAATCGGCAATGTAGAGAACAGACCGTCTGGGCTGCCTTCCACTATGAGCTCGTCTACGGGAAGGTGGCCCTGGTTGTCCGCATAGGAGCCAGGAGGAATATCTTTGACATTAACAGCAATCCGTTCAGGTGTAATGGCTGTCCTGCCTTTGGCCAAACCACAGGCGATGACAACATCCGGTTGATAGGATTCCATCTCTGAGATGAGCAGATCTGCACATTCATCGAAGTGCACAGGCAGCAGCACTGTTTTTAACTCTGCTCCCTCCATCACTTCATGCGCAAGTGCCTCCATCAGCTCGCCCGTCGGATTCACTGCATCCCCGCCAAAAGGTTCAAATCCGGAGATCAGAATTTTCACCATCGTTTTTCCACTCCTGTCTATTTACTCGGATTTGTACCGCAGGCCCCACTGCCCACGAATCGTGTCCATCAGCTTCATAATCTCCAGGGATTCGTCCAGTTGAATCGTTCTGCTCTCCGTCCGTCCTTCCAGAATGCAGCGCCCTGCTTCCTCCGCTTCAAACGCATATCCAATACACGTCCGGTCATCGGTAAATTTCTCCGGTTCGTCCTGGCCATTCACGTGCAGATAGGCTTCTTTGCCCGCCAGGAAAAACGGTAAACGAATGTACCCTTCCGTGCCATATATGACCGCTTCGTTACTCAAGTTAAGACGAATCGCCCCATTCAGCGATGCAGAACGACCTTCCGAATAAGACAACAGTACGGAGAACTGTTCATCCACACCCGTCTGTCCAATATTCGCCGTACTCCACACATGCTGAGGCTGCTCGCCAAAAATCATGGACGCAAACGAGATCGGATACACACCCGCATCCAGCAAAGCACCCCCACCCAGCTCCGGGTTAAGCAACCTGCCTTCCGGCTCCCAGCCTACACGGAAACCAAAATCTGCTTTGACCAGACGTACCTCGCCGATTCTGCCTTCCGCAATCCATGCTCTCGCTTGGGTAATCGGCGGCAGAAAGCGTGTCCACATGCCTTCCATGAGAAAAAGCTTGCGCTCACGCGCCTTCTCCACCAGCTGCTCCAATTGACGGGCATTCATCGTAAACGGTTTCTCACAGAGTACCGCTTTGCCTGCTTCCAGACAGGCAAGCACATTTTCCTTATGTAACGGATGCGGTGTTGCCACATAAATAATATCCACTTCAGGGTCCTGCAGCATCTCATCATATGAACCGTAAGCGCGTGCAAAACCATATTCAGCTGCAAACTTCTCTGCGCTACCCGCAGTTCGTGAACCCACCGCCGCTTTTACGGCGTTCCCGGCATGCTCCAGATCCCGCGCGAACTGGGATGCAATCCATCCCGTACCCATAATGCCCCAATTCACTTTGTCCCGTCCAACAATTTTCGTCATCATAAAGCCTCCCCTGATATCAAAATATTTAAAAAGATCACGATCTCGATTAGGCCAACACGGAGTCTTCTTTATTTTACCAAAAAGAACCGCTTGCGTCAGACCGGTTTCATCTTTCACATGCAAAGCTTTATATCCAACGAACTACATTTCATGCTCTAATTTCAATGAACTACGTTCAATGATCCAATTGAGATTCACTCTCATTTCAATTATTCCGTATTTTTGCTAAGATGATTGCAGATCACGGATGAAAGGACGACCCGACTTTGTCCACACTTTTAACCATTGATAAACTTGTGAAACGTATTGGTTTAACCGAGCAGCGTATTTTATTCGAACAAGTGAACGCGGGAGTGGAGCAGGGGGAGCGTATTGCCATACTCGGTGCATCCGGTCAAGGGAAAAGCACATTGCTCCGCATTCTCGCCCTGCTGGATATTCCTGATGAAGGAGACCTGATCTGGAAAGGAATTTCTTATCGGGATTCCGATCCCCGTATTTGGCGCATGCGCATGACTTATGTCGCACAGCAGGCTGTCATGCTGGCAGGCAGTGTGGAAGATAACCTGAAAACGGTGCACCTGCTTCACAGGCAGCCATACGATCAGGATCTCGCCCGACGCCTGCTTGCAGGGATGGGATTGGAAAATCTTGATATTCAAAAGCGGGCCATCGACCTCTCCGGTGGGGAGAAACAGCGCATAGCCCTAATCCGTTCCATGATGCTTCGTCCTGAGGTACTGCTGCTGGATGAAGTGACCGCCTCCCTGGATCGGACAAACGCCCGCCTGGTGGAAGAGCAATTGACCCGCTGGAGCCAGCAGGAAGGTACTTCTCTCGTCTGGGTTACCCATGATCAGGAACAGGCACAATCATTCAGTACAACCACCTGGTTTATGGGCAATCAGACACTGCTGGAGCGCCAGCCGACAGCCCACTTTTTTGACAACCCGTCCACCGACCTGGCCAGACAATTCATTATGCACCCTGCCCCTGCGGCAGAATAAGGAGAAATCATGTCACTCATTGCTCTGAGTTTTACCATTATATTTGTGATGCTCACCATGCTCATCTCTGTCTGGCAGAAGCTTGATCTGGAAAAGGATATTGCCATAGGAACCATTCGTTCCGCTGTACAGCTGTTGCTTGTCGGATATGTACTTCAATTTATTTTTAACTCGGATCACCCTGCTCTCATCATTGCCATTGTCGGATTCATGATTATAGTAGCCTCCATTAATGCTGGCAAACGCGGCAAAGGACTTCGCTGGATTTCCTTGTATATTGCGGCTGCCATTACGGTTACGGAGCTGCTCATGATGGGGCTGTTGTTGGGACTTGGGATTGTAGAGCCTACTCCCCAATACATTATTCCATTGAGCGGGATGACCATCGGTAATGCCATGGTGGTGTCCGGGCTGTTCCTGAATCAGATGAAACGCGAGGTCGAGTCCTCCAAAGGAGAGATTGAATCCCTGCTTGCACTGGGTGCAACGCCAAGACGTGCTTTTCAGGACGTATTAAAACGTTCCGTAAAATCCAGCATGATCCCCACGATCGATGGCATGAAAACGGTAGGACTTGTACAGCTTCCTGGCATGATGACAGGCATGATTATTGCGGGTGCCGATCCGGTTGAGGCCGTCCGTTACCAGATTTTAATCGTGTTCGCGTTTACCAGTTCAGCCGCTATTACCAGCATCCTGCTTAGCCTGATGACATACCGACAGTGGTTCACATCGGATATGCGGCTGCGTTCGCTATGATATATCAACTTCGCGAGGAAAGGAGGCCACACCATGTTAACCCATCCCATCACCAATAATAACCGGAAGACCACCCATACGTTAGCCCAACCAGATCAGCCGAAACGCACTGATGAATCCATGACACGAACGGAAATGGAATCTTTTCTGAACGATGCGCTGCTCGAACTGCGTCATGCAGAGTTGGTTACCTTGAACACGCATTGGCGATGGCGTCAGACCGAGCTCCCTCACCATACCTTTGTCTATATGCACAAATTCACGGGCAAACTGGTAGCGAACGGTATCGAATCCCTCGTCACTCGTAAATCCGCCTTCTTGTCTACACCTGGAACTTCTCTGGAGCTTTTCTCTGATGCTGACCATGAGATTGAATTGTATATCATCCATTTCGATCTGTTTCGAGTGGCTGAGAAAACGGAAGAACGGCGAATATATAAGCGAGAGCTTGGTTCACCTGTAACAGGGTGGATTCAGGGTCCTTACTATGGGATACAGCGAATTGCCGCACAATTAACAACTGAAGCTTCACAGACCAGCCTGAAAGTGCAGCTGCTTTTGACCGATCTGCTTCATACGCTCTGGCCGCAGGGAGGCCAGTCGGATGCGGAAGAACAGGACGAGCCAGAGCAGTGGCTCAGATCAACCTTGCAGTACATGCGGGAAAACTATATGAACGAAATCAAGCTGGAGAAGCTGGCGGAACTGGCCGGCATGCATCCATCGTATTATTCCCAGCTATTCAAGAGCCGGATGCAGAAAAATCCAATCGAATATATCACTCATTTACGAATGAATCGGGCCAAGGAATTGCTCATGACTTCAGAACTGCGTATTCGTGATATCGCCCGCCAGGTAGGCTATCGGGACGAATTCTATTTCAGCCGCCGCTTTAGGAACCACGCGGGTTATGCGCCAACTTCCTATGCCAAGCAGGTACATCGAAATATCGTCTCACTCTCCTATCCATACACCGATCACCTGATGACGCTTGGCATCACACCATGTGCAGCTCAAATCCAGGGCCATCTGCCCCATGTTCCCCAATCGTTGACCCTGCCATTCCATGCCTATGAACCATGGGAACAGGGACGTCAGGCATTCCTGGATGTGAATCCCGACTTGATTCTGACCAAGGACAATGCAGCCGCTAAAGCGATGGAACATATCGGAGATGTCGCTCCAATCATCACCATCCCCTGGAATGAGACAGACGTGTTCGGTCATTTGCAGAAAATTGCCTTTATTGTGGATCGTACTCAAGCGGCAAAGGAGTGGCTGGATCGGCATGAGCGCAAGGCAGAGCGGGCTCGCAAAAAGATCAGGGAAACGGCAGGTGAGGTCACCGTCGCTGTCTGTACCCTGACCGCAAAAGGACCGCGCATGTACAGCAACCGCAATTTCGGCCATGTCTTTTACCGCAGTCTGCAACTGGCCGCTCCTGATCGAATTCAGAGAGAACTGGCAGGCAAACCAGCTGGTGTCGGTTTCAACTGGATGTCTTTCACGCCTGGAGACTGGGATGGCTTGGAAGCAGATGTACTCCTGATTGCAGTCACGTCCATCCATGAACGCAGCACCCTGTTGCAACATATTACTGCTGATCCGTTGTGGAAAAACTATCCCGCGGTAAAAGCTGGACGTGTGCATGTTATAGACTGGAATTCATGGGTGGTATACGCTCCGTATTCCATCAACATCCAGCTCGATGAAGCGCTCTCCATGTTGACGAACAAACCCGCATTTCTGTAATCTATAAAATGTCCATCTCTATAATCTTAATTTATGCCATGTACGGGCCTGAATTAAGATTTTATAATGTTCACTAATTGATAATGATAATCAATAACAACAGCAAGCGTTGTTGGTAACAAAGGAGTGACCCGCATTCAACATCCGGGACTGTCACAACGTCCGTCCAAATCAAAAAAATCCGCAGTGACGGTTAGCCTGATGTTTTTGGCGGCCATTGCCGCACTGCTGCTTAGTATGTTTGTCGCCATTTCTCTTGGTGCCAAGGGACTAACACTGGAGACCGTATGGACTGCCATATTTCAGTACAACCCGGCTTTGACGCCACATCAGATTATTCACGAGCTGCGGCTGCCACGTGTCATTGCCGCTGCTGTCATTGGCGCAGCCTTTGCTGTAGCCGGGGCGCTCATGCAAGGAATCACACGCAATCCGCTGGCAGACACCGGCATTCTGGGGATCAATGCAGGTGCTACCTTTGTCGTGGCGCTTAGCTTCGCCTTTTGGCCGGGATTGCCTTATGGCTGGATCATGTTCCTGTCATTTACAGGGGCAGTGCTCGGCACGCTGCTCATTTTCCTGCTGGGTATGGCGGCACCCGGAGGTCTGTCGTCCATAAGGCTTACCGTTGCGGGTGCCGTTATTGCAGCCATGCTGAGTTCGCTCAGCACTGGTGTCGCCATATATTTTGACTTGAGCCAAGATTTGGCCTTCTGGTATGCGGGTGGTTTCGGGGGGATTGAATGGCGGCATCTGAAGCTGATTCTGCCTGTTCTACTGGTTACTCTCGTGCTCACTTTGCCTATGGCCCGTCGGATCTCCCTTATGTCGCTCGGAGAAGAAGTTGCGATTAATCTCGGGATTAACCTCCGCTGGACCAGACTGCTCGCCCTGACGGCGGTTGTTGTGCTGGCTGGTGTATCCGTGTCCGCTGTGGGCTCGATCGGCTTCGTTGGACTGGTCATTCCACATATTTCTCGCAAATTAGTTGGGGTGGATTATCGGCTCATCATTCCGATGTCCTCCCTGCTCGGAGCCGTCTTGCTGGTGCTCGCTGATCTGGGCTCACGCATTGTGAACCCGCCCGAAGAATTGGCAGTAGGCATTATGGTCGCCTTTGTCGGTGTGCCCTTCTTCCTCTATCTGGCCCGGAAAGAAAGGAGGGCTCTATAGTAATGAACACCAATACACCCTCACGAGGCAAACGTTCCATAGCAGTCAGCGTAACCCTGCTCTGTATCGCCTGTGCCGTTATCGTGATCAGCCTCAACACAGGCACGATTCGCTTGTCACCAATGGCCGTGCTTCATACCCTTCTCGGCAATGGTACGCCGGATGATCAGATTGTATTATTCGACTATCGGCTGCCACGCATTCTGGTTACTGTACTGGCTGGGGCCGGATTGGGTATTGCTGGTGCTGCGCTGCAAGGCATTACCCGCAATCCACTGGCCGACCCGGGTATTCTCGGATTACATGCAGGAGCGGCTTTTGGATTGATGGTATTTGTAACCTTCTCCCATTCCATGGAGGGGTCCGTTGCTTTGCTGATTCCATTGTTTGCTTTTGCAGGCAGTGTCTCCGCGGCGCTGATTATCATGCTGCTATCCTATGATCGGCATAATGGAGTGTCCCCCATTAAACTCATTCTGGTGGGCATTGCCGTAGCAGCCGGTTTCCATGCGCTGACACTATATTTGTCTCTTCGTTTGGATGAAGATACCTATTCCTTCGCCGCTCGTTGGCTGGCAGGCAGCGTCTGGGGCAGAGACTGGGTTCATGTTCAAGCATTGCTTCCATGGGTTGTGCTGTGCATCTCGTACATATGGAGCCGCTCCAAAACGCTGGATGCCTTCAATCTGGGAGATGCTGCCGCCACGAGTATTGGTACACCCGTCAGATCCCAACGTGTGATTTTGCTATTGTGTACGGTAGCCTTATCTGCCGTCAGTGTGTCCATGGCCGGCGGGATCGGATTCATTGGTCTGGCGGCGCCGCATCTGGCCCGCAGACTGGTTGGCCCGATGCATCGCCATCTGATCCCGGCCGCTGGACTCATCGGCATGGTGATCCTGGTCGCCGCCGATACGGTCGGGCGAACGATCTTTCAGCCCAATGCCATTCCGGCAGGCGTGGTGGTTGCAGCGATAGGCGCACCTTACTTTTTATACCTGCTGGTACGAACCAAGTAATGGCTTTATCCGGAACAACCCGAAGGATTTCATCGTTATTTTCAACATAAAAACTACATCCATGAGATGTTCAAGGAGATTGAGATTACACATGTTAAAGAAAAACCTTATGCTCTTCGTGAGCATCTGTCTGGTGCTTGTACTCGCTGCCTGCGGGAACGCCAAGGATTCATCCTCTACATCGGAAGGTTCTGCTACGGACACTTCGAACGCTGCACAAGACACCAATTCAGCTTCCGGTGAACAACGCATCGCATCCATGTCGATCCATCTGACCAATGACCTGCTGTCTCTCGGCATTACGCCCGTTGGTTCGGTGATCGGTGGGGAAGCCAAAGGTTTCCTGTCCCATGTTGCTGACCGTCTTCAAAATACAACGCCGCTCGGTCCCGTGAAGGACCCGGATATGGAAGCCTTGCTTGCTCTGAAACCGGATGTCATCTATCTGGACGAAGAATTCTCCGGTGATGATATTGCCAAATTCGAAAAAATTGCCCCTGTACACGTCTTCAATCTGGATGATGGCACTTGGCGCGACCACCTGAAAGTCATTGGTAAACTGGTGAACCGTGAAAAAGAAGCCGAGCAATACATTCAGGATTATGCGACTGAAACGGAAGAAGTGAAATCCCTGATCCATGATACAATCGGTGACGGCACCGTAATGGCTATCCGTGTTACCGCCAAAGAATTGCGTGTATTCAGCAAGCGCCGTCCAATGGGTCCAATCTTGTATGAAGATCTGGGATTGACCCCAGCCAAAGGCATTGAGGAATTCGATTCGTCCAAACCCTATCAAGTTGTTTCCCGTGAGGTGCTGCCCGACTTTGATGCAGATGCGATCTTCGTTGTCGTGAACTCGGATGACGAGGCTCAGAACATGTTCAAAGAACTGCAAAACAATCCGATCTGGCAAGGGCTGAAGGCGGTCAAAGCAGGCCATGTCTACCCGATCGGTGCTCAGCCTTGGCTGGACTATTCTTCAATCGGCAATAAAATGGCCATGGATGAGGCTAAAGAAATGTTCTCCAAGAAATAAAATGATCCTTACGCACAACATATAAAAAAACACCAAAAAAACCTCTCTTTGAAGATAGGAACAGAGTCAGCTAACATGCTCTCTCTCCATCCGCTCAAAGCAGAGGTTTTTTGTATCCATGCTTGTATCCATACTTGTATTCCTGTAGGTGAAAGTCCGTCGGCATGGTCTAATCACAAGGTACAAACGACAATCTCAACATCCGTTTCGGCAAAAGTGTCCTGAATAATGCCCCTCACCTTATCCCACTTCAACCTGTCCAGTCCGCAGCCAATCTGTGGCATCGCCACTTGGTTAAGACCGTCTCTAACGCAGATGTCACGCATGGATTCCACCGCACGAGTGAACGACTGATAGGTCGGTTTGTTCGAGAACTTGGCCTTGGTGACCAGATTCAGTGTCCGTCCTACCCGGTAACACTGTCCGATCTCAAGCGGCTCCTGCTGCGCCTGTTCCTGGAGAACCTCCAATCCAAATCGCTGCCGAAACTGTACAGCAATTCCTGCACCCATGCGGGCATCTGCGGAAATACAGTGTGCAAGCGTGTAGGTGTCATCCATGGCAAACAAATCCTGCTGTATCTCACGAAACTCCATGTGTATACTCCCCCTTACACCTTTTGAATTTTTTACTTTTCCAGATCACTCTCCAGCCAAACGATCTTCAAATGCCTTGAGCGTTTTCTGTCCCGCTGTCCGGTCCAATACGGCAAATACAATTCGTTCAAAGGAAGACCTGAAGTTCTCTCCCACCAATACATCATGAAAATACGTCGCTACCTTCGCCGGATCATTTCTAAATACGCCGCAGCCATATGCACCTAGTACAATGGTTCGATGTCCATGCAGCGCAGCCACGTCCAGAATATAGCGAATGCGCCCTTTCATGACGGACTCAATCTGCTGATCATCGGCATCTTCCCGCTCTCTCACCACTCCTGCATTTACAGCAGGCGCTGTGATGAATGCCGTCAAATTATATTTGTCGAGCAGCCGGTCCTCGTCATCACGAATCACCGGAACAGCAGGCGAATAGATCATGTAATCCGAGTACAAACAGGATCTCAGCTTGCGATTGTAATCATACATTTCGCTCATTTGGGCGATACATGGGTACAGGCCTGTAGCCCGGGCCAAGCTTTCCTCCTGTGCCTGGCTGCCTCCCAGGAAGCCGCCGCCGGGATTTTTCGCTGATGCAAAGTTCAGGCAAACGACATCTTCCCTGCCTTCATCCACAGAAAGGCGTGAAGCTGCTGCGAGTGTAGTCTCGCCCGTAACCTCAATGCGAACGGTTGAAGCCTCGACAGGAGCTCCGGCCAAAGATTGCAATTGTACCACCTCTTTAGCTCTCTTTTCTCGAAGAGCGACAAGCTCCAACGGACGGTATAATACCGAATCCCGGATCGCTCGCTGTAAATCCGCACCGATCCGAACCCTGCGATCATACCCGTTCACGTATTCTCCTTCTTCCAGGATAGCCAGCGTCTGATGGGCGATACGGGATCGTTTGGAACGTACGCTCGTGTTATTAACGCCTGTTGTTTTACTGTAATTGTTGTTCAGAGAATCGTTCTTACGTTGTTGGTCGTTCATCTTCATCACTTCCTATATTTTCTCTAAGACGGGTGAGGATCTCACCCAGCCAGTTGGTTCCCCGCCATGTTCTTCTATTACGAATGCGCGGGTCTTCTTCCGCCAGTCCAACACCCCAGATGCGGTCATCCGGGCTTGCCTCCACAAGCGTCGTACCGCGGGTGGCGAGCAGCATGGTCAACAGTTGTCCGTTTTGGGTGAATTTGGCTTCGTTGCCATCATAGACAATACGTTTGCACTCCGCTTCCCATACCGTTTGGTCGAATCCTGCGACCTGTCTGCCAAGCTTTTTTTGTACCGAAGCGGAGCTTGCTTTCAGGATCTTATCTGCCGTGATCTGATCGCCGAACAGCAGTGCTTTCTGGTGCATCATATATTGCTCTGCACTCGTGTATTGAACGCCATTCACGGTAAAATCCGCCTTGTGCCACTGTGAGAACGGAGACGCTGTGCGCCAGAAAAATGTAAACTTCTCCATGGATATCCCCTCCTAACTTGTTGATCCATCATTCGATAGTTGAATGCAATGCATCTTCTATCTTGAATCACTTTGCCTTTGAATGGTCTTCTTTGCATACATATCAACGTCTACGGAACCAATCTTTCCGGGTTCAGTCTGTATAAGCGGGATGGGCGATGTCCGGCTTTCCCCGAATACTCCCCCGTTTCGATGACCCAATCGGCGATTTTGCGCCGGAAAGCTGCAGCCAGCAGTTTTTTGCCACTGATGGTCTCGTATACTTTCTGAAGAGCGGTTAGTGTAAATGTCTCCGGCATCAAATTAAAAGCAATATCCGTATACTCCACCTTCGCCCGCAGACGTTCCAGCGCGTAATGAATGATCTTCGCATGATCAAAAGCAATTCCTTGAACCTCATTCACGGTGATATTGCTGCTGCGCACTCTGCCTTCCAACGTTTCCTTCGTCTCAATGACAGCCGACAATTGCTCTGTTCCATTGGTCAAAATTAACTGCACCCTGCGCTCCGTCACGCGTCCACGCTCATGGATATGGCGTTTCTCCTCCAGAAGCCGCTGTTCCATCCGAAACCAGTCTGCTTCGCTGGCATCATCGCCAGCCTGAAGCTGCAGTTCGCTGCTGTCGACCAGCGCCATGTAGGAACAGCTGATTACACGCGTACGTGGATCACGATGCACATCCCCCCAGGTATACAGCTGCTCCAGATAGATATCATCCAGTCCGGTTTCGGTAAAAAGTTCCCGTCTAGCGGCATCTTCCAACGATTCCTGCATGGAGACAAATCCACCTGGAAGCGCCCACTGCCCCATATAGGGATGACCTCCCCGACGAATCAGCAGTAACTGGAGCTCTGGCTCCGCAAGTTTGCGATAGTTCTCCTGCGTTTCACTTCGTATCGTAAATACCAACATGTCCACCGTTACGGAAGGATGTTCGTAATCTCCCGCGTCATAGGTTTCAAGAAACTGTTGTTCACTAATATTCACGTGATTCTGATGGTCTAATGGATTTTGATCAGAATTACCCTCATATGTCATTTCGAAAGACCCCATTCTGTTATTAACATTTTGTTATTAACAATAAGTTAATAACAATCTAACATATCCTTCAGTCCTGCGTCAATATTTCCCATCTCCTTGTAAAAGTTCATTATGGCAGCTCAAGCATCCCTCCTATGAATGTCAAAAATCACTTGACGATATGTCAAATGAAACTTATCATTTAGTTAGTCGACTAATTAAAAGGATGGAAGCGCTTATGAAATCAACTCGAAATGAACGGTTAATGGGCCAACTATCAGAACTCGTCAAGCTACAGCGTTACAAGGTTCATGAGAAGCTTGTCAACCACCCTGAGTTATATCCTGGACAACCGCCGCTGCTGTTCCAGCTTGAACGTGAAGATGGTCAGACCCAGAAACAACTGGCCGAACAGCTTCGCCGAGCCCCAGCAACGGTGACGGTAATGCTGAAACGTATGGAAAGCTCAGGGTTTATACGGCGTGAAGCTGATTCGAAGGATCTGCGCAGTCTGCGTGTCTATCTGACCGATCAGGGCCGTGCTGCGCTTAAGGAACTGAAAGAAGTATTCCAGGAGCTCGATCGCCAAGCCCAGAAAGATTTTACACCCGAGGAATCGCAGCTGATGTCGGCGCTCGTCCAGCGCATGGTTCAGAATCTGCGAGAATATTAAATGAGGTGTTTCTGTCTGCAAGAATATTTGCAACATGATTATTCCATAACGAATGAGGTGATTTTTCCCATTGTGGACGTTAAAACGATACCTTACCCCGTATAAGTCAGCGGCCATTCTTGCTCCGCTGCTCATGGTCCTTGAGGTTGCCATGGATCTGCTTCAACCCAAGCTGATGTCCAGCATTGTGGATGATGGTGTTCTTGCAGGGAACCTGTCCCACATCGTGACTACAGGTATATTTATGCTTCTTTTTGCGTTAATCGGATGGATTGGCGGTGCAGGATGTACGCTGTTTTCAAGCAAAGCTGCGGTTGGATATGGCACCGATCTGCGCCAGGAATTGTTTGATCATATCCAGAAGTTCTCGTTCCGTAATCTGGATACCTTCCAGGAGGGTTCGCTGATCACGCGACTGACGAGTGACATTACTCAGATGCAGACCTTTGTACAGATGCTTCTGCGTATGTTTATCCGTTCGCCGATGCTGATTATCGGCAGTATTATTATGGCGTTTACGATCAGTGTCAAACTGGCGCTCATTCTCATTTTGTCCGTGCCGATTCTGTTTATCATTTTATACATCCTGATCTCCGCTTCCTATCCACTGTTCGCCAGCGTTCAGAACAAGCTCGACAAGGTGAACGCCGTTCTTCAGGAGAATCTTGCCGGCATTCGTGTCGTCAAAGCTTTTGCACGCGCACGTCAGGAGAAGAAGCGTTTCCAGCAAGCCAATGAAGATTATACCCATACGGCAGTGAAGGCCTGGCGCATCGTATCGCTGAATGCACCGGTATTAAGCCTGATGCTGAATGCGACCATTGTAGCGGTGCTGTGGTTTGGAGGCTTTCAGGTGGTCGGAGGCGATATTGCCGCCGGGGATTTGATTGCTTTTATCAACTACGTAACAGTTGTTCTCTCATCACTTACCTCAATCGGCATGATGATGATGAGCTTCTCCCGTGCCAAAGTGTCTGCAACACGCATCAACGAGGTGCTTCACACCCAGCCTGATATCCAATCGGGAGATGATATGTCTCGTAAAGGAGCAGGTCAGGTGGAATTCAGGGACGTATATTTCCGCTATGATGGAGAACATACTCTCTCCGGAATTACGCTGACGGCTCGGCCGGGAGAAAAAGTGGCCTTGCTCGGCTCTACAGGATCAGGCAAAACCTCCCTTGTACAGCTGATCCCCCGCTTGTATGATGCCTCACAGGGTGAAGTGCTCGTGAATGGAGTAAACGTGCGTAACTGGGATCTCCAGGATCTTCGCAGACGTGTGTCCATCGTATTACAGGAGTCCATCCTGTTCAGTGGCAGCATTCGGGATAATATCCGCTTCGGCAGACCTGATGCAACGGAAGCCGAACTGCGTGCCGCAGCTCAAGCAGCGGCAGCTGATGATTTTATTATGAATTTGAAAGATGGGTATGACACGGAGCTGGGTCAGCGCGGGGTCAATCTCTCGGGTGGGCAGAAACAGCGGATTTCTATTGCCCGTGCCCTGCTCATGCAACCTGAGGTTCTGATTCTGGACGACAGCACCAGTGCCGTCGATCTGCGTACCGAAGCAAGCATTCAGAAGGCGCTGCATTCACTAATGAAAAACAGTACCACCTTCCTGATTGCACAACGGATATCTTCCGTGAAGGATGCAGACTGTATTTACGTGCTTGATGAAGGCGAAATCTTGGCAAGTGGTACACATGAGCATCTCATGGCCCATTCGTCACTTTACCAATCCATCTATTATTCGCAGCAACGGAAGGAGGATGTTCAATTTGGCTAAAAACGCTTCTTCCTCCATCCATCAGACCGTTGTTCCGCCGATTGGAAGACCCGGGCCACCCGGCCGGGGTCCGGTTCCCAAAGTAAGAGCCAAGAATGCCCGGCATGCCATCATCAGGGTGTGGTCATACATGGGCCGACATCGCAAAGGGGTAATCACTGCTCTGGTACTGACGGCTCTTGGGACGTTATTGAATCTGGCAGGACCTTATCTTCTCGGTCGTGCGGTCAATGAACATATCGTTCCCAAAATGACGGATGGCCTGCTGAAAGACTGTATGTTATTGCTAACCGTATACGTCCTCGGCTCGTTCATGATGTGGGCTCAATCCTATGTCATGATTGGTGTGTCCCAACTGACAGTGAAGGATTTGCGCCATGCCCTGTTTTCACGGCTGCAGCAGCTGCCCATCCACTTTTTTGATAAAAATCAAAGCGGCGATCTGATGAGCCGGGCTACCAATGATATCGATAACGTGTCCACGACACTGAATCAAAGTGTAACTCAATTGATGTCCAGCGCCATCTTGCTGGTTGGCTCCCTGTCGATTATGCTAGCCCTGGATGTCCGACTGACATTGCTCAGTCTGGTCACGGTTCCCCTGATTACGATCGCCACTCGGCTGATCGCTTCAAGAACGCGCAAACATTTTACCGCCCAGCAAAAGTTGCTTGGTGAGCTTAATGGCTACGCTCAGGAAACCATTGCCGGACAAAAGGTGGTTGCAGCCTATAACCGCCAGGAGCAGGCACAACAACATTTTCAGAATCTGAACGAGAAGCTTCGCACTTCCAGTACCCAGGCTCAGAGCGTATCGGGTCTGGTTGGGCCGACGATGAATGTTATGAACAATATCGGCTTTGCCATACTGGCAGCCGTAGGTGGATGGATGGCTTATCATGATCTGACGTCCATCGGGCTGATTGTAAGTTTCCTTGCTTACTCCCGGCAGATTGAGCGGCCCATCAATGATTTGGCGAACCAGTACAACCTGATTCAAGCAGCTATTGCAGGTGCTGAACGCGTGTTCCACATTATGGATACACCAAGTGAATACGTGGAAGAACAGAAGAAACAGTTGGGGCAGATTCAGGGGAAAGTTGTATTTGAGGATGTATCTTTTGGGTATACCCCCGAGAGGGAAATCCTGAAAAAGGTCAGCTTCACCGCAAAGCCAGGTGAGATGATTGCGCTTGTCGGGCCGACTGGCGCAGGCAAAACGACCATTATCAACCTGCTGCCCCGTTTTTACGAGATTACGGGCGGACGGATCACCATTGATGACTGTGACATCTCGGAACTTGAGAAAGACCAGCTGCGGTGCGAGCTTGGCATTGTGTTACAGGATGCTTATCTGTTCTCCGGCACCATTCGTGACAATATTGCCTACGGCAAACCGGATGCAACGGATGAACAGATTCAACAAGCGGCGCGGCTCGCCAATGCCCACGCCTTCATCCGCAAGTTATCGCAGGGTTATGATACCCCGATCATTTCCGGTGGCAGCAATCTGAGTCAGGGACAGCGACAACTGTTAACCATCGCTCGTGCCATTCTCGCTGATCCTGCCATTCTTATTCTGGATGAAGCGACCAGCAGCATTGATACACGCACCGAAATGCAGATTCAGGAAGCGATGCGTACCTTGATGAAGGATCGCACCAGCTTTGTCATTGCCCATAGGCTAAGCACAATTCGTGAGGCTGATCAGATTCTGGTCATTGATGACAGCAAGATCGCCGAACGAGGCAGCCATGATGAGTTGATGCAACAGCAAGGTTTTTACTATCAGTTGCAACAAGGTCAACTCAGCTGAGGGAGTCTATTTTCTTTTGATTCGAACACACCAAAAACACGGTAAAATAACGCCGCAAACGATTCTTCAGGAATCCGATTTGCGGCGTTTTGTCATTGGCGTTAAGCTCCTATAGGCAGATGAAGAGTGAATGTAGAGCCAACCCCCATTTCACTACGAACGGTAATTTTCCCATGATGGTCCTGAGCGATTTTCTGACAGAGCGCCAGCCCCAATCCAGTCCCCTCTTCCTTGGTTGTATAGAATGGATTAAAGATCGTTGCCAGTGAATTCTCTGGAATACCGCTGCCCGTATCGGTAATGGAGATCAGCGCTTGGTCTCCATCATGCAACAGATCAATAAGTACCTCACCGGGGTCAGCCATAGCTTCAAAGGCATTGCGGATCAGGTTAATCAGGACCTGCACGATCTTGTCACGATCCATATTTACCACAACTGGCTCACCAGTCATTTTAAGGGTAATCTGATGCCCGCGCGATGCCGCATCCGATTCGGTTAACGACATGACTCGTTCAAGGCATTGCCCCACTCGTTCGGGCTTCATGTGATTGGCCTGTGGTTTGGAAAACTGTAAAAACTCGGCCGTCAGATCCGTTACCCGTGTTACCTCACCCATAATGACCTCATACCAAGGAGCGATATTAAACGCCTGTCCTCGTGATAACTGCAAAAATCCCCGAATGGCAGTCAGCGGATTACGGATTTCATGAGCCATGCCAGCTGCCAGTTCGCCTACAGCCCGGAGTCTTTCCGAACGGAAGACCTCCTCTTCATTTTTCAACCATTTGCTGCGCTGCTGCTGGAACAACCTGTCCTCCGAGAGCGTAATAAAGTGCTGCAATGTCTCAGACATTCCCGGATATAGGGAAATAATGTAGTTTACCTGCAGCCCCTTTAATTCCCCGGTCAGCAGTGAAGCCATGCGCTCTTCGATATTTTGTATTTCAGGCAAAACCACAGCATACCGATCCCCCGCATACCGGGATACGCCATACGCATCTTCAAATTGTTTCGACACACTCTCGCCTGTGGCTTTGATTATATTACTCCAGTTGTCTTCAACCTCTTTGTCAAATCCGTTGAAATTCTGAATGTTCAAAATAATCAGCAAAAAAGATCGTTGCTCGTCTGCCGTTTCCTTCAATACATTCATATATCCCTCGTAATTCAGTAACCCGGTGAGCGGGTCGTGCATAGTAAGAAAATGATTTTTTTCCCGTAGTCTTCGTCTCTCTGTCTCGCTATTAATCAAGGTATGATACAACAAGATGATGACAATCGCTGTTAACATGTCAAACATGGACACCAGCAAATTATATGTATCTATCGTCACATACGAAAGCCGAATCACGGTATATTCGAACACGATCAACATCGAAATGGGTAATGTCTGTGTGACACGCTGTTTATCATGAATCATCAACATAATAAGCAGGTAATACAACATATTACACCAGTTCAGTTCACTGAAATAATGGAATATGCCGAGAAAGACCCAATGGATGTTACGCAATACTGGATACCGTTTTTCCCCGTATATACTTGCTACAAATAACACACCAGCACATATCATTAACGCAAGATGGGGAGTAAGCCCTAGAAAATAAGAGGACAGGATAACAAGCAGACATCCCAACGGGAAAATAACCATTTTCATCGTGTAACTCAGCAAACAGCCTCGCCCCCCCTTTTGACTGTACTCACATCTAAGATCATATTTACATGTATTATATCGATTATGATTAGCTGATGTTGTCGATTATTGGAGGATCGTCAAATTCACATGAATGTATAAGTTTATAAATAAAGTAGGACAAACGGTTTATAGGAAAAAGGAGAATACGAAACAATCCTCCAATTATAATGATCCGTACTGTGATACAATACATGTAATGGATTTATTTAGGAGGTAAACTTGGTTATGGAGGAAAACGTATGATACAACAAAGAAAACCGTTGGGCATCGGAACCCTTTCTCTACTTGTGCTGGCTATGGGGTTTGCGTTTAATTTTCCTTGGGGCAAGAAAAGGTGCAGTTCAGCCACTATTTGTTTACTCTACTGAACTTGCCTATTTATAGCAATGGAAATCAAGGATTTCATATTCCCTTTGTGGCTGCGGCAATCTTTTGGTTATTTTCCTTTTTGATTGCCCGCAAGTATCATACTCACTATGGTACAAAGGTGGCCTACAAGGTCGGTGGTTTCATGCTGATCACTAGCGTGATGATCTTTCCACTTTACGGTGTAATATGGGCTATATTCCATTAGAAAAATAAAACAAGTATAAGGCCAGCCCCCCTGTCATTCCAGGAAGCTGGCTTATACTTCATTACAGCATTTCTATTTTTTCGCCATATACTTACGGATATCAAATGCCACCGCAGCCACAATAATCAATCCTTTAATAATGAGCTGCCAGTAAGGACTTACACCGATAAAGGTCAGACCATAGTTGATAACTCCAAAGATCAGCACCCCTGCCATAACACCGGGCACCGTTCCAATACCACCTGCGGTGGAGACGCCCCCCACAACGCAAGCGGCTATGGCATCAAGCTCATACATATTGCCGTAATTGTTCGTTGCCCCGCCCGTACGCGCGGCTTCCAGTACACCGCCCAGTCCATACAGTGCACCTGCAATGGCATACAACGCAATCAGATTGCGTGCCACGTGAATGCCGGACACATGCGCAGCCTGAATGTTGCCACCGATCGCATACATGTTCTTCCCGAGGCGGGTCTTGTTGAAGACGACCCAGCAGATCAGCGCAACCGCTATGGCAATCAATACGATATACGGAATGGAATAACCACCGCCAAGATCAATGTAACCAGATCCAATAACGGTAAAATCAGGTCTCAGTCCACCAATCGGTTGGGACTGATTCGGCTCCGTATCAAAATAAATCGAGTTCAGACCATATACCGCAACCATGGTGCCCAGTGTCGCGATAAAGGGTGGAACATGTAATTTGGCTACAATGATGCCGTTGACGAGACCGACTGCCAGGCCCGCGATGATCCCGATGACGATCGGTAATCCCACCCATAGGTGTGGCAGATCAGGAAAGAACCGATTGGCATATTCGTCGATTTGCAGCATGGATGCGGATACGACAGCCGTTAGACCAACGACCCGTCCTGCGGAGAGATCGACTCCTCCCGTTACGAGGATAAACGCCGCACCCAGCGCAATGATAGCCCGTGTGGAGGACTGTTGTAATATATCCCGAAGTGTAGAGAAAGCAAGAAAGTGCGGATCGGCAATGGCAATACCAATGACGAGCAGGATCAGCACAATAAAGATCGCGCTCTGCGCCACATACTGCTTCACCTGATTGATTACCTGTGTATTCATGTGTTCCCTCCTGACTAAGCCATCCGCTGCTGTGCGGCCAGCCTCATGATATCCTGCTCTGTTGCCTCGGCACCGTTCACAATTCCAGTGAGCCGCCCTTCACTCATGACCATAATTCGATCCGACATCCCCAGCAGTTCGGGCATCTCCGAGCTGATCATAATAATGCTTTTGCCCTGTCGGGCCAGTTCCGTAATAATGGTGTAGATTTCAAATTTGGCGCCCACATCAATTCCGCGTGTCGGTTCATCAAGCAGTAGAATCTCCGGGTCGGTCAATAACCATCTAGCGAGAAGTACCTTCTGTTGATTACCACCAGACAGGTTGCGAATCAGCGTGTTAACCGAAGGCGTCTTGGTTCTGAACTTCTGGGTCTGCTCGCGTGCCTCCTCTCGGCCCCGCTTCTCATCCAACAGCCCCATCCGATTCTGGTAACGACCAAGACTCGCAATAATGGTATTCTCATACACGGACAACACCGGAAATATTCCCGTGACTCTTCGCTCCTCGGTCAGCAGGGCAATGTTATGACGCTTTGCTGCGGCGGGTGACTTGATCTTCACCTTTCGCCCATGGATCGAAATCGTCCCTGAAGCAAGTCCGCGTAAGCCAAACAATGACTCAATCAATTCCGTCCGCTGTGCCCCAACAAGACCGCCAATTCCAAGCACTTCGCCTTTCCGCAAATCAAATGTCACATCCCGGAACGAATGCGGCTGACTGGAAGTTAAGCCTTCTGCCTTCAATATCACATCTCCAGGTACATTCGTACGTTCCGGGAACCGTTCATCCAAATCACGTCCCACCATGCGGGTAATGATCAGGTCTGTCGTTAAATCGGCAGCCTCCCAGGTACCCACCACAAAACCATCCCGCATAATCGTGACCTCATCCGAAATCGTCAGAATTTCCTCCATCTTGTGCGAAATGTAGATAATGGATACCCCGCGACTACGCAGCTGATTAATAATGGCGAAGAGCTGATCCACTTCCTTACCCGTGAGCGAGGACGTGGGCTCATCCATCACGATGACTTTGGATTGAAAAGAGACCGCTTTGGCGATTTCCATCGACTGTATTTTGGAAACGGATAGCGTTCCAGCCTGTGCCTTCGGATCAATGTCCAAATTGAGATCTTTGAACAAGGCCAGTGTATCTGCATACATTCGTTTCTCATCCACCAGCAATCCCCTCATTGGAAAGCGTCCCAGCCAGATGTTCTCCATCACCGGACGATGAGGTACCGGATTCAGCTCCTGATGAATCATCGATATGCCATGCTGAAGCGCCGCCTTGGAACTCGGAATCTCTACCTCATTGCCGTCCATCCGAATCGTTCCTTCATCTGGGCGATACATGCCGAATAGACATTTCATCAGCGTGGATTTGCCCGCTCCGTTCTCCCCCATCAGCGCATGAACCGTTCCCGGCTTTACCTTCAATGTGACCTGACTCAGTGCCTGCACACCCGGAAATGCTTTGGATATTCCGTCCATCTCCAGCAGGTAAGGTGATTCCATCTTTCATCCTCCCTTTCCATAAAACCCGGCAAAAAAGGACGCCATCTCATGACGGACGTCCCTGTCTGCTGCTGTTATTGGGCGTCGGCAATGTTGTCTTTCGTAATTTTTTTGTAGGCAATCCAGACGTATTTGCCATCCGTGATATCATATCCCGTATTTTCCTTTGTCGGTGTCTCACCCTTCGCAAGTACGGAAGCGAGGGCAACCGTCGCTGCGCCCTGGTTCTTGGCATCGTTCAACACCGTGCCCAGCATCGTTCCGTCCTGAAGGGCCTGAATGGCTGGAGCAGTCGCATCTACACCGACAACCGGCATCGTTTTGCCGTCCTTGAAGTATCCAGCTGCCTTCAACGCCTCAATGGCTCCGAGTGCCATGTCATCATTGTTTGCCAATACCGCTTCAATCTTGTCTCCGTGAGAGGCAAGGAACGCCTGCATTTTCTCCTGGCCTTTGACCCGATCCCACATCGCGGTATCTTCCGCCAGTGCTTCCACTTCAATACCTGCGTCCTGGATTGCCTGAACGGAATATTTGGTCCGCAGCTCTGCATCCTGGTGGCCTGGCTCGCCTTTCAGCATGACGTATTGCAGCTTGCCGTCACCGTTTTTATCCGCTTCCGGGTGGGCTTTCCAGTAATCCACAATGAGCTGACCGGAGATCGTGCCGGACTCTTCCGCTTTGGCTCCAACGTAATATACTTTATCCCACTTGTTCATGTCTTCGGCAACCGGCTCACGGTTCAGGAAGACGACCGGAATGCTTGCGGCTTTGGCTTTATCGATGATGACACCTGCTGCGGTCCGGTCAACCGGATTCACGGCCATCGCATTGTACTTCTTGGATACAAACAGATCGACCTTTTCATTCTGGGTCGGCTGTGCGTTCTGGCTGTCCACGATATCCAGCGTCGCTTTGCCTTCCGCTGCTGCGGTCATCGCATTCCGTACCCCTGTCATGAACGTGTCATCGAACTTATAGATTGCCACGCCAATTTTCGGCGTTTCTGTCCCTGCCGCTGCCTGACCTCCTGTGTCCGTTCCTGTACTTCCGCCTGCGCTGTCTCCGCCACTGCTGCACCCCGCCGCTGCAACCATACATGCCGTAAGCAGCAGCGTCATCCACGTTTTTTTCATATCCTAATGACCTCCCCCAAGTTCATTCGGCTTCACCGATGTCTTTATTATGAAAGGGTTTACCTTGAATTCGAATACAATATCTTCCTCTGTTTTATCGAAATCTTCCTGAAATGAACCTTCATTGTACAAAAGGAAACAGCAGCTTCTGATTATCCATCCAGAACATATTGTCCGTACTGACCAGTTTCGTTTCCAGCGTCACCCTTGCTTGCACTTGTTGATTGTTCAGCCTCGCAACGGCCTGATTCACACCAAGATATCCTGCACTGAATCCGTTTTGTACAATTAAGTGTTGGATTTTACCCTCCTGCAACTGCTCCAGCTGCTGCTGCTCACTGCCAAATCCCACAATCTTTGCCTTTATCCCGTTATTCCCCGACGTACGCCGATTCAGTTCATCGGCTGCTCCCAGAGAAGCAGGTTCCTGCAGGGCAATGAAACCATCCACCTCCTGCTGGTCCAGCAGTTGCTTCGCTGCCTGCCAACAACCATCCCGGGTGCTGCATACGAATGGAG
Organism: Paenibacillus sp. NPDC056933; assembly: GCF_042674385.1. Lineage (NCBI taxonomy): Bacteria > Bacillati > Bacillota > Bacilli > Caryophanales > Paenibacillaceae > Paenibacillus > Paenibacillus sp. NPDC056933. The sequence continues at coordinate 346,608 of NZ_JBHUQN010000001.1, read as the reverse complement.
GCTCCACATGAATGCCCGGATACTTGGCCAGTGATTCCTCCACCCCTTGCTCCCGGTGAATCAGACCCGGGTTTACCGGATCAGGACCCAGTAAGGCTACACGTCCTCGTCCTCCGAGAAGATCAGCCATGGCCTGGCCCGCCTGCCGTCCAGCCTCGACGTTATCCATCGAGATGACACTTGTTATACCTTTTACAGGAAACTCATCGTTCAGCACAATCACGGGGATGACCGCTCCGTTGACATTCATTGTTTGGGTCTTCTGGATAATCTCTATGAGTGCCCTCTCACTCAAGGGATCAATCAACAGTGCCGAGGCTCCCTCTTCCAGTGCCAGCGATACGGCATCGACCTGAGCTTGTTCACTTTCGCTCAGTGGATAATTCCCATTTGGCAAATGTTCTTGGTTGACCTTTCGCTGTCCTGCTGTAAAGTCGGGGTTAGATGGTGCGTAATTAACCCCTGCGGATGGGAAGGCCTCCACCGTAATCAGCTCCGCCCCCGCCTCCTTGGCAGCTGCTTCAGCCCCAAGCCTTATCGCTTCCGCCAATTCGCCTGTTCCGGCTGGTGTAATCATTGCAATACGCGGCGACGATCCAGCTGAATCCGTACTCGACATACTGCACGCCATACATAATAACAAGCAGCACATTACTGCTGTCATTGCCATTAAACGAAGCATAGGAACTCGGACTCCCCCTTGATCGACTTCCGAGCGGAAGAGGATTTTCATTCTCTTTCCCACATACCCGATCCAATCCGTTCTGTTGGTCGTCGTCACCATGTTGGTTCGCTTGGCGCACGTGCTGTTATCTTTAGGGTTCATCATGAGCATCATCCTCCTCTCGTTCCCATTGAATCGGAATCCGAATCCAGACGGTTGTGCCTTCTTCCAGCTCACTATCAAATTCAAGACCGTAAGCCTCGCCATAATAGAGCTGAATCCGATCATGCACATTGCGTACAGCTACACCTGATCCTGCTCCACTTTTCACGATAGGACTGCCCACCAGGAGTCTCAACATCTGTTCTTCCGTCATGCCAACCCCATTATCCGTAATACGAAATACCAGCTTGTCGTCCTCCCGGTATACACGAATCTCAATACACCCCTCGTCCATCTGATACTCAATGCCATGCACAATGGCATTTTCAATGAGCGGTTGAAGCACCAGCTTAAGTGTCAGGCAGTCCAGCGTATCCTCATCCGCATCCATGCTAAAATTGAATTTCCGCTTGAACCTCATCTGCTGAATCGTCAGGTAATGATGGGCGTGCTCCAGTTCTTCCCTGACTGTAATAATCGTTTTGCCTTGACTGAGACTGATACGAAACAAGCGGGATAATGAAGTGATCATCGTAATGACTTCTTCATTCCGACTCATGCCCACCATGCGCACGACCGAATTCAACGTGTTGTACAGGAAATGCGGATTGATCTGAGCCTGCAAAGCCTCCAGTTCGAGACGTCGTTTCTGTTCCTGTTCATGAATGATTTCACTCATCAAGGTACGGATCTTATAGACCATCAGGTTAAAGCGGCGAGATAAACGTTCCACTTCCATCGGCCCCTCGATGGGCAGCTCCACGTTAAAATCCCCTCGCTCCACCGCCTTCATCTTCCGTTCCATCCGCCGGATCGGACGTGTCAGACTGGAAGAGAGAAACAGCGAGACAAGGATGACCAATACCAATACAACCAGCAGTACCCGAATCAGGTATCCATTGACTTCCTGGCGGGTTGTCATGATCTCATCCAGATAGGCCACACCAACGATTTTCCAACCAATATTGGCGACTGACTTGACGGTATTCAGCCTCTTCTGCCCATCCGCCTCATCTTCATAACTGCCGGTTGCCACCAGCGCCTGTTCGATATTTTCACTTTTGAGCCCCATATACATTAATTGCTGCTGCGGATGGTACACGATATTGCCTGCACTTTCGTCGATAATATAGACGTATCCCCTTTGACCCAGACTGACTCGGCGACTCAGTTCGTCCATCTGTTTGAAGTTGATATCGACCAGCAGAATTACTTGTCGATCCTGACCATCTTGCCGTACGGTAATGCCTTTGCTCATGGAAACGACCCATTTGTATGGGCCTGTGTACATGTTCTGGATATGAGGCAGAGAGAAACTAAGGTGATCCGGCACGCGGAGCGCAGATTGAAACCACCCTTGCTGTGTCACATGGGCACTCGATTTTAATTCGGCGGAGGGTCTGTTCTTGAGTAATTGCCCTGAGGAATCCAGCAAAGTAATAGAGATGATATCTTCACGGCTACTAAGCAGTGTGTCAAGCTGTTTGTCTACCTGCTCCCCTTCCCAAGTCCCGTCCCGCAGCATATGCTCTTCGATGGCTCGATACAGATGGGACATGCTGCGGACATAATCCTCCAGATTGTAACTGACCTGATCCACGATCTGTCTCGTCGTCAGCTCCGCACTTCGCTCCGCAGCCTGCGTGAATTTGTCATGCAGCAGCATCGCCATGATAGTCAGCACCAATACAATGAAGACGGAGAAGGACCACGTGATAATAAAGCGAATACTGCTGACTCTGGATGACCCCAGCCTCGACCGAAGCTTGAGCCAAAGGGATTTTATCCATCCGGCAGACATTTTCATCGGAGTGAACCTTCGTTTGCATTCAGTACAACCTGTTTACGATATTCTTTGGGCGAGACACCGATATGTTTTTTGAAGCAAAAACTGAAATAATTCGGTTCCGCGAAGCCTACCTTCCCTGCAATCTCAAAAGACTTCATCTCCGTGGAGCGAAGCAGCTCCTTGGCCGCCTCCATCCGGATCTGCATCAGATATTGCAGGAAGGTTAGCTGTACTTCTTTTTTGAAAATGCCACAAAAATAACCGGAGCTGATATGCAAATGCCCGCATACCTTCTGTATGGACAGGTCGGGATCAGCATAGTGTTCTTTGGTAAAGGACAAGGCTTGCTCCACAATATCCTTGTACACATGCTGCCGTCCGCTGGCGATGCGATGCTGTACAAGCAGACAGACCTCCCGCACCTTACCTTGTGCCTCGGACAAGCCAGGCAACCGGAACAGATCGGCGTACAACTGAAATCCTGCACCGAAGATATCCTCCATCGCCTCACCTGATGCCTGTGCTGCCTTCCAGACGTTCGTTAATACTTCAATTAGATACAACTGAATGTCACTTCGCCCATGCTCTACTGTAATTTCCCGGAAAATGATCCCCAGCGCTTCCTCCAGCTCAGCCTGCGTACCCGCTTTCAGACAACGGGTCAGCGTCTGCTGCTTCAATTCGTCAAAACGCAGCTTGCCCGCCGTCTGGCGCTCCACATCCGCAATGTAAATGAGCGAATCAGTACCCGGCACAAGCCGATAATCAAGCGCCAGCAGGGCATCTTCATAGGCATGCTTCACATCCGCCAATGTGTCCACAATCTGTCCTGATCCCACTGTTGCCGGGATGCGCAAGTAGTGATGGATGCTGCGCATTACATTTTCCAGCGCCTGCTGCTGTCGCTTCTCCCCATCTTCTCCACCCCATCGGTCCACATAGAGCAGCACAATCGCCTCCTGGTGCATAAAGGCATGTCCGGCCCCGTGTTCCGTCCAAACCTCTGCGGCAATGTTCAGGGCAGCGAACTGTTTCAACTCCGCATCCTCGGATTGGCGCAAGGATTGTCCGGCTTCTTGTCCATGTTCAGACGTATCTTCAAGATCAGCACCAGACCGTCGGCTATCCACTCCTTGCTGCCCCTTTTCTGCACTCCGTCCCCGCACCGTTTCCGCTTGCTCCCGCGACAGCATTCTTTTTCCGTCCCCGTCCATATGCAGGGTCAATACGGATACACCATAGCGTTCACCGTGCAGATCCAGTCCGCATTGCTTTGCTTTGCCATGAATATATTCCGGTGATTTTTGCCGGTGCAGCAAAGTTGCCATCAGGTCCGCTTGTAACAGGGGCAGACTTGTATAATAATGGTCGCGCAGCTGTTGCACGTCCTCTCGCTCGGCCACTTCAGCCGCCATCTGCGCACGCAATCTGGTAAGCAGTTCTGTCAGATGTGCCGCTGAGAAAGGCTTCAGTAAATATTCATCCACACTCAGCGAGACCGCTTGCCGGGCGTAATCGAATTCATCATATCCAGTCAAAATCACCACTTTCACAAGCGGATTGCGCTCCCGCAACCTTTTCGCAAGTTCAAGACCATCCATAAATGGCATGCTGATATCCGTTACCACAATATCCGGCTCCACCCTTTCGGCCATTTCCAATGCTTCCCGGCCATTCTCTGCAAGACCAACAATGCAGAGATCGAGTGCTTCCCAATCTACCTCTACGACCAACCCTTCGCGTACATCCTCTTCATCATCCACCAGCAATACCCGGTACACGTGCGGATTCCTCCTTTTATTTAACGGGCTACTTGCCCAAGCAATAATGTATATGTCGATATGATCCAAGGTTGCCATCATAATATACAATATAAATCCGATTATGTAATCGCTTACTTTTAGGGCTGTAAGATTGATATAATGAGCGCTTACAAACGAAATATATGGTAAATTATTGAAAGGAATTAACGATGAAATAGGAAAGGAGTCTATTATCTGATGAGTTACTTGAAATCCGGAATGATAACGACTGGTATTGCTGCAATATTAATCTGTAGTGGTGCAATCACAGAGACGATTCGAACCGATCGATTTGCGGCATCCACTGAGTCTTCGCACTGGGAGGACCAACCTCAAGAACTTCAGGAGAAGTTATCAAAATCATGGAGAGGAGGAATAGAGGCGATACGTAATACGTTGAATGAGGATGGTGAGAAAGAGAATATAACTGAATGGAAACTGTTCTACAGCTTGGAAGATGCATTAAACACCCTCTCCCATAAAGAGCAATCTTCCTTTATCACCGCCTATTATAGTAACGAACGAAGAACCATGCTGGAAAACGGAGATATCATGCCTGCCTTGCTTTTACATCCCGATCATACAAAGGCGATTCAGTTTTGGGAAAAGCATGATGGAACCTATGCCATTATGAGGTTAGAATTGCAGATCAATGAAAACAATAAGCCTGAATGGTTTGTAAGTCATTCTTGGATAACCAAACAGCCCTCATCCACTTGAAGTGGTCAGGGCTTCACTCATCCTAAAAATCAGACAATCACAGAGGGTTTATCATACAGATTGCTACATGTACTTTAATGCGGTTCCGATTCTCCATCTTCTGCTGACGAAGACAGATTGGCATTTAACCCTTTTACATAAATCATCGTAGTATCCGGGTTGATGTGTCCCATCATTTCTGCCAAGCGATGAAGTGGTGTATGCTCGGCCATAGCGTATCCAAACCGATGACGCAGATCATGGGAACTTAGCCCCTCAAGCCCGGCTGTAGTCATCACCTTTTTAATCAAATGGCGCAGCGCCCTCTCTGTTAAGCGATCACTGGTTTTCTCGGAAGGAAACAGGTAAGGGCTGTCCGGCGAGAGACCCTCCATGTACATTTTCAACAAAGCAATACATGTCATGTTCAGCGGAATTTTCCGTTGACTGTTTCGTTTATCGGCCCGCACTGTAAGTTCTCCGCTTCGTTTGCCCAATTCAATATCACTTGGCATGAGGTTGCATACCTCCATCGTCCGCAAACCCGTATGAAACATGAGGGTAAGGATGGTTCGGTCTCGAAGCGAGTTGCCGTTTTCAACCGCCAAGATGAATGATTGTTCCTCAGCAGTTGTCATCCTGCGGGGGCTGACCTTGTCTTCCGGAATGAATTTCAGAGGTTTGGAAGGATCCAGATTGATTTTGGATTCGGATACCGCCCACTTGAAAAAACGCTTGAGTGTAATCAATCTGCGATTAATGGTAGATGGTTTCAATTGCAATACCTTTTCTGATTCTTCCCGGTAATTGACCAAAGTCGATGTATCCACGTCTTCGATTCGAAATGAAATTTCTTCACTTCGAATATCTTTTCCCTTGTACCATTCAGTGAAATGTTTCAAATCACTCGCGTATTCCTTCAAGGTTTTGGGAGTCAATTCTCCCTGAATCGTAAGTATATATATGAATTCCTGAACAACCATTTCCCCTTGTAGCGAAGTACCAGATCCCTTATCCAATAGAAAAAACCTCCAAATCTTGACTTATATTAGCGGACATGGTATTATCATATTAATCGATACATTAGCGGACATCAAGTCTGTGGTTAGAATATACCTGATAAGCGTTAATTTCTAATTAACCCTTTTCAAAATGGTCGTTTAAAAACTTATTTTTTGGAGGAACTACATGCAAACAGGTACAGTGAAATGGTTTAACGCGGACAAAGGATTTGGCTTTATCGAAACTGAAGAAGGAACAGACGTATTCGTTCATTTCAGTGCAATTCAAGGCGACGGTTTCAAAACATTGGACGAAGGACAACGCGTTCAATTTGAAGTAACTCAAGGTAACCGTGGTCCACAGGCTGAGAACGTTACTAAAGTTTAATTATATTAAGGCTGCCTTGTACAAGGCAGCTTTTTGTTTTATTACATCCAATAACGAAAAGCGAGGTATGACAAATGGATAAAGAACAATTGATCACAGAAGTAGCCAAAAACGGCGGATTCTCCAAAAAGAACGCTGAAAAAGCAGTAACCGTTGTACTGGATTCCATTTTGGAAGCTTTGAAAGAAGGCAAAGAAGTTCAACTGGTTGGATTCGGAAAATTCGAAGTGCGTAATCGTGAAGCACGTATGGGCAAAAGCCGGAGAACCGGTAAAGAAATTCAACTTCCCGCAGGTAAGGTACCTGTATTTACAGCAGGATTAACGATGAAAGAAGCTTTGAACTAAACAGCAACAACACGATTGGAAAAGAGGTTTTTATTCAAACACACAACGAACATTTTGATGTAGATGTCGTGTTTTCTACGGTTGATGATATCATTAACTTTTATTCCGGCAAGCAGACAAACCAGAATAACACGGAAGATCACACCCATTCAACACCCCCATCAGCAGAGTCTGCACAGACGCCACAACCACCCACTCGCTAAAACGAACCTTTCATCTTGGACAATAAGAAGCCCTGTTCCGCTCAAAACGGTCCAGGGCTTGATTTGTGTCATTTGAGTCAATCGAGCACCCAGGGAGAATGAATTTTGGGTACGTCATTGATTAATTGTTTGGTATAGGGATGCTCCGCATGGTGAATGACTTCCTCGGCTCTTCCTGCCTCCACCATTCGTCCATGCTCCATAATACAGATTGTGTCGCTCACATAATAAGCCAGACCCACGTCGTGCGTAATAAACACAATGGTCATACGGTTCTCGTCCCGAAGCTTCAGCAGCATATCCAAAATGGTTGAACGAGAGCATGCGTCCACCATAGACGTCGGTTCGTCGGCAATTAACACCTTTGGATGCAGCATGAAAATGCGGGCAATCATGAGCCGCTGCATCTGTCCACCGGACAGCTCAAACGGATATTTATTGTATAATTCCTCAAACTTCAGGTTGACGAAGGAACAGGCTTCCTTCATTTTGGCATATTCTTCGTCCTTGTTCAGCTTCAGTCCCTGAAGTTTGATACAATCCACCAGCAGCTTTTCCACCCGGTGAAATACGTTGAACGAAGAGAACGGGTCCTGGAAAATGGCCTGGATGTCCTTCCAATAGGCTTTGCGTTCACGATACCGCTTCAACTGTCTTGGCTTGCCATCGTATTCAATTGTCCCGCCTGTTTCCTTCAGCAAACCCATAATCATTTTCGCAAGTGTCGTCTTGCCGCTGCCACTCTCTCCAACGATGGAGATAATCTCCCCTTCATGAAAATCAAAGCTGACATCGTCCACCGCTGCCTTTTTTCGGTGACCTGAACCGTACTCTTTGGTCAGATGGCGACCGCTGATCAGCACCTTGCCCATTGCCATACTACCTCACTCCTTTCGGGGAGCCTTGTTCCGAGCCCATTACGCCCAGAAGGAATCATTTCATTGATCTGCAATATCGTCTGTGGCAGTTCGAGCATCCCGAACTTCTTCTTTATGTGAGCTGTTTTCCTCCTGGTTTTGTTCCTTTTCCTGTGACTCTTCGTTCACGGGCTTCTGTTCTAATTGACCGTCCTGTTCCTGTTCCTGCTCCCTGATCTGCTCCAGCATCTCCGGTGTCAGGAGACAGCGATATATACGCCCATCGACATGAATGTTCTCGATTTTGCCTTGGCGGCACTCGTCAGTCACCAGCGTGCAGCGCTCTGCAAAGCGACAGCCTTCCGGGACATTCTTCAGATTCGGTGGTGCACCGGGAATGGCAGCCAGCTTGTGCTCCTTCATGCCCTCTTCCGGCACAATGATCGAGCCCATCAGCTTGCGGGTGTACGGATGAAGTGGATTGAATATCATCTGCTCTGCCGTGCCTCGTTCCACAATCTCCCCGGCATACATCACCATAATCTCATCCGTGACATGGTACAGCAGCGGCAGCTCATGGGTGATGAACACCAGTGACTTGATGACCTTGCGCTTGAGCAAATCTTTCAACAAACGAATGACTGCCTTCTGAGAAGTGACGTCCAGTGCCGAAGTAGGTTCATCCGCAATCAGCACATTCGGATTCAGAATCGTCGAGATGGCAATAACCGTTCGCTGCTTCATACCGCCAGACAATTCATTTGGATACATATCCAGCACATCCGGAGACAGATTCAGTGATTGGAAACGTTCGGTAGCCATCTTCCGCACATCCGGACGTTTCATCTCCGGACGATGCTCCTTCATAATATCTTCAATAAACCTGATAATCCGCAGCGTTGGGTTCAGTGCATTCATGGCGGCCTGCGGAATATAGGCAATTTCCTTGCCCAAAATGCGCGAACGAAGCTGCTCTTTGTTCAGCTGCATAATATCGGTACCGTTGATCCGGATCGAACCACTGCCATAATGAAGCGGCGGGAAATAAAAGCCCATCAGGCTGAGTGCCAGCGTTGATTTGCCACAGCCCGATTCCCCTGCAATGCCCAACGTCTGCCCCTCTTTCAGTCCAAACTCCACCCCGTCGACAGCAAAGACGTTCTCCTTGAGCCGGGTACGGTAATAGGTTTTGAGACCGCTAACCTGAAGTATAGGTTGGTTCATGGTCTTAGCTCCTTATTTTCGGATTGAAAATTTCGTCCATGCCCGTATTCATCAGATAAAGCGAGAAGGTAATGATGGCAATCGCCAGCGCTGCTGGAATGAAAGCCCACCACGCTCCTGCCACCGGAGCTTCAAAAACGAGTGCCCAGTTCATCAGAATGCCGAGTGAGATCGTATTATACGGTCCAAGGCCCAGCATGGAGATGGATGCTTCGGACAGAATGCCCGATGCCGTCTGGAGCACAAAAGCCATCACTACATAAGACGCGATATACGGCAAAATCTCATGGATAATGATACGCGGCGTACTGTGTCCCGAAATTTTCGCAATATGCACATGATCCCGGCTGCGTAGAGATGTCGTTTGAGCCCGCACAGCCCGGGCCGTCCAGGGCCAGCTGGTTATCCCGATAATAATTGCCGTCACCAAAGAGCTGCGTGAATCAATGCTGACCGAGATCAGGATCAGGATGATAAACGAAGGAATGACGATGAAAATATTGGTGATTGCCGTCAGAAAGTTATCCAGCATCCCTCCGATATAACCAGACACCAGGCCCATAACGAGACCAATAACAGTCGCAAACACACCCGCAATCAGTCCCACTCGTATGGAGGTTTGGATGCCATACATCAATTCAAGGAAAATGTCCCGTCCAAAATTGTCCGATCCCAGCAGCAAGCCATCACCCGGCGGCTGGAATGCCATCGCAATCATCTCCAGAGGATCGCTGCGATTGATAAGCGGATAGATCGTAACCAAGAGCAGCATGCCGACAAAAGTCACCGCACCGATCATGAATTTGGGTGACTTCAGCAAAATAGAGATCGAATGCTTCATATCATTGTTCCTCCATTTGAGCGGCCTTGATGCGCGGGTCAATGAAGCCATAGATAACATCAATGGTAAAATTGGCAAGTAATACAGCAATGGCAATCAACAGCGTACACCCCGAGATTAGTGGGTAATCCAGTTGCCTTATGGCCGTGAACAACCATGTGCCGATGCCCGGATAACTGAAGACAATCTCACAGATGAGTGAACCTCCGACCATCGTACCGATGGAGAGCGCAAGCCCCGTAATTTGCGGCAGCATGGCGTTACGGAACACATAACGTGCAATTCGGCCGTCGCGAATACCCAGCAGTTTGCTGTATAACACATAGTCTGAATTCAGCTCATAGATGGACATCTCCCGCATGCCAATGGCCTGACCACCAATGGTCACAAGCACGATGGAGAGGAACGGCAAGGTATGGTGGCGAACCACGGACATGATAAAGTCGAAGCTTAGCTGCGGCACCATCTGGAAGTCATATCCCCCGGACAACGGAAACCATTTTAGTGATAACGCAAAGACATACAGCATAATAATAGCCAGAGTAAAAAAAGGAATGGAATTGATAAACAGCGCGACCGGGAACAGCACTTTATCAAAAACACCCTTTCGGTACGCCGCAATGGCGCCGAGCAAATTGCCAATCAGCCAGCCGACCAGGATGGCCGGAAGTTGAAGCCCCACCGTCCAGGGGACGGCGGAGGCCAGAATGTCCGTCACAGGCTTCGGGTACAATCCGAAAGACGTACCCAGATTGCCTGTGAACAGATTTTTTAAATAAATGCCGAATTGGGTCCATAGCGGCTGATCAATGCCGAATTCAACCGTAAACGTCTCATACACCCGCTTGATGGAATCCGAGTCGGTCATCCCTGACGTCATTTTGGAAGCGATCATGCTCACCGGGTTACCTTCAATCAATCTTGGCAAAATAAAATTCAGTCCGATGGCGATGACCAGGGTCAGGCCGTACCAGAATACTTTTTTGGCGACATATCTGGAATAGGCATTCATAGGATTTAGCACCCCCCAAGTTTAGCGGATAAGGGCCTTATGTCTGAAGTGGCGTGTTACTTCATCGTGTCCTGATTCAATATGAGTTCCTTAATTGTGGATCTGATACAATGCCTTAATACCTGCGCCGTCCATCGAGATTTGCGGCGGAATGTTGGTGCCATCGCCTGCGGTTGGGAAGCCTTTCCAGACCGATTCGTTCACGGTGTCAAACACCCATGGTCTGTACATCAGCGGAATGGAAGGGATGTCTTTCAGCCAGATGGTATTCAGTTCAGTGTACAGTGACTTCAGCTTTGCCTCGTCGGACACGGATGGAATCTCTTCGATGATGGCGTCTGCGCGGTCATTCTGGTAACGTCCCCAGTTCCAGAATGCCATCTCGCCCATTGGGGCAACCCCTTTGGAATACATGATCGTCATTGCACGATTCCACGGCTGGCTTGGGCTGACCCCGCCCGCAGGTGTGTTCATGATGATATCAAATTTGCCAGTTTGCAGATCATTGGTCCATACCGGCGATTCCGGAAATTTGGTGCGAATCTCAATCCCTATGGCCTTGGCACTCTGCGCTACGATCTCCAGGGCAGCGTTCCAATCAGACCAGCCGTAAGGACATTCAATCTCGAAAGGTCCAAGACGTGTGCCGTTAAGGACACGGATACCGTCTTTGCCTTTGGTCGCTCCAATCTTGTCGAGCAAGGCGTTGGCTCCTTCAATATCCATCGTCCATTGCAACGACTTGATGGCATCCTGGTCAATATATTTGGACTCGGCGTCCGAGTTCAAGGTCAGAGAAGGCTGCATTGGTGCGGAATATCCGCTCATGGCCAGCTCTGAGATTTTTTCATAGTTGATGCTCATGGCTATCGCACGGCGAACGTCAGCATTATCCAGTCCGGCTTTGGACAGATTGAAGAAAATGCTTGGCATCGAACCGGGCAGATAATACGGCGCATCCTTCAGATACGTTTTGACGGCGGCCCCGCCTTCCCACATCTTCCACACCTGAGGGATAAACTGCTGGGAGACGTCCACTTGCCCACTCTTGAATGCCAGATCACCCGCGGCATTATCCTTGTAGATCACATGGGTGATGTACTTCGGTGCAGGCAGCTTGCCGAACAACTTTTGCCCCCAGTAGTTATCGTCACGGATGATTGTGATTTTCTGATCATTGTAAAAATGAAGCTTATACGCACCGGTACCCACCGGATTGTCATTAACCTCTTTACGAATCGCGGTCAGATCATTATTGTTCTTCTTCTCGATCTCTTCCCAGATATGCTTCGGCAGCATCGGGATCAGTTCAATGCTGTCCAGTACGGTCAGCTTGTTAGGGTTATCAGGGTTCAGCTTAATTTCCACGGCCTGAGCTCCATCCGCTTTCACTTCACTGATGTAGGTCCAGAAGCTGCTCCAGTTGATATCGTATTTTTTGCCCAGTTCATAGGTGTATGCAACATCATCTGCTGTAAAAGCCGTCCCGTCGCTCCACTTCGCATCTGCATTCAGCTCAATGCGCAGTGTGGTTTCATCCGTCCATTCATACGACTTGCCCAAGAGCGGTTCAAGGCCGCCATCCAGCTGATTCACCATGAACAGCGTCTCGTACACCAACTCCCTGGAGTTGCCGTAATTCACAGGAAATGCAGGATTTCCGCTCAGCAGATTAAAGTTGGTTGGTGGTCCCCATTGCAGCCCGTTGATATACAAGGTCTCATTACGTGGTGTCTCCTTGTTGGTCTGTGGTGCAGGTTCATTCTGGGTTGTCGTAGTCGGTGTATCCACCGTCCCTTGTGGTTCACTTACTGATGGTGGCTGAACACTTTGGCATCCGGCAAACAATGTGACCGACATGAACAGAGCGACGAGCGGTGTGGCAGCTCTCTTAAATCGCATTCTGAACCCCTCCGTGAATTCATATTGATATTATTGGAAGCGCTTACTTAAAGTTATTCTATGACTTATCTCACACCAAACATTCCATCTCTTTTCTCAATTTAGAGACATTGTTTATGGGGACATGCCAAATAACCAGCACCGTAAGGGGGCAGCTGGTTATTGGTGAATTTGGATTGTTGCTCCAGACAGCATGAAGAACGATTTACTTGACGAATCCATTACGAATGGCAAAGACGACCGCCTGTGTGCGGTCTTCCACCTGAATCTTTTGCAAAATACGATGTACATGAGTCTTGACCGTACTCTCTCCGATAAAAAGCTTGCGAGCAATCTCCTCATTCCGTAATCCGTAGGCCATCTGCTGCAAAACCTCCAATTCCCGCCCGGTAAACGGTTCCGGCAGTTGTTCGTTAACCCTCGTTTCCTTCACCGAATCCAAATGACTCGAAGTTGAACGAATGGCAAGACCAATCACCTTGGCTGCCACAGCTGTTCGGTATATCGCTTCTCCCCGGTACGCAGCCCGAACCGCATCAACCAATTCGTCTGGCGCCGCATCCTTAAGCAGATAACCCACGGCGCCAGCACGTATTCCTTTGTACACATAATCCTCATGATCGAACGTGGTCAGGATGACCACCTTGCAGTCAGGCAGCATCTTCAGCAATCCCGCTGTCGCTTCCAGTCCGTCTCCTGCTTCCATCTGCACATCCATCAATACGACATGCGGACGAACCTCAGCTGCCAGACGGACTGCTTCATGTCCCCCACCAGCTTCACCAACGACTTCCATATCCTGCTGTGCATTTATAATAAAACGTAAACCATGCCGGACCAGATGCTGATCGTCCACGAGTAATACACGTATGTCCTGTTCCATTATTGTTCTTCACCTCCCGTAAATTCCTTCATAACTTGAGGGATGGCAAGGGTTAGTCTCATTCCTTGTGGGTCGACCGTATCAATGGACAAGGAACCGCCTGCCCTTTCGCACCTTGCTCTCATACTTGCCAGCCCGAAACCGGGCGAGATCGGACTTTCTTTTCGATATATTCCATTGTCCTCCACAATCATGTAAAGCTGCTGCTCCTTCTCCAATATGTCCACCTTCACTTGCGAAGCCTGGGCATGACGAATGATATTCGTTAACGCTTCCTGAAGTACACGGTACAATAATTCAGACGTTTCCGGTGTCCAATGACTCGTCTGCTCTTGGGGAGTGAGTTTGATTGTGAAACTGGCCATCTCTCGTATTTCATTCACCAGACTCGTTAAAGCGACCAGCCCAAGACCGGCTTCATTGCTACCCATCTGATGAGCAACGGTTCGAACTTCCTGAAGACATTGTCTGACCACCTCGAGCACCGTCCCCATTGCTTTGTCCGCTTCCGCTGCATCCATCTTCACCATATAAGGCAAAGCCTGGAGCTGAACAATAATGGAAGTCAATCGGTTGCCCACACTGTCGTGCAAGTCCATCGAGATCCGGCTCCGCTCTTCAAGTACGGCATACTGCATCAACCGCACGGTAGCCTGCTCCAATTCCTGATGTGTATCCTGAAGCTCCTCATGGGCTTGTGTCAATTCAGCGTGCACCTTCTGCAATTCCTCATAATGCCGTTTGCTGTCCTGTCTGCTTTCACGCCTGATTCTCGCAGCCCAGCACAGAATATAGGTTACAGCGTGAGCCATTGAGTACACCAAAATCTGATTTGGGTCGTATTCATCCATATAGAGCAGTGCCGCATTCCCAATGAGGATCATAATGCCAAGCAACGAAGAACGATGGATGGGCAGCTTCAACGCAGTATATCCGATGAGATAAAAGCTTAATTCAAATATGCGATCCTCGGCCTGGAAGAACTGGGCATAGAGCAGCGTCACTATCCAGATCACCAATACCCCTAACGTCCGCATCCGCTCATTTCTAAGTGATTGTGGAACCCAAACCAACATAAGGTATGGCAGCCTAACAATCAGTCCTGCACCCACATCGATCCACGCCAGTTCTTTGAAGGGCTCCATCAGACTGTATAGCAGCAACAACGTTAAAATGATATCTGCTGTATGATCCAGCACAACCTTTTGAATCTGCGTATATATTGGCTTGTTCTGCATAGCTATCCTTTCCAGTCACGAAGTTAGGACCATTATACACTTTTGCCTTGAAAACGCTGAACTTTGGCATACAGAAAATAACGCCGGGCAGCGATACTTCCCAAAGGCAGAAACAACAGTGCACTGCTTAATGAAACCACGGCATGATGCACATCCCATTGGCTGGCGAGTTGTCGCAGTACCATAACCACGATCAGGAGCAAGCTGCTGGCTAACGATCCCTTGGACACCAATTTGCCCGTGGTTGGATGGATTCGAAGCTGTTCCAGATGTACACGCCACGCGCCAATCCCGCAACCTATGATGAGAAAAACAATATATAACAGGATGCTGCCTACCGTTAGCGGAGTCTTTATTACGCTCGAAAGCACCCAATACGCAAGGATTGCTGGCAGTATCCATAAACGGGAGGTCTTCACTTCTTTTTCTCTTAGCGATAACAATAGAACAATGACGGCGATAATCACAATATTGATCATATGCTTTTCCTCACTTTCTCCATAAGTTCTTCGACTGCATTCAGTGTAGCCCAATTCAGCGGGAGTTAAGTCCACCTACAGATGGATTGGCTCTCTTGACCTCTTCCATCCAGGGGCTTAGCCGTTTTATCGGATAAGAATGCAAGTTCTTGTTCAGACGAATTGGTAAAATTATTGGAAAAACGTTTCACTACTATTTTTATTTTTTTGTAAAATAAATATAAAACAATCTGTTAAATCAGCACAAATCAGCAAATGTAAACGTTGACATTGAAAAAACTTGTGTTATTATTTGTTTGTAAAACGATTTACCAATTGGAGATGATGCGATGAAGAAAGTATTTTACAAACCAAAAAACGGCTGGGTCGGAGATGTGATCCCGTTCTACGACAATGGAGAGTACAAGCTCTATTATCTCCATGACCAAAGAATCGGTGGAGATTACGGAAATCATACGACGTGGAACCTTCTCACAACCAAAAACGGCTTGGATTTTGAAAATTACGGAGTAGCTCTCCCCAATGGAAGCGAATCCGATCCCGACCGGAACGCATATACCGGTTCGGTAATTAAGGATCCGAACGGCATGTATCACCTCTTCTACACCGGGCATAATCCCAACGCCGACTTTTGCATTGACGGAAAGCCATTACAAGTCATTTTGAAAGCCACCGGCACCGACGGAATCCATTGGACGAAAGATGTACATTTCAAGCTTTATGGAGACGGAACTTTTTACGAACTCTTCGATTGGCGAGATCCGTTTGTGTTTTTTAACGAAGAACAGCAAGAGTACTGGATGCTTGTTACTTCGAGACAAATGAACTCTTCCGAAAAGCGAGGCGGGTGCATTGCTCTTCTCACTTCAGATGATCTCGTGCATTGGAAACATCGGGAACCATTCTACAGCCCGGACAAATATATCACTATGGAATGTCCGGATTATTTCAAAATGGGAGACTGGCACTATCTGGTCTACTCAACGTTTAGTGAAAAGTTTGTGACGCATTACAAAAAAAGCAAAAGCATCACAGGCGTATATACTTCTCCGATTCCGGACACTTTTGACGGCAGAGGATTTTATGCCGCGAAAACAGCCTCGGACGGCCAACAAAGATACGCCTTCGGATGGGTTCCTTCCAAACAGGATGAAAGCGATTACGGTGACTGGGAATGGGCCGGAACCCTGGTCGTTCATGAAGTTTATCCAAACGATAACGGCGACTTGCTCGTAAGGATACCTCAGTCGATCTATGAGCATTTTAATAAAGAATCAGACTTCAATCTTGTAGCGGAGAACAACTGTAGCCATGCTGGAAGCCAATTCGAACTGGAGTCTCCTGATGGACTGGCTTACTGTGTATTGAATGAATTGCCTTCCCAAGTCCTGATCGAAGCATCGTTTACAGACTGGAAAGAGGCGAAGGATTTCGGCATTGCGCTGCGAACCGACAAAACTCTCGACACCGGATATTTCATTAAATTCGATCCATTTCACAATCGAGTCGTATTCGACATGTGGCCAAGAACCGAGCCCGGTTTTTTCCAATGGCAAATTGCCGGGGATAAACCACAAATGATCGAACTGGAGAGACCGTTTCAGTTCGCCCTGCACGACCGCATTACGATAAAACTGATTTTGGAAGATGACATCTTGTGTCTATATGTCAACGATTCCATCGCGATGACTACGCGAGTCTACCATTTCAAAACTGGCCATGTCGGCTTTTTTGCGAACGAGGGTTCCGTTAAAGTTCATGACATCAAGCTCAAGACAGCAGCTAAGCGGTAAACGGAATCTCAAAAGTGATTTTAATGAAAATAATAAAACATGGAGGGCTTTAAAATGGCAAAAAAGAGAATGATGTCTAAGATCATCTCCCTTCTCGCGATCTTCTCATTAGTTGCAACCGCTCTCGCGGGTTGCGGCGGATCGTCGAAAAATGACGCCGGCAAGCAGGGTAACTCGTCTGATGCCTCCAACGGCAAAACCATTACATGGCTGTCGGCCCGTCCGTCAGACGGAGCCATCGTGCAGACAATGCGCGAATTGGCAGACCGGTATGCGAAAGATCATCCTGGGTTCAAGTTGGATATTCAAGTTACGTCTGACAGACCTTCCTATTTGACCAAACTAAGAACACTTGTCGCTTCCGGCGAAGCGCCTGAATTTATCGATATGGATGCCGATCCGTACGCCCAACAGCTCGCGGATGCCGGAATGCTGGTTGACATGAAGCAGTTCCTAGACGAACAAAGCTTGTACGATCAGTTCTACGAACCTGCGCTAAAATACCAGGAACTACCCGATGGAAGCCTGTACCTTCTTCCCATGGAATACCATCTGGAAATGACTTGGTACAACAAGAAAATATTCGCGGAGAATAACCTTGCCGTTCCAAAAACCATCGAGGATATGATCACGGTTAGCAAGGCGATTAGGGACAAGGGCATTACCCCGATTGCCGTTGACGGCGTTGACGTTTGGCCATTGCTGCGCTACGCGGCCATGATTCCATTCCGGGCCACCGGAAATGAATTTGCCCGGAATCTGAGCCAAGGAAAGTCCAAAATGAGCGACGAAGTCGGAATGCAAGCGGCGAATTTCGCGAAGGAGATCGGTCAATACTTCCAGGAAGGGTTTGCCACGACGGATTATACAACAGCCAAGAACATGTTCCTCAATGGTGAAGCTGCCATGTATACCATGGGTACCTGGGAAATCCCGTCCTTTACAGAGGACAACCTGCCGGAAAACCTAAAAGGCAACGTGGACTATTTCTACTTGCCAACCATCGCCAACGCCAAAACGCCGAATAATGAATTTTTCGGAAACAGTGGAATCGGCCTAGCCGCCACGGCCGACAAATTCGACGCAACCACCAAGGACTTCCTGAGTTATGTCTTGAAAAATTACAGTGACGTCTATGTTGCCAAGCAGCAGATGTCTCCGCTCAAATTTACGATTAAAGACGAAACCCAGTTCTCCGAACTATTCCTACGGGTTAAAAAAGATATGGATAACTATGGTTCAGAATTTGCCAAGCCATGGGATACCTTGCTGGACCCTGATACGAACTCGGTCATGAGCGATTTAGTCATCAAATTGATGATGGGGGCCATGACACCGGAAGAGTTCGCCAATCAAATCGACGATACCATCGCTCAAAACGCCACCAACTAGTTGTTACGCTCAGACAGCCACCCACCCGGGAAGGTCCGAGGGGGCCTGTCACGAAGCGTCTCAAAATAAACTTTTATGGGGAGATTCCATATGAATGTGCTCAAGGACAAGAAGGCATGGTTCATTTTCATTGCGCCAGCCTTGCTATTTTATTTAGGAACCGTCTTTGTCCCGATCATTCAGTCGCTGAACTATGGCTTCCAAGATTGGAACGGAATAAAGGACGCCGAATATATTGGGCTGGGCAACTATACCAGGATGTTTCAAGATCCCTACTTCTGGAATTCTGTTCAAAATAACTTGGTGTATGTTGTGATCGTTGTGCTCATGCAGGTGTTTATCGGTTTGTTTTTCGCATTGCTGCTCTCGTACGTCAAAAAAGGAGCCGGCATTTTCAGAACCCTGTATTATTTGCCGGCCGTTGTGGTCACCGTCGCCATTGCGCAGATGTTCCGTAACTTCTATTCCCTGCAGCCGTTGGGGTTGCTGAACATGTTCTTGGATTGGATCGGACTGGGCTATTTGCAAACCGCCTGGTTATCCGATCCGCACACCGCATTGATTGCAGTATCCCTCCCCGAAGGCTGGAGATTTACGGGGATGTACATGGTCATTTTCTATGCGGCATTGATTGCGATTCCGAAAGAAATCGAGGAGGCTGCAACGATAGACGGCGTTAATGGCTGGCAGTTGATCCGACATATCAAATTGCCGAGCATCAAGCATGTGCTGAGTTTGGCTCTCATCATGTGCACTACTGGTGCGCTGAGAGGTTTCGATATCCCTTATATCATCGGTGTGCCAGGTTCGACGACCGAACTGGTTACAACGTATATGTACAAAAAAGCATTTGCTACCAACCAATTCGGATATGGAAGCTCGATCGCCGTATTTATTGTGATTGAGAGCCTTATTGCCGTTCTTATTATCCGGGCCATATTCAATTCCAGGAAAGGAGAAGCATAACATGCCATCCAAAAAAAAGGCTTTGTCCTTCCTGTTGTATTTTATCGTGATCGCAATCCTGATCGTGCAGATCTACCCGGTTGTCTGGCTGATGCTGTCCAGCTTCAAATCAAGCATCGAACTGACAACAAAGCCCTTTTCCATGCCGACGTCATGGTCGTTAGATAACTATGGCGCCGTATTCCGGGATAGCGCCCTGCTGCTTTATATCAAAAATACTGCTATCGTTACATTCAGCTGCCTGCTGTTAATCGTCTTTTTAAGCTCAACAGCGGGGTTCGCCCTCGTCAAAATGAATTTCAAGCTAAATTCAAAGCTGCTGCTGTTCTTTACAGTCGGTATCATGATTCCAATTCAAGTCACCTTAATTCCGTTATTTATTATGTACAAGGACTTCGGACTGTTGAACTCATATCTGGCGCTAATCCTTCCACAAGTCGGATTTGCCTTGCCTTTATCGATTTTAGTCTTCACCAGCTTTTACAGTTACGTACCTAATGAACTGATCGAAGCCGCCGTCATCGACGGGTGCAATATTTATCAGGTGTTCTATAAAATCATTTCTCCGCTTACCGTCAACACGACGATCACGGTCGCATCGATCAATTTTGTTCTCATTTGGAATGATTTTATTTTTTCCAACACGTTTACAAACGACAAGCAGTACAAAACAATCTCCGTTGGGCTTCAGGAGTTCATCGGAGCCTTCGGGGCGACGGATTGGGGACAGACGTTTGCCGCCATCAGCATCAGCATCATCCCCATCATTATCATCTATTTATTTCTAAACAAATACTTGATGGCTGGCGTTTCTGACGGAGCAGTTAAAGGATAAGAAAATAAGGAGAGATGAGCCATGCAGTCCATGAATCAACTTTTTGGCAGAATGAAAGGAAAAAGCAGAGCAATCACGGCGGAAAATCCCCGTGGCTTGAAAGGAGAAGGCGGAAAGGCTACGGGTCCCTTGGGAACTGCCCGGAAAGGCAAAGCCTTTATCTCACTGGCACAAGGCGAATCCGCCACACTTGTTGATATTGAAGGCCCAGGAATTATCCAGCACATTTGGATGACCGTTACCGACCAAACCGAAACCGGCTGGTTCGTGCTGCGCGATCTAGTATTACGGATGTATTGGGACGATGAAGATACTCCTTCCGTGGAAGTCCCACTAGGCGACTTCTTCTGCAACGGCTTCGGCACCAGAGCGATCGTCAATTCCTTACCAGTTGTCGTTAATCCGGTCGGTGGCATGAACAGTTACTTTGCGATGCCATTCAAAAAAGCCGCCAAAGTAACCGTAACAAATGAACATCCTCAGGAGATCGAGGCGTTTTTCTACCAGTTTGATTACATGCTGGTTGATGAGCTTCCTGGGGATACGGAGTATTTTCACGCCCAATTCCGCCGGGAAAATCCTACCAGACTCAAGCAGGATTATACGATTATTGATGGAATTAAAGGAAGAGGCAAATATATCGGTACCTATATGGCCTGGACTTCCCTGTCCCGATACTGGTATGGCGAAGGGGAAGTGAAATTTTATCTCGACGGTGACCGGGATTGGCCGACCATCTGCGGGACGGGGACCGAGGATTACTTCGGCGGCGCTTGGGGCTTCGTGAAATACGACAATGGAAACCCGGTGCAGGAACAGACGTATTCGACTCCCTTCATGGGTTTCCCGCATTTCCAGGTGAAAGACAATACAAGATCGCATATTTACGATGGAGCTGCTTGTCCGATGCGGGGTTTCTATCGTTGGCATATCCTTGATCCCATTTTGTTTGAAGAGGATTTACGTGTCACTGTCCAACAGATCGGGCATGATGGAAAAGCGTTATTCGAAAGAAGCGACGACGTGAGTTCCGTGTGCTACTGGTACCAAACCGAACCACATCAAGCGTTTCCCGAACTGCCGGGCGTATTGGAAAGACGCCCGCGCTAATTAGAGGAGAATTCGCAATACACATAAGTAGAGGTACAAAAATGGCTAAGAAAAGGGTCACCTTGGTTCAAGTCGCAAAAGACGCAGGTGTATCGCCCGCAACAATCTCCCATTTTCTAAACGGCAACTTTCAGAAAATGAGCTTGGAGACGAAGGAAAAAATCAGTCTCTCGATAATGAAGTTGGGTTACCAAGTGAACCCTATTGCGAAAAGCCTTATTACCGGCAGAATGCACACGATTGGGCTTGTCTTATCCGACAATACCTCCGACGGTTATTTTGAGGACTTATATTTCCTCCATTTTGCCCAAGTGATTAAGCAGCAGTTGAAGGCACTCGGATATAAAATAATCCTATTGGACTTTGAAGAAATCTTCATGAACATCCAGATGGTCGACGGAATTATCGTTAAAGCAACCATAGATACGGAAAAATTCATGCCCAAGCTAATGGACCTTAACGTGCCGGTAATTACCGTTGGACGCCACAATTCATCCTACGGAGCGCACGTACTTCGTGTCAACGACTACCAAAGCGGCCAAATTGGAGTGAATCACCTATTATCCCGTGGTTATCACAATCTGTTGGTATTGACTTATCCGCACGGTCACGTACCCGGATTTGACGACAGACTAAACGGCGCCAGCGAGGCCTTGCAGCAAAACGGAAAACTAACGACCGTGATTACAGGAGATATGACTGAGAATTTTGGTTATGATACCGTGATAAAACTTGCCAAGACCAACCAGTTGCCGCAAGCGCTATTTTGTTTAAGTGACATTTGCGCCATCGGGGCCTTAAAGGCATGCAAAGACTTAGGCCTGTCACTTCCTGAAGACCTTGCCGTTTTGGGTGTGGACGATATGCCGACCATCTCCGAACTGCTGAGCTTATCGACGATCCGGCATCCCATCAGCGAATTGGCCGTGGCTGCCTCCAAGTTGATGATCGAATCCATTGAGTCCGACGGACAGCCCATCGCGCATGTCGAAGAAGTGTTCCCGACAGAATTAATGGTTCGACGAACGAGCTAATATCGATATTTTCCAAATACTGCATACAAGACAGGGCTGTCCCATAAGTCATAAACATGGCTGGGACAGCCCCGTTTTTCTATATTGAACGTTCATCAGCTAGACTTTGAAATATCTCGTCGACCAATTTATCGGTCTATACCACCGGGAATCCTATACTCTGATTGTGATTTTTACACTGTTGAATTGGGCACTACCTTGGCTAACGAACAAGCCAAGCTTCCCTCGTTGAATATCATACATTCTGGCGCTCATTGCAATTTGATCATCTACATACATTTCGCAGATCGTTCCGTCAATAAACACTTTGATTTCATAAGGATGATTGGGAACAAGCTGAACGGGACGTTCCAGTTCAACCTCATAAGGAAACGTTTTCCCGCCCTCTTCCGACTGCATTATCGCCCCCCGGAAGGTAATACGGTTTCGTTGCGGTTCCAATGTGAGATAATAGGCTGCATCCAAAGTGTCTTCTGTTCGTAACATGAACCCAACACCTTGCGTTTCCCCGGAAAATGAGACGTGTGCAGATATCTTGCATTGATCAGGCAAATCCTCCTGGCTGGTGCAGCCGGCAAACCCATACGGAGACTCGCAGGAAAGCGAGCTATCCAACTGGATCCAATCTCCTGCAATTCCATTGAGATGTATAGGAAACCCATCCGTAAATGCGGCATCGACCGTTTCAGGTACCTTTACGCTGAGGTTGCCATCGGGACGCTGAACGATTTCATGCACGATCAGATTCCCGCCCCAGTCCCAAGTATCGTAATCCTTGCCAAGGGATTTCGGCGGATTCCAGCCGAATAAATCGTCATTTTTCGTTGGATTCCAACCGAACAGGTAGCGTTTCTGCCCGTCATCCACGGATTTGGCCGCATAGAAAGCCCGTCCGTCGAAAGTATCCTCCTTTGGGGTAATCCATGGGCCATCCAGGGAACGGCTCATCCGGTAAAAGGTGGCAAATCGCCCGGTATAAGAGGAGTAGATCAAATACCACCACTCCCCGATCCGAAACAAATCGGGACATTCGTGAGCCCCTACGTGCAGATTCGGTGCGTACAGGGGCTCGCGGTACTCCCAGGCTTGAAGATCTTTGGATGACAGCAGTGCAGTACATCCTTTTCGATTGGTTGGCCCTTTCGCCATCGCTGCGAGCAGCATCCAGTATTGACCTTCCTCCTCATTCCAGAATACGAAGGGGTCACGCCAATCAGACAGTTCATAGATGTGGTCATCAGCCGCAAAGGTATCCTCAGGGATCGCTTCCCAAGTCTTGAAGTCTCTGCTGATCGCGTGACATACCAGCTGCTTGCCTTCTGGAAATATGCAGTAGAACATATGGTAGATTCCGTCCACTTTCAGTATATGACCGGTGCCGCCTTCGATCTTGCAAGCTCCTTCTTCCCGATAATTTACGAAATCCTTTGTTCCGACAAGATGCCAGCCGTGGTCAAGGCCCTCACGATAGTTATCCCTCCATCCGTGAAGATAAAATAACTTAAACTCCCCGTCTTCATAATATGGAATAACGTCTCCGACCCAGGCGTTAGCCGGCCGGTAGAAAAACTCCCTCATCCTTCATCTCTCCTAATGGTTAAAGTAGCTAAGCGCTCATTCACCGGAACAGGCATGTACGCATCGCTTGTGCCTCGTTCCTGATACCAATAAACAGTGGCGGCATACAAACATTGATTATTTGGGCCCCATTGATTCCCTTTATATTTCTCAATAAATCCTTCGAAGGAGTCCATGAAGGGAACATTGTCACAAATATGAAATCGGTTAACCGAGGTATGTCCGTTTGCATCCAACTCGATAAACGGCTGACTGGCGAAAGCACTGTCAAACATCGGGAAAGGCGGCTCGGCTGCCCAAGCATAGCCAATATAGTCCTCGCTACCCGTTCCGAACGTGGACGGAAAGGATTCGCCATCCACGAAAAATTTCTCGTCTCCTTCTCCCCACCACCAATCAATCGTTTTTCGATCCCATCGCCCGTACCACCATGTTTCGGCTTCCTCATCTGGTTTCTCCCAGGTATTGTACACATGCAGATGAACGCCGCAGAACCTTCCCCGGCCTTTCGTTAGCAGCAGAGGCCAATCCGGCCAACGATCCCCGCCTTCCTTGAATCGGCCCGTATCCAGATACAGATAATCATCCCGGTGCCATTTTGCATGAAAACGTAGGAGATCGTCCGTATGAGATGTCGTTAAGGGAGTATACTGGATATCAGCCGCTATCTCGCACGGTTCGACTCCATCATTTTCAATTTCGATCCTGGCGCCTTCCGAGAACGGCATGTACCAATAACTGTACATTTCATGTTCATTCATGCCCAGAGGCAGGGCTCGGTACGGCTTGATCCCGGGTGCGCTTCCAAAAAAATCACCCAGTGGAGCCCATACGGAAGGAGCTTCTTCATTGTCCCATCTCATCGAGATGACCAACTGCCTGGTCAAGATCCGCTGCTTTTCCTCGCTCTTTCGTCCAAGGTCTGTCCTAATCCGAATCATGGAAATAGCGCCAGCCCCCTTTTTATTCAAAAGCAACGCTTTGCCGCCTGCCGGTACGGATACCGTAACGCTCTCGGCGGAGGACCCTTCCTTTTTCATAAAAGAGTACGTTCCCCTTTGCTGTAAAAACCGGTCTGCTTCGGCCAGTGCTATAGCACTCTCTTTGTAGATACTGCCGTCAAAAGAGGGCAGTTGGACTTCGGAAGGGAACGAGGTATACGTTATGTGATAATAGGCTCCCCAACCTTTATCCAGCAACACCTTGCAATGTTTTTGGAAGGGGATTGGGATAAAACAGTTTCTTCCGCGGGACAAAATAGGAGACAGATTCGGAAAATTGGATGGCGGCCCTTCCTGATTGAATTTATCGAAATAATCCCGGAAGGGCTGATCGATCACGGGGGTATCGGCGTGATCAATATAAATCCGGATATGCCCGTCCTCAGGAAGTGCAGACCAGAATCTCCAGATCACGCCAGGACCGTCTAGTTCCATGGCGACGATGCTTTCTCCTTCCTTACGAATGAAGCCTCCTCCATCATCATTGGCTCCCCAATTCTCGTATAAGCCCGTCTCGGCATTATAAATAGAGTTTCGGTCAAAACTTGAGAAGCACCCCGATTTTTCTCCAGCCTGCGGCGGTACCGCTAGCGACTCAAGATCATATAATCGCTTCACGAGGTCTTGATAGGTATGGAACTGCTGCTCCGTTCGATTCATGTCAGGCTCTCCTCTTACCAGTTATTTGTTAATCTTTTCAAGTCGGATTCTGCACCTTAACCGGTACATTGAAATCATCAACGTTAATATGTCCAAAGCCGCCTGTGGATTGATCAACCACCTTAATGTAAAGCTCCTGGCCGATATACTCCGACGCATCCCAAATCTTCCGTTGATACTCCTCATAATTGGTTGCTGTCTCTTTAAATAACGTTTTGCCGTCTGACGCCCGAACCAGCGCAACATAGAGCTTATCTATATCACGGCCGCCGCTGACAAGGAAGTTGATTTTGCCATTCCCGCCAAGGACGAAGTTTTGTGTTTTTAGCGTTCCCGTCAAGCTGTCACCGCCGGCTTCCTCATTAAAGCCCCATAAGTGATGGCCACCCGGAATTTTATGCGACGGATTGAAATAAATCGTATCCCAGAAAAACTGGGCATCGGTTACATGGACATCCTGGAAAGCGTTTCCTTCCGTAATCCAGCCTGTTAAATCGCCTGTAGCAAAATCATGGTTAGGCAGTTCCGTAATATTGGTATACACGGAGTTGTCCCAGTTGTCAGGCACATCGACCGGAGCAGCCGGCTCACCCGTTAAAGCGTTCATCTCCCATACTTCCATCGACTTGACCGTAATATCGTTGTCGGCCCAAATCTGCATGCCCAAGGAGTCATATCGGCCTACGTAGACGCGGGTTGTCAGCTTTTTTTTGTCATTGGCAAAGGCTTCAACAACCGAACGGTCAAGGAAAATATGGAGCTTCAGGTTCTCTCCGTCCAAATCCACGTATCCGCCTTGAATGCCATCCACGCGTACATCCGGATCCATGCTGCTTTTTGTCCGATCTACATTAAAGGTCCCGTTTGTCTTGTCATAGTAAATCAGCGTTTCTTCTTGGCCATTATCGGAGCGCCGCACCTTGAGCCCAAATTTCTGGGCTTCGCCCGGATCAACTTCCATCACAATCTCCAACATGTCGCCTTTCACATTCCGGATCAATTGATTGGCGGCAGCCAAATTTTTGTCCGAGAAATCAACCACCTTATCTCCCCGGAGACTCTGCAATTCTTGAATCGGTTCAATACGCAATTGATCATGCTCATCCAGGCTCAGTGAAACTGGCAATGCCAAATTATGCGCCCATCCGGCTTGGTATTCAGCTTGCGGCGTTCTTACATTTTGCACCATGGAGTAAACGACCGTTCTTCCGTCAGGTGTGACCATACCGCTCTCTGCGGTTAAATAACCATCGCCCACATCCATTTTGGAGGGTGCCTCCTGGTCGGGAATAAATTTGAAGTGATCCCGGTCCCAGGTGCCTATCCAATAAAAGACCTCAACATCTCTTTGCACATCGTTCGCTGGAGGCACTTGCTCCGGTTTCTCATGGGGATTGATCATGAAAATATACTTTTGCTTGCCTGCGCTATCCTTGCCTAACGGCAGCAATACCGGCAGTTCCCATACCGTACCCAGCTCCGGATACAGGCTTCTGTCGCTAACGAATAAAGGCCCCTTATACTCCCAGTTGTACATGTCGTCGGACACATACACCAAAGCTGTGCCGCTGCTGAAGTCTTGAAGACCGGATGTCACTAACTGATACCACTTATCCACCTCTTCGTCATACCAGACGAACGGATCGCGGAACTCGTTATGGATGCCGTTCCCGTTCTGCTCCGTCACCGGATCAGGATATTTCACCCATTGTTCCAGATTGGGGTCGGACAAATCTGTCGGAGTCGCCAGCCCTGTTCTTTGATTCGGCGACAGGGAGTCATTGCCGGCAGTATAGAACAGAACGGGATTACCGTCTCGATCATACGCTGCACTGCCTGACCATGCGCCGTCCGGATCAAGGGTGCCCGCTTCGGGAGCAAGAGCAGGCCTCACATTTTCCCAATGTACCATATCGTCACTCACCCAATGTCCCCAATGGATTTGATGCCAGTATGGACCTTGCGGGTTATGCTGATAAAACAAATGGTATTTGCCGTTATAATAAATCGGCGCATGCGCTTCATTCATCCAGTTTTGTGGAGGCATCGCATGGTACTGAGGACGATGCTGATCGCCATCAAACACACTTGGATCCTCATCAATATCGCCATTCGGAATTTCCGGGACCGAACCGCCGTGAAGTGACTTCACATTCTCATACTCAGCAAGGATCTCCTGATCAGTGAGGACTTTGTTTTGCAGCTTCACTTCATCAATGAGTCCAGAGAACATATTGTAAGAGAACAACCCCGCCAACTCTACCGGTTTATTATGTTTACCAATGATCAGGTTCTCGGTAGAGGGTGTGATCGGAACGTTGACAGGGGTCGCTTGGGAAGCCACTTCCTCACCGTTCAGGTACAACTTGATCATTCCATCCTTTTTGTCGAACGTAGCCGCCACATAATTCCATTTGTACTTTTCGAGTGGATGATCTTTTACCCATACCTGAATCCACTGGCCGCCAATCCCGACCTGCATGGACCATGTACCGTGCCGGTACATGCCAAGCGCGAAGCCTTCCGCCTTATCCTGGTCGGACTGGTTCACTATTGCAGACAGCTTGTTTCCATCTCCCCATTCGTAGCTGCGCGGCGCGACCCAAGTTTCAAGCGTTAACGCGTCACTTACAGGAACGGCATTCTTTGCATTGACCTCGATATTATTTGAGTATCCATCGAACAGCAGGGCGCCGCCTTTTACTCCGCGCGGAGTCCATCTCGGTTCCTTGGAGTCCATGTATCTGGCGTTGTTAAATACATAGTTCACATCGTGTTCAATATTGCTTACTTTCTCAAGCGCCTTTTTTCCTGCGTCTTCATCAAGACTCATGTGAAAAATGGTACCCGTACCATGAGCTTGAAAAGCATCAACGGAAATACGAGCTTGATTGGATTGATCGATAACCTTGATATAAAGCCGCTTGTTATAGTACTGCTGCATTTTCCAGGAAATCTTCTCATTCGTACTGACATCCCCGGTCTTCTCAAGCAACGTGTCAGTACTGGCATCATATAATGCGACGTAGGCATGCTGCGGATTGACGATGTCCAAAACAGTGAAGTTAATAGTCCCGGTTCCCTGAAGCGTGAAGGTGCTAGAGATAATCGAGCCCTGTCCTTCCAAGGAGGATTTGGCAAAATAGCTGCCTTCTTTACCCGCTTGAGCTTCATTGTTCACTTGAAAAGCGTTGCTTTCAACGGTCCAGTTCTCTAAATTTCCGGTTTCAAAGCTGGGATTCTGGATTTCAGTCGGCATAATGTTATCTGCCATAACTCCTTCTTCCGGTACGAGTTCATTGAAGGTGTTGAAGGCGTCCGCAAAGATTACTCCCCAATCCGAGTGCCCATTATCAACGATCTCCACATACAGCTTCTTGCCGATATACTTGGAGAGATCGGCTTTATATTGTTCCATATTCGCGAGCCTCAGGCCCTGTGCCGGATCCGGGAACTCCGACTCGTTAAATTCGGTGTTACCGTACCTGGCAATCAGTTCACCTGTGTCCGCATCGATGACGCTCACATACACTTGATCCGTATGCTTGCCTCCGCCCAATCTGAAGGTAATCCAGCCTGTTCCGCCCAGCTCGAAGGTGCTTGAACGAAGCTTACCTGTCGCAGCCTCGTTATACTTCAATCCGTTTAAATGATAAGTGCCTTCCTGGTTATACGGGATTTCTTCAACCCAATAGGTTGTTTCGTCCGACACGCTGTTCGGACCAAACGCCTCGCCTTCTACAATCGTCCAGCCTGTTAAATTCCCTGTTTCAAAGCCGGGATTTTCGATTTGATAGCGTTTGAAATCCGGCTTGATATCCATGGCGGCAATTCCTCCGGCCGGCTCGGCTTCATGGTACATGAAGAAGGCGTCCGCAAAGATCACACCCCAATTCGAGGTTGCATTGTCAACGATCTCCACATACAGCTTTTTGCCCAAATATTCGGAAAGATCCGCCTTATATTGCTCCATATTGGCAAGCCGCAAGCCCTGATCGGGATTTGGGAAGCCAACGTCAGCGAAGGCGCTATTGCCATACCGGGCAATGACTTGCCCCGTCTGGGCTTCCACGATATTTACATATGCCTTGTTTGGATTTTTGGCACCGCCAAGCTTGAAGCTGATCCAGCCGCTGCCACCCAGCTCGAAGGTGCTGGAACGGAGAACGCCGGTTGCAGCCTCGTCATGCTTCCAGCCATTTAAATGATAAGTACCTTCCTGATTGTACGGAATTTGTTCCGCCCACCAAGTGGTTTCGTCTGATACGCTGTCCTGACCAAACGCTTGGCCTCTTACAACCGTCCAGCCTGACATATCCCCGGTTTCGAAGCTTGGATTCTGGATTTGATAGACTGTATCCGTAACTGATAACCCCTCGTCAGCCTTAGGGGTTAACGCCTCCCGAGCATCCACTCCAACTTCGGCTGCAGCCGATATTCCTGGAGCAACAAGCTGGAGAACCAATACCCATATGACCATTCTTGAGATCCAGGTTTCCCTTGTTATTACTTTCCTCATTCAAGATCCTCCTCCATGATTTCATATTCAGAAAACATCGATACCGCATTTCGACATGCTCTCCCTGTAACAAGGATGAATGGTCATGAAGGAAGGAGAGAAAAGATAAACGTATATATGGAGCGCTTCCAAACTGCAGAGTACAAATTTTTGATCTTTGGTCCCTTTACCCAAAGGGTGTAAGGAGCGCCTAAGCGCTCTTTTTACCAAATGGATTTCATCTCCCATATATCGATCGATTTAACCAACAATTCCCCATCTCCCCAGATCTCAAGCCCCAAAGCATCTTTACGGCTTGGATACACCCGGGTCGTCAGACTTTTCAATCCGTTTGCATAGGCTTCGACCATGGAGCGGTCCAAATAAATATGAAGCTTTAAATTCTCCCCTAGCAGTTCCAGCTTACCGCCTTGGATCCCTCGGCACTTTTCTCCCGGATGAAGCGTCGTTTTCGTTCGATCAACCAAGAGCATCGATTGGTTCCAATCATAATACAGCAGGGTTTCTTCTTCGTTATCCGGCGTACACCGGACCTTGATGCCAAGTTGTTTGGCACTGTCAGGCTCCATCTCCAGTTGAATCTCAAGCATGTCTCCTTGTACATCCCCCAGCAGCATATTAACCTCAGCCAATGATTTGTCCCGGAGCGATAACCGCTTGGAACCACGCAAGGATTGGAGCTCTTCAATCGGCTCAATTCCCAGCCGTCCGTCATCCCTCAAATACACGCTTAACGGCAAGCCGCCATTATGAGCCCAGCCCGATTGATATTCCAGCTCGGACGTCCGGTCACCTTGCGCTATCGTAAACACAATTTTTCGGCCGGTCTTCGGATCAACCATTCCGCTCGGACCGGTAAAATGGAAATCACCGACGTCAATCAATTGCGGCTCCTCTTGATCGGGAATGAATGATAGATTTTGTTTGTCAAGCTTCCCTATCCAATAGAATACCTCGACATCCGCTCCCTGTCCCACTGGACTCACCAATAGAAGATGCTTGTTCACTCCCTGCTTGTCGCTGCCAAGGGGAAGAAGCACAGGAAGCTCCCAGATGGGTCCAAGATAAGGAAACTTCTGGATATTAGCTTTAAATAATGACCCTTTGTACGTCCAATTCAGCATATCCTGTGATGCAAATGCGAGCGCTGCTCCACCTTCGCCTTCGATCCCGGAGCCGACCAAGGCAAACCATTCGTCATCGTCCTTCCACACGAACGGATCCCGGAAATCTCCGAATACACCCATGCCCTTCTTCTGCACGATCAACGGCTCCGCGTGTTTGACCCAGTGAACCAAATCCGGATCTCCATCCCGGGAATAGGTGCTTCGGGCAAGCGCCACGCTCTGATTGGGCGAAGCACTGTCATTGCCCGCCGTAAAGAATAAGACAGGCAGGCCGTCTGCATCATATGTCGCGCTTCCCGACCAGATCCCGTCCGGTGCGAGCTGATCATTTTCAGGGGCTAATGCCACAGGAAGATCACGCCAATGCACCAAATCCTTACTTACCCAATGTCCCCAATGGATCTGATGAAAAAACGGCCCTAGGGGGTTATGCTGATAGAATAAATGATACTGCCCGTCAAAATAGATCGGCGCATGGGGCTCGTTCATCCAATGAGCTGGCGGGCTGACATGATACTGGGGTCTATGCCGATCCGGCAGCAGTGGCGTCCGATCCAGCTTGATCTCATCATACGTTAATGGCGGATGGGCTCCTCCATAGGCGGTATCCAACACGTGCCGATAGGAAGCGACCACCTCTTCCTCGCTCAGGGCCCGATTATAAACCTTGAGTTCATCAAGGATACCGCTAAACATGTGAAGGCTGAATACTTCCGCCAGCAGGCTGCTGTGATTGTTTTTGCCGATGAGCAACTCCGTGTCCACCGCCTCGGCCAGGCGAGAACCGGGGGGCAGATCAGCCGAAGCGATTTCCCTGCCGTTTAAATACAGCTTCATTTCTCCTTGGATTCCATCGAATACTGCATTCACGTAAGACCATTCATTCTTGGGCAGTTCATGACCGTCCGGCGACCAAACTTCCTTCCAGTCCCCTCCTTCCAGCCCGACTTGAAAGGACCAGGA
Source organism: Paenibacillus sp. NPDC056933 (assembly GCF_042674385.1). Lineage (NCBI taxonomy): Bacteria > Bacillati > Bacillota > Bacilli > Caryophanales > Paenibacillaceae > Paenibacillus > Paenibacillus sp. NPDC056933. Next base: position 314,139 of record NZ_JBHUQN010000001.1, on the reverse strand, counting down.
GCCATGACGGTACATCCCAAGCAGATACCCCTGCTTGCGATCCATGTTGTGGTGGTTCACAATGGCAGACAACTTGCCTTCAGAGCCCCATTCATAAGAGCGCGGTGCTACCCATACTCCAACACTTAGCGCTGATCGATACATTTGCTTGCCTTTCGGTTCCCCCTCATTGACCGAATGGGCAATATAAGTCGAGTAACCATCGAAGAGGAGCCCGCCCCCCATAACTCCCTGTCTCCACTGCGGATCGCAGGATTCCGTAAACTCGGCTTGATTAAATACGTACTGAATATCATCCTGTACTTGAGATATGTTCTCCACAGCGCTGGCTCCGGTTCCCTCATCAAAGGCCCAATACATCATCAGCCGCTGACTGTCTGATGTTTGACTCACGCTTCATCCCCCCCTAATGTCTGCTCTGTGGTGCCAGTGGGGATATGAATAGACTGAAGAGCATGGATATGAAGCGAGCTCAATACAACCTGCCCTGAATTCGTTCCTATTGAAATCCTATTCATCGTTGCATCCGGGAAAATTTGATCCGTCAGTACAACCAGGCCTTGATTCGCATACACTTCAACCGCATTGCGATCCAGCCAGATATGCAGCTTGATTTTCTCATTTTCCGGAACCAGCATGACCCCATGCTGGCATGCGAATGATGGATGAAAATCAGTCATGCCCGATTTGAAACGGTCGATGAATAGCCATTGGCGCACAGGGTCATAGCCGATGATTGTCTCACTCTGCCCGGACGATTGCATTTTGATATGAACCTCGCCCGCAGTTCGAATATCGATGTCCGCTTCAATTTCCAGTAGATCATCCTTTGTCTTTATTATAAAAGGGACCTCCTGCGTAACCGTGACATCAGACCAGCTTATCGACTCTTGCCGCAGCTGTTCTATTTCCCGGACAGGCATTTGGGTTAGCACGATGCCCTCGTCCCGACTGGTCAGTGACAGGGCGCGAGGCAGAGTCATTGCGCCTCTCCAGTCTCCGGTTGGCGTCTCGTTGGCATATTTCCAGTTGCTCATCCAACCGATGATCACACGTCGTCCGTCTTGTTCATGCATATCCGACCAGGTGACCCCTGCATAGTTGTCCCGACCGTGATCCAACCACATGATATGATCAGCCGAATTGTCGTTGATGAATGTATTCCCGTCGAACTCTCCGATAAAATATTGCGTGCGTGATCCTTCCGGAAAGGCAGGGTTATCCCCAATGCTAATGATAAGTACCCATTTGGAACGTCCACTGTCATCGATTGGCAATTCAAAGAGATCCGGGCATTCCCAAACGCCGTCATGCGAGCCTTCCTCTTGCCCGAATTCCCCTGTCAATGTCCATTCACGCAAATTTTCCGACCCATAAAACCGAGCATGATCTCCCGCTACAATGGTCATAACCCACCGCTCACTTTGTGCATGCCAGAACACTTTCGGGTCCCGGAAGTCTACCAGATCAATTTCGGCAAGAACCGGATTCCCCTCATATTTATGCCAGGTTCTGCCTTTATCGCTGCTGTAAGCCAAGCTTTGCCGCTGGCGCGGCTGCCCGGTCTCTGGACAAGTATCCGCATGGGTAAAGATCGCAATCAATCCATGAGAGCCCGCGAACAGTCCGCTGCTGTTATTAAAGTCAACCACACAGCAACCAGAAAAAATGGCTCCATGCTCGTCAGGGAACAGAGCGATAGGTTCATGCTGCCAATGAATCAGATCATGGCTTACGGCATGGCCCCAGTGCATCGGCCCCCATTTATTACTATAGGGATGATGTTGATAAAACAGATGATATTCTCCCTCATAATAGACTAATCCGTTCGGATCGTTCATCCAATGGGATGGAGGCGAAAAATGATATCCCGGTCTACATCTCTCATCCATAAGCTGTTTATTTGACTCCATTATCTTATTAATTTCCTCAGTCTTCGGCATAGATTGAAGAGCCCCTTCCCGTCTTGTTAATTCCATGATCATCGATTTGATTAATTATTTGTTTAAACTTGCGTTATAACGATCCAGCCCCTTTTGATAGATCTCCATCAATTCGTTCAATCCCATCTTTTCCAGGTTCTTCACATAGCTGTCCCACTGCTCATCCACGCCGCCATCAACAATGAATTTTCCTCGCTGGGTATTTACATATTTAATCAATTCGGGCTCGATTCGATTGATTTTGTCCAGCTCCTCCGGCTCAAAGAAGATACTCGGGTAGTTTTCCTCTTCCATATAGGGATCGTAATATTTCTCCAAGTCTTTAACGCGCTGCTGGGCTCTAGGCTCCAGATCAACTACTTTTCCCAAATCTTCGATGGTAATGATGCCAGGGCCGCCTGCCCCTGGAGCCACTTTTTGACGGAATTCGCCCGCGGAAGTGCCCTCAGGAATTGGCAGGTTCACCAATTTCCCATTTTCGTCCTTCTTGAATACGACATCCAGCGGACCCCAGTGGATTTGAGCAGCCATGTACGGTTCATACTGCTGGTCGATCCAACGCATTGTGATTTCCGGATTCTGGTTCTCTTTAGTAATCACGAAAGCACCGCGTCCTGGGCCGCCACCGTTGCCCCGACCGATCGATTGATCCCCGTCCGGTCCTTTGAGCGGGGACAGCAAAGCATAATCTTCGCTTCGCTCCGTTCCGACCACCTCATCGACTTCCCACCAGATATAGGAGCCGAGCGTTTCGATTGTTGTTTTCCCTTTGGCCAGATACTGAGCAGCGTCCTGGGTGAACGATTCAGGATCAATCAAGCCCTGCTTATACCATTTTTCATTAAAATATTTCAATGCTTCCTTATATTCAGGCTGCGTAGCAGTAAAGATCACTTTTCCGTCCCGGACGACCCGATGTTCCATGTTATCCGGAAGTCCGAATGCTCCGAATATCCCAGCAATGTCCATACACCACTGCATATGCATAAAGCTCAGCGGAATTTCGTCGGCCTTGCCGTTACCGTTTGGATCCTGTGTTTTAAAGGCAACTAATGCTTCCGTATATTCATCCAGTGTCTGCGGCATTTTCAGCCCCAGCTTGTCGAGCCATTTTTTATTGATAACGTGAAAGAAGGGGTTTGTCCCAAGATTGTTCTCTTCCCAAGAAGGCAGTCCGTAAATATGCTCATCCGGTGCCGTGATCGAGGATTTGATGTCAGGCCTGCGTTCTAAAAGCGCTTTCAGGTTAGGCGCATATTGATCGATTAAATCCTCCAATGGAAGAATGGTCCCGTCATCACCGTATTTGACCAGTTCGTAATCCGAGAATCCTGCTCCGTAAAAAGCGTCAGGCAAATCTCCGCTGGCCAGCAACAAATTTTTCTTCTCGGTAAAGTCGGTATCCGGAATGTTCTCCCACTCGATCTTAACGTTGGTTTGCTCTTCCAGCTTCTTGAAAATTTCCATTTGAGAATACTCCGGTGCCAAAGCAGCTTTCGGGGATACCATCTTTAACGATACCGGTTCATTCACAATCGGAAGACCCGTTTTGTTAAAACTCGCAGCGGAATTTTCCGCCTGATTCTTGGAGTCTCCTGAACATCCACTCAGCGCAAAAGCACCAGCCATCATAAGAATTCCCGCTCTTTTGAATACAGATTTCATCGTGCATAACCTCCCTCAAGATCATTCCACAAGTTGAATATCTTACCTGGTCTTACTCTATAGTGGTCTGGATGCAGATATATCGATTCTGCTGCACATCCCCCCTTTCAAGTACCATGACAACATCATCCCTTGATCGAGCCGATCATTACGCCTTTGACAAAGTACTTTTGCAGGAAAGGATACAAAATCAGCAGCGGCAGACTGGATACCATGATGACTCCATATTTAATCAGTTCCGTTACGCGCATCTTCGCTGCGTAGGATTCGACATCCACCATCATGCCGGAGTTTACTTGGTTCTGGACGAGAATATTGCGAAGCACCAGTTGAAGCGGATATTTGCTTTCGTCGTTCAAATAGATCAAAGCGTCAAAGAAACCATTCCAGAAGCCGACGACGTGATACAGCACCATGACAGCTAAAATGGACTTGGATAAAGGCAACACAATACTCCAGAAAAATCTGGTGTTGGAACATCCGTCGATCGACGCTGCTTCCCTCATTTCATCCGGGATGGAGGACTGAAAGAAGGTCCTTACGATAATGACGTTCATTATGCCACCGGCACCCGGGATTACAAGCGCCCAGATCGTATTCAGCATGTGAAGATCCTTGATTAACAAATACGTCGGAATCAACCCGCCGCTAAAAAACATGGTGATTAGTAAAAACCACATGATGACCGACCTTCCAACCAGATCCTTCCGTGCTAACGGATAAGCTGCAAATACGGTAACCGCTACTCCGATCAAGGTTCCTACGCCAGCATATAATATGGAGTTGGCATACCCGATCCATATGGAGGAGTCATTGAATATTCGTTCATAGCCGTCGAGCGTGAATCCCTTTGGTAATAACCATACTTCCCCTGAATAAATTAGATTGGGATCACTGAATGAAGCAATCAGCACAAAATACAGCGGAAATAATACAAGCAGCATAACGACGGTCAAGAAGAAATAGTTAATAGCGTCAAACCATGCGTCTCCTCTGCTTTTTCTCTTCAAAAATTGGTTCAAAGTCAATCCCCCCTACCACAAACTGGTTTCGGTTAATTTTTTGGCAATTCGGTTAACGGTGACAATCAGGATGATATTGATGACGGAGTTAAACAGTCCGACCGCTGTAGAAAAGCTGTACTGCGCCTTCTGAATCCCCAATTCATATACATAGGTCGGAATAATATTGGAGGTGGCATAATTCAGGTCACTCTGCATTAGAAATGCTTTCTCGAAACCGATGCTCATGACGTTCCCGAGTGCGAGAATGAGCAGGATGACAATTGTCGGCAAGATGGACGGAATGTCCACATACCATACACGCTTCCATTTGCTTGCTCCATCCATAATCGCGGCTTCATGCAATTCGGGATTAACCCCGGCAAGCGCAGCCAGGTAAATAATGGTGGCGAAACCGGTCTCTTGCCATACCCCTGACAAAATGTACAAAGGACGAAACCAGCCTTCGTCAGCCATGAATAGAATCGGTTCTCCACCGAACCAGGAAATGATGAGGTTCACGATTCCGCTGTTTGGCGATAAAAAAACATGGAGCATACCGACGAGTACAACGGTAGAAATAAAGTGTGGCGCATAAATGACGGTCTGGATAAATTTCTTGTATCCCTTGCCCAGCATCTGATTCAGCATAATCGCGATAATAATAGGAGCCGGGAAGCTGAACACAAGCGATAGAAAACTGAGTGTTAGCGTATTTTTCATGATCGTCCAGAAGTTATAGGAATTGAAAAAATCAATAAAATGCCGGAACCCCACCCATTCGCTGCCCCAAATGCCCTGGCTTGGTGAAAAATCCTTAAATGCAATTTGTACCCCGTACATCGGGTAGTACTTGAACAGGAGGTAAACCAGAATGATCGGCAGCAGGAACAGGTACAGTTCATAGTTGCGTTTAATTCGACTCCAAGTTTTGCGATTTTCTTTGATCAGGGTTTGTTCTCCTCCGGAATCTCGTGAAATCACCGTCATACTCCCTTTCTTCGTAAAATTACTATTTGTTATTGAAACGTTTCCAATTCAACATGAAGCGCTTCCATATTAATTGAAACGTTTCCAATTTAACATGAGAAAAACGTCACCCGGCTAATCCACCCGGTGAAGCGGCCGTGGCTGCTGATGTTTTTCTAAACTAATTAAAAGGGTGAAGCTTTTTGTTCTCAGGAACGATCAAGTCGTTTCACCTTGTCTAAATATGACTGGAAGACGATAAACTTCCCGGTCCAATGTTTCCCCATCGATCTTTTGATAGAGCAGCCTGATCGCCGTACGTGCCATCTCCTCCACAGGTTGTCTGATTGTTGACAATATTGGATGGAAATAAGGATGATCCTGAATGCCATCATATCCGATGACCTTTACATCCTCCGGAACACTAATGCCCTGCCTGCCGGCTCTTTCTATATATTTGGCGGCGAACATATCCGTAATGGCAAAAATACCATCCACATCCCCATGCTCTTTTAGAAACTCACCATAATAGGCATCATCGTCCAAAACCGGGTCTGGCTTCTCGTATACAACGTAGTCAACCCCCATGGTTCTGGCTTCCTGAATGAAACCTTCTCTCCGATTCATGGTTTCACTGAAAACAGAAGTGACACTCCCCATAAAAGCCGGTTTTTTGGCTCCTGCTTTGACAAGTTCCCTTAACGCCAGACGCCCTCCTTCATAATTGTCCGACGTAACACATGTGATTTTCTTGTTGAAGTGTCTGTCGATACTGACAATCGGAATGTCATTGCTGACGTAATTTTCGATATCATTGTACGTAATGCCGACAATACCCGCCACTTTGTTTTGCTGCAGCATATCAAGATAATATAATTCCTTTTCAGGTTTGCCACCGCTATTGCACAGCATGAGCTTGAATCCTTCCTGATCCAGCTCATCTTCAATGTAATAAGCCAGTTCGGAAAAAAAAGGATGCCAGATACTCGGGAGCAGCAGGGCTACCATCTTGGACTTCCGCATTTTGAAGTTTCGGGCAATCTCATTAGGGATATAATTCAACTCTTGAATGGCCTTCTCGACTTTTCTGCGTGTTGCGGGTTTAACGGCGCCCGAATTGTTAATAACACGGGACACGGTCCCCACAGCTACACCAGCTAAGCTGGCTACATCTTTAATACTTGACATCTAACCCCCCCGCCTATCTCTCTGATGGAATTCATAATAACACCTAATTGGAAACGTTTCAATATTTTTTCGGAAACATTAAATCAACAATTTTATATCTCACACACTTTCGCACCCAAAGCTTCTAGAAAGGCGTTCAGGGGCTTAGCGTGGGTATGCAAGGTTCCATGAAGTATAATAGTGATGATGAGCATATGGAGTCCAAAATAAAACAAGCTGGCTCCGTCAGGAACCAGCTATAGCCTTGTTTTTTTTGCAAATCCATTCACATACGTCGTCTCTACTTGCTCTTCAGAAGCTCGCGCAATGTCTGCGGATCATATGTAGAGACCAGTTGTTCCAAATGTGCGTCCAGCCACGCCTCATCCTGATCCCACCATTTCAGTTCCAGCAGCAAAGTAATGATTTCATCATCGAAGCGCTGTTTGATTGGCTTGGCCGGGTTGCCCCCTACAATGGTGTAGGGCTCGATGTCTTTGGTCACCGTGGCGTTGGAAGCGACGATGGCACCATCTCCAATGGTAACACCCGGCATGATCGTTACATTTTGCCCAAGCCAGACGTCGTTCCCCAATACAGTGTCTCCCTTAAAGGGCAGCTGATCCAGCGTAGGGGTCACTCTCTCCCAACCACCACCGAAAATATTGAAAGGATAGGTCGTCATGCCCTCCATCCGATGATTGGCACCATTCATAATGAATGTCACGCCTTCGGCAATTGCACAGAACTTACCGATCACCAGACGATCACCCAGGAAATCATAATGATGCTGAATGCGGTCATAAAATTGCTCGGGGGGATTACTGTTGTCGCTATAATACGTATAGTCACCGATGTCCACATTGGGGCGCGGCGGCAAATTCTGAATGTAACAAACGGTGCGAATGTTCTCGTTGGGGAAAAGTTTTGTTTTATCGGGAGCCATATGTGTTCCCTCCTTTTCCCTCATTGTACCAGAAATAATAAATAAAACGTTCTTATAGGTATCAAGGAGAATGCTGCTATTCGAAATTTATAAAGCCGTTTGGTTGTTCGTTTCTTTATATACAAAATAATCAAAATCAGCATGCTTTCGGGTCCCGCCAAGATCCTGAACACAAAGACCGATATAGGTTCCCGTAAACCGAATATATTCCGGTGATTCATCGGACAGATGTGTGATATCAAACCACCCGCCTGCCGGATACCAGGATGGATCATCATCTAACGCGTAGTAAAAGCAGGCACGATCGTGATCCGCCACAACCTTTAACCGGATCCTGTTCTCTGGTTTTAATGGGATATCCTCCAGCAGTTCGTCGTATATCCCGTACTTGGACTGTATAATTCCCAAGCACAGCCCCTTCTCTTCATGATAAGTTACCCGCAAATAGAGATAGTCTTGGGTATCGTAGTACAGAATCAATCCTGCCATTTGCTGTGGATGGTCCGGCGCAAATTCCAGACAAGTTTCCGCTTCGCACTCAAAAGCCTGCAGTCTCCGGGCGACCATGCTTTGCCTGTGCGTTGAGCTCATGGATTCCATTCCGCGCAAGCGCAAGTAACCTGGACGTTCCGTCAGGCTGAGCCAAGTCGGATCGGGTGGGATACGAAGTGTATTCCAATCGTTCTGAAGCTCGAAATGATCAAAGTGGTCCATGTCCGCTGCCAGTTCAAATGGATGTGCCGTAATCTTCGGTGCAATCACCTGGACCTCGGGATACCGGTCACCGCTCGCAAGCCTCAGCCAGCCTTCCTCGCTCCAGGTACACTGTTGAAGAGCAGTCTCACGACCAAGGATGCAAAATTTCTCATTAACAGGCCTGCCGACGAGATGGGCCATGTACCATTCGCCGGTGTGGGTCTCGACAAGACTGCCGTGACCAGCCTTTTGCAGGGCTAAATCCGGCCTACCGTATGAAGTCAGGATCGGATTGGCAGGGTCAACCTCATAAGGACCTTGTAACGTACGGGAACGTGCTACCGTAACCGCATGCTCATAACCGGTTCCCCCTTCAGCCGTTACTAGATAATAATAGTCCTTGCGCTTATACAGATGCGGTGCTTCGGTTAGTCCTAGTTCAGTTCCCTTAAATATGTTAACTGCTGGCCCGACCAGCTTTTGATCCCGGACCGAATATTCCTGGAGAACAATGCCTGCAAACCGGTTTTTGCCCTTACGGTGATCCCAAATCATATTGACCAGCCACTTGCGTCCATCTTCATCATGAAACAAGGAAGGATCAAAGCCGCTGCTGTTCAGATACACCGGTTCGGACCAGGGCCCTTCAATATCCGTTGCTGTCACAAGGTAATTGTGGGTATCTTTAAAAGCGCCTACCCGGCTTTTCACATCGGTGTAGATCAGGTAAAACACGCCGTTGTCATAACTAAGGCAGGGAGCCCATACGCCTCCAGAGTTTATGTTTCCTTCTATGTTCAACTGTGTGATGCGGGTCAGCGGAGAAGCTATCGGCCGCCATTGAACCAGATCCCGGGAATGGTGAATCCGTACACCCGGGAACCATTCAAAGGTGGATGTGGTGATATAATAATCTTCCCCCGCTCGGCATATGGACGGATCAGGATGAAAACCGGGAAGAATGGGATTCGTGATCATTTGATTGATCATATTCATTGAAGAAACCTCCGGTAAGAAAGTAATGATCTGTACTCAAAAGAGGTACAAAAAAGGTGATCTCATTGCCAGCCTAGCGCTTTTTTGCCGGCTTCCAGGGCGGTGATAATCCGCTCTACATCGTACACATTTCCTCTCCATGTCCCACCGCTGACGGATTGCAGCGCTGCCCACAGCCTGGTATCATCCGGCAGAGCCTTATCAGGCCGCATATCGGGATGAAAAGGCCTTTGGGCCAGAATGAGTGCTCCTTCTTCCGGCGAAACCTCCATCCCGCCTTCTCCGACAAAATTAACGCTGCCTTCCAGCGTGCCCCGATCCACAACAATGTCAATCAAGTCTCCGTTCCGCAGCTTGCCAATCGGCCCGCCTGCAAGTGCTTCGGGGCCAACATGGCCAATACACGCTCCGGTGGACACACCGGAGAACCGGGCATCCGTGATGAGCGACACATATTTGCCAAAAGGTAAATGCTTGAGTGCAGACGTAAGCTGATACGTTTCCTCCATCCCGGTCCCTGAGGGTCCACGCCCGAGCAGTACAACAACGTCGCCTGCCAGAACACCGCCGGTTTTAATCGCACGAATCGCCTCACGTTCGGTTGTGAACACCTTTGCCTTCCCACGATGACGATACACGCCATGCTCATCGAGCACAGCAGGATCGATGGATGTGGATTTGATGACAGAGCCTTCCGGAGCGATATTCCCGGTTGGAAATGTCACGGTCGAAGAAATCCCAAGACGCTGCGAGTGCTCCATGCTCATGATGACACTGTCCGGATCAATGCCGTCCTTTTCTTTCAGTTGTTTGCGCATAAGATGCCGACGTTCCGACGATTCCCACCAATCCAGCACCTGTCCCAAGGATGTACCTGTCACGGTAGGTACAGACTCATCCAGCAGACCAAGCTGTCTGAGGTGAAGCATGACCTCGGGCACACCTCCGGCCTGAAAAACCCGAATGGTCGGATAGAAGATCGGTCCGTTCGGCAAGGCACTCACCAGTCTCGGAACATTCTTGTTGACCTGTATCCAATCCTGTACCGAGGGCACGGTTAAACCGGCGGCATGGGCAATAGCTGGTATGTGAAGAAGCAGATTGGTCGATCCGCCAAACGCGGCATGAACGGTCATGGCATTGCGAATCGACGCATCTGTGACAATGTCCGCCATCTTCATTCCCTGGGACTCCATGCTGATCAGTGCACGTGCGGATTGGCGCGCCATCTCGATCCAGATGGGCTGCCCGGAAGGTGCAAGCGCAGCATGCGGCACCGTCATGCCCATGGCCTCAGCTACGACCTGGGCTGTTGCCGCAGTACCTAGAAACTGACAGCCTCCTCCAGGTGTAGCGCAAGCCCGACATCCTAAATCCGATGCCATTTCCAGAGAAATTTCTCCGTTGACGTATCGTGCGCCGATGGTCTGAATTTTACCTGCGTCCTCTCCATCGATAGGCGGAAGCGTGACGCCACCAGGAACGATCACTCCCGGCAGCTGCGGCATGCCCGCAAGCGCGAGCATCATTGCTGGCAGACCTTTGTCACACGTTGCGACGCCGATCACGCCTTTACGCGTCGGCAGCGAGCGAATCAGTCTGCGAAACACCATAGCGGCATCGTTCCGGTAGGGGAGCGAGTCGAACATACCGGTCGTTCCCTGTGATCTACCATCACAAGGGTCGCTAACGTACCCGGCAAACGGGATTCCTCCGCGGCTTGATATTTCTTCTGCGGCAGCTTTCATTAGCAGACCGACTTCCCAGTGACCTGTATGATAACCGAGAGCTGCGGGACTGCCGTCCTCATTACGGATACCACCTTGAGTACTTAAGATCAGATACTGTTTACCATTCAATTCCCCGGGCTTCCAGCCCATTCCAACATTCTGGGACATGCCGAACAAGTCGCCGCTTGGAGCATTCCGCAGCAAATCATCCGTTAAAGGCAGACGTCCTGCTGCCCCTGGAGCATGTGCTATGATATCGAAGCAGTCGGACTCCTTCTCCCCCATAATCGACATAATCTGTTCGTACATGAGACCCTCCCACATTTTATGACTTCACAAAGACGGTTTTGATGGCTGTGAAAAACTCGATGGCCGCTTGGCCCTGCTCCCTGGAATGCGAGCTAGACATCTTCATTCCACCGAACGGAGCCTGCAGCTCTACGCCGGCCGTTTCCGCATTGATTCTGACCAATCCTGCATCCATATCCCGGATGAAAGACAGCATAGCTCCAACATTTTGAGTATAAATGGAAGCACTTAAACCATAATCGGTGTCATTAGCCACCTCTATAGCTTCTTCCAGGGAATCCACTGGCATTAATGCAAGTACCGGGCCGAAGATTTCTTCCCGGGCGATGGACATGTGCGATTGGACACCTTCAAATACGGTCGGCTGGATATAAAATCCCTCTGCAAGCCCCGGGTCGTCCGGTCTTTTCCCACCTGCTAACAGAACGGCACCTTCATCCTGTCCTTTTTGAATATAGCTCAGCACGGTGTTGAGCTGTCCTTCGTTTGCACATGGACCCATCCAGCTGCCGGAAGCCATGCCATCGCCCAGTCGGATTTCCTGAATTTGTGAAAGGAGCTTCTCTTTAAAGGCGTCATATACTTTTCGTTCAATAATGACCCGGCTGGTGGCTGTGCATTTTTGGCCGGTCGATTTCAAGCCACCGCTGATCGTAGCTTCAACTGCCAAATCCAGGTCAGCGTCTGCCGCGATGATAATCGGGTTTTTTCCGCCCATTTCAAGCTGATACTTAGCCCCTCGTCCCAGAGCTGCGGCACCGACCCGCTTTCCAACTTCATTGGAGCCTGTGAATGTAATCCCGCTCACATCCGGATGCTCAGCAAGGGCAGATCCAATCACCGATCCTCTGCCGCATATAAGATTGAGAACGCCAGCCGGAATGCCCGCCTCCTCAAAACATTCCATAATTTTAGCCGCAGTGACCGCGGTTTCCTGTGCCGGCTTTAATACAACCGTATTGCCATAAATCAAAGCCGGAGCCGTCTTCCACATGGGAATAGCTACGGGGAAGTTCCATGGAGCAATAACGCCTACCACGCCTAGCGGTACGCGTGTGGTAAACATCAGCGCTTCGCTATCCGTCGAAGGAATAACATCGCCTGTTTTCCGCATGCCTTCACCAGCATAATACCTTAAAATCGCGACTCCGCGCATCGTCTCTCCTTTGGCTTCAGGGAGTGTTTTGCCCATTTCCCTTGTCATCGCCTCTGCAACCTCATCGGCCCGGCGTTCCAGCACGTTTGCGGCCTGAAATAGATAGTTACCACGCTCCGCACCAGTTAACCTCCGCCAATCCCTCGCTGCTGCCTTCGCCGCTGCAACAGCCTGGTTCAGATCCTCTACGTCGGAGTTTGGTACATATCCCACAACCTCATTCCGATTCGCCGGATTTATGCTGGGTTCGGTTTCTCCGGACACAGCCTGCACCCATTCTCCATTAATATAATTTCTGTATGTCTGCTCTACCTGAAATGCGGTCATAGCATTCATCCTCCTTATATACTAGTTTGAAATGACAGGATTAACGAGTGTCCCGATATCGCTAATGGATATCTCAATGCGGTCCCCGGGTTCAAGCGTAAATTCATTGGGTGGCACGATGCTTGTGCCTGTCAAAAGTACCGTACCGTCAAACAAATCATTGTCCCTTGCCAGAAAGGAGACCAGCTCATCCAGCTTTCGGTTTAATTCGCTCGTGCTCGCCTCACTTTTGACAACCATCTCGCCTTCGCGATATATTTCGCAGACGATGCTGAACGCATAGGGATTCTGCACCGTTTCTGCCAGTCGAATAGCCGGACCTATCGAGCAGGAGTTACGCCACATTTTTGCTTGTGGCAGGTACAGCGGGTTTTCTCCTTCGATATCGCGGCAGCTCATGTCATTACCAACGATGTATCCTACAATGCTGCCATCAGCGGCAAGCACCAATCCAAGTTCAGGCTCCGGGATCTGCCAAGTGGAGTCGCTACGCAGCGTGACAGCCTCATTCGGTCCAACGGTGCGGGCAGCTGTGGATTTAAAAAAGATCTCCGGTCTTTCTGCATCATAAACCTTATCGTAAAAAGTCTTCACATCCAGCTTGCCATCCGTGGCTTCATAATTTCGCGCTTCCCGGCTCCGTTGATACGTAACACCTGCCGCCCATACTTCCGGAGCTTCCAATGGAGTGATCAGGTGCAGGGAAGTCCAATCGTCTGTCAGCTCGTTCAACGGCTTAAAAGCGCTTTCAACCAATTGAACCGGATGAATTCCCTGCTCCCTCGCTTGATAGATCAAAGTCATAAAATCGGCTTGCGGCAAACGATAGGCTTTTTCATCATCCGTAACGGCTGCCAGCCACTTCTGTTGTCCCTCCAGAAATCGAATAATTCTCATTCAAGCTTGCCCCCATTCTACCCCATCGGGTTGATTATTCTACCTTAGCACCAGCCATGCTTGATGACGATGTTCTAATCTCTCCGACGATTTACCCTTTTCACGCATTGTTTTTCTGTTAAGATGAATCTATACGAATCGATCCATATTTGGAATATAGAACATTACAAGGGGGTTAGGTTGCTGTGACCAAGCTTTCAGAAGCCGTGTATTTAGGCCGTCTGCCCGATGTTCGCATGTCGTTTCAATTAATGGGACTGCATGCAAGAAAAGTAGATTCCAGCTGGACTTATCCGTCCCATGAGCATTCGATGTATGAAATCCACTGGATGATGGACGGTCAGATGAACATGGTGGTCAACGGACAGTTATATAGTCAGTCTGTTGGAGATCTACTGTTCATCCGCCCTGGCATGACCCATTCCTGTACCGGTGCCGGACCGCAGGGTTTCACTTACTTTTCCGTTCATTTCAGCATACACGATACGTCCTTTTGCAGAGAACTCAATCGCTACAAGGACATCTATTATCCGGCAGATTCGGATTTAGCTCTGGGACTGTCCTCCTCACTGTCTACACTGTATGATTTGGCCACAGAGCACTTGTCCATCTCGCTGTCTTCTTCCAAACAAATGAAGGTTCATGCCGCCGTATTCGAACTGCTCGGCTCCCTGGTCGGCCAGTTATCTCAGAATGCATCTGTTACCCTATCCAGAAAAGAAGCCATCGCCCATCAAATTGCTGAGCATATTGAGGATTCCGTAAGATATATCCACCTTCATGGTGAAACTCGGGAGAACGAGCGAACCTGGATCCAGGACATCGCCAAGTCGCTGAACATCAGTCCGTCGCAGGTCAATCGGATCTTTCAGCATGTGTACGGCACAGCACCGCGCAAGTTTTTATCCGAAACCCTACTGAACGAAGCCCAGCGGCTGTTAAAGCAAACAGACCTGAACATTGACCATATTGCGATGATGCTGGGGTATAAGACCCTTGCGCATTTCAGCCGCCAGTTCAAGCGGTGGACAGGTATCGCACCAAGCGAATTTCGCAGTCATTCCCAGCAGGCTTCGGCAGCCGATCATCCTGATGATTGAGGAATCCTTTTTCTTACGGTCACGACCTAACGTAACGTCTGGTCATCGGAAATGAAATTCTCATCACTGTTCAAATAAATTAGCGGAGACATGTAGGCGTGAATGGCTGCGCTGTCAATGGTGTAACAAGGGCTTAGATTAATGCAAAATGCTATATAAGGTAAGATAACTTAAAAAATATGTAAAAATGAAGAAAAAACATATTTTTTTACAAATAAATGTATACTTCTGTAACTTTTACTGGTAATATTTAAAAGTATTCTAATTATATGGGAGGTTTTCAACTGAAATTATCGCGTATTTTACCGAAATTTGCGTCAGGTGCTTTAGCTTTAAGTTTATTATTCTCTGTTTCTCCAATTTTCGCTTCGGGTGTTCAGGACCTCACTCCTTATCAACTTGAAGTAATTGAAGCAGCAAACAATGCTACACTTAGTCAGGTGAACAAGGAGAATATTAGTGAAGACAATGTCAGCTCATTAGCGGCAGCTACTTCCTCTTATTCAGTAAAATTATCTAGAGGTAGTTTTCTAGCCTGGTCCGATGCGGTGGTAGATTGGACTGCAAACGCAACTCAAATTACAACGAGTAGTGGTAGCCAAGATTCAGGATTTGTATTTCCGAACACAGTGAGAAAAGGTGGTATCACGAAGCAAAGCTCTTCTGCTGCTTCTTACCATATCTATCTTTCCAAAACAACCATTGGAGCCGGAGTAGTCACTCCTTGGGGAGATGTAAACGTCTACGAGTCTGACTTTTCTGATTACATTAAAGTTTTCAAAGATGGAACAGCTACTAACTACTAAAATACTTATAACAACTGAAAACAACGACCATTTACAATGGTCGTTGTTTTCAGTTATGAGAGGTGACAACTATGATAACTATATCAAAACTATCAAAAGAATATAAAAAACAAGTTATTTTCAATAATATCGAATTACAAATTCCCGAAAATAAAATTACATTTATTTCGGGGCCAAATGGTTCTGGAAAAAGCACTTTACTAAAATGTCTTTTAAATCTCGAAAATTACTATGGGGAGATTAAATATAATGATCAACCTTTAGAAGAAGTTAGAGAAAAGGTATTGGTTGTTTATGATAACAGTCCCCTTTATCACAATTTAACGGGACTTCAAAATTTAGAATTGTTATCTAATCAAACATCAAGTATAAATGAAAAAAATCATAATATATTAATGCCACATTTTCTTAAACCAGAAATTCTCAAAAACAAAGTTAAATCTTATTCTTTGGGACAAAGAAAAAAATTAAGTCTTATGATAGCTTTGGTAACTAAGCCCAAATACTTATTTCTTGATGAAGCTTCCAATGGATTAGATCATGATACTCTGATGGATCTCAAGATCATATTAGAAAAATTGTCAATCGACACAACCATTGTTGCAATAGGGCATCATTTTGAGTATTACACTTCCATCATTGATGATCTAATCTTAATTCATGATCAATCTGCGATCCAAATCAAAGATTTCAAACTTCAAGAGGGGGAAGGATTGAATGACATCTACGAACGTTACATTAAATAGTGCAAAAAAAGAACTGAAATATCAGTGGTATTCTCACATAATATGGATCACTGTAATTATTTCTGTCTTCATTTCTTTACTCAATATATACGGCTTAAAATCAAAGGCTACGAGTTCCTATGATTTATATGTTAAAACTTATAATTTGTATAAAGAAGAAGGTATGGATGTTGATAAAATGCTGGACATGCCAATAAATATCACCGGAACTGGTTCCGAACAAGTTGTAGATAATCCTGTACGTTTTCGTTTAGCTGAAGCAGGTGAAGCTATAGGATTACTCAATAATAGGTCAATTATCACAAATACATTAGAATGGATGACATTTGTTTTTTTTCCAATTATTTTTGTAATCTATTCTATATATCTGGCCTCTTATGATTATAAATATAAAACGATTAGAATAAAAGCAACTCAAGTGGCTTCATCACAATTAATCACATCAAAATTACTCTCCTTATATTTAGGAGTTTTAATTATTTTTGTTACGACAACTCTTGTTTCATTCATAGCAGGATATTTGTTCCACCAACAAATCATCAATGAAATTCCAAATGACATTTCAGCAAGATTTAATACTAGCCTGGATCATAACAACCTAGTTGTTCAAATTTTATTCAGTTTACTGATAAGTCTTCTCTTTGCATCAATCGGTTTTCTACTGGGGATTTTATTTAAATCAGCACTTTTACCTGTCATTATATTTTTTGTATACGATTTTATAGTTCCCGTGCTTGGAAAATATGATATACGAAACATTATTTCTGTAGTAGCTCACAATATTTTTGAATTTAAAGGAAGATTCCAATTATTCAAACCAACCCCTGTTTCTGAAATGACCTCTTTTAGTATTCTAATTGCTGTCTTCGTATTATCCATTCTGTTATCCTACGTATGCTTTTCTAGGCAAAGTAAGTACAACATGTAAAATTTATTATTCCTTCTGGAGAAAAAGTAGAGCAAAAAGGGATTCGATCTGACCATCGAATCCCTTTTCTTGTTCTCCGTAGAACAACGTTACTCTACCGGAGAAATTCTCCTATTTGGATGCTAGTGTTACTCGTGCTACTGTTTGATCCCAATTCACTGTTAATCCGAGTCCTTCCGAAATGAAGCGTACCGGCACAAGCGTGCGACTGTTCTTAATAATGGCCGGTGTATCAATTTCAATCGTCTCCCCATTAACCGTTGCTGTGCTGCTTCCGATCTGGAGCACCAGCGTCTGGTCATTCAGAACGGTTGTTACGGTTTTCGCTGTTTTGTCCCACGTCACTTCTGCACCCAAAGCTTCAAGGATCGCGTTCACAGGTACCATTACTCGGCCACTTTGCTCTAGCGGAGCTTGATCGGGGAACATAATCGATTCGCCATCCAGGGTTACGGTAATTGTTTTGTTCGTCGTTCCTGTTCCATTATCCGCGCCTGTCGTGCCTGTATCTTCCGAAGTCTCAGGCAAAGGTGTTACTTCACGTCCAAGCTGCTCTTGCAGATTGGCAAGTCGGTTCAGGGCAAACGTCGTCAGCGATCCCGCTGCCATGGAGCCCATGCCCATGCCACCGCCTCCACCAAAGTTACCGCCCGGACGTGTCTGGGTATTGCCAGTGCTGTCTGTTGTTCCTGTTGTGCCATCCGGAGGTGTCATACCATCGGGTGGTGTCATGGCTTCAAAACCTTCCGGAGGCGTCATGCCTTCCATGCCCTCTGGTGGTGTACCACCCATACCAGCCATACCGCCTGTTGCATCAGCGTTGGCAGAGTATGCGATGTTGGATTCAAACTGCTCTGTTGTGTAGAACTTCGTTGGATCTGCTTCTACATATGGACGAATAATATCGGCCAGACCTGTGATGCGGTCCTGGATGCCTTCCATATAATCCGTCAACGCATTGACGTAGCTCAAGTATCTTTCCTTATACTCCGGCACGGCCAGCAGGTTATTGATCATCGGTACATTTTCCATGCTAATGCCCAGTACTGGCTCATCCACGGATACATTCGTTGCGTTGGTGTTGGTCGTGGTTGATCCGTTCGTCGTTGTTCCACGTCCACCTCCACCCGAGTATCCATTGAAGGACATGTTAAAGTCCCAAGGTACAACCGTGAATTTGCCATCCGCATCGCCGTAGAGCATGTAGTTATGTCCTTTGTCTCCGCTATAGCTGTCATAGTTGCCAAAGACCATGTTACCCGCGATATATTGAAGCGCGGAATCTACGTCCAGCACACTTTCAATATCACCTTTTTCACCTTTAGGCATGTCGTTCAGCGTTTTAATGAAGTTTTTGAGCTTGGTTTTGTTCTCGTCCGTACCCAAATCTTCGGTGATCGTAGTATAGTCGCTGCCTTCTGCATATTGCAGGTAACTCTTCTCATCTGTATCATAGAGGACACCGTCCTCATAATCTTCCCCGTAATTACGTTCCAGATAGCTGTCATCTACTGCTTCGACCCCGGTATAGAAACCAACCAGTTCGCCGTTTACATACAAATTAACGTAGTTTGTCATCGGTACATCCATGCCAATACTGCGCAGCGCCTCATAGTGAAGAACTTCACGCATATACGATGGATCGGCGTAGTTGTTATTCAGAACCATTTTGTCCAGACCGAGCAGCGTTTGTGTTTTGTCGTATTTATCGAACTTTAGTCTGAAGCTGTAACGGTCGGAATCTTGCATGGATGCTACGGCTTTCAAAGTCAGATTACCCTTGGTGGAGAAACCAACGTTATCCAGCTTGTTGCCGTCCACTTCCACACTTACCTTCTTATATTCCTTATCCAGCGGGCTTTCGAGCATGCTCTTCCAGTCTGCATCATCAATCGTAACATTCACATCAATGACGTTGTCCGTTTGGAACAACGATTCATAGGCTTGCGTGATGCCTGTGCTGGTGCTCGTATCCTCTGCGGCAAACGCTGCGTTCGGGCTTCCTACCAAAACTAAAGAAGATGATGTTACCATCGTCACGGACAAGGCCGTTACTGCAACTTTACGTAGTAAACTATTCAAATGATGAATCCTCCTTCTTGGTTTCTGTTAAGCAACTTAGGCTTATGAAACCATGGTAGAGGACAAACCTTTAATGAATCTTAAATAAATGATTCACAACAAAAAGTAGCCCGCAGGCTACTTGTTCTGATCATTTATAGCTCGGTAACTGTAACACCTGCTGCTTTGTAGTAGTCCTCATTCACATTGTTTAGAATGTTGGCCTTCAGCAAAATGCCGACTCCGGCAAAAAGACCGATTCCGTTCGTGTTACCTTCAATTCGGTTATTTTCAATCACCACATTTTCGGGATTCCCTTCGCCAATATTGCCTGCTCCGGCATCGCCATTATCACGTTCAAGCCGCACGCCCCAGTAACCGCTGGCGGTATTGCTCCCGATCACATTGCCGCGTATTACCGTACCCGGTCCGTTTAGCACTTTGATTCCTGCCGCATCTGCAATTGTGGTTGTATTCTTGAGGTGATTATCCTCAATTATTGTATCAGGGGTGCCCATGGTTACCGAAATGCCGATCTGGCTGTTCGTGATCGTGTTGTCATGAATGTAGTTTCCTTTGCCCGACTTGCTGTGGTTGCTGGGTGCTGAACCCCCTGTATTGCCAAGTCCGATCCCTGCGCCTGTCAGCACATCCGTAATCACATTGCCGGAGATTTCATTGAAATACTCCAGTTCACCATGAAGATCAATAGCATCGAGCTTGGTTCCGTTAAATGTATTGCTACGCAGCACGTTGTTATGGGCGACAAACTGGATCAACGCTCCATGTCTAAGATAAGGTCCCTCAAACGTACTATCCTCCACCACATTCCATATCGTATCATTGTCAAAGCCAAGCCGATCGGTCTTGGCCGTTCCCTGAATGGAAACTCCGTAGCCTGAACCCCCAGGGCCCAGATCTGTTGCATTACGGAATGTTGCATGCTTCACAACGACATCTCGGCTGTGTTCGATGCGGATAGCCATTCGTTTGAATTTCTCCACAATTACGCCGTCGATCGTAATGTCATACGATGGTGCCTCACCATAGTTGGCGATGTGGATCATGCTATCTGGCCCCCCTGCGGAGGGATTGTTGGATTTGTGATCGGTCGTGTAGCTACCAGACCAGGATGATGTTATGGTCATATTGGATACGAGAATGCTGTGCTGAGCCGATGCTTTCAGGACCGCGCTGCCCGTCACCTGATCCAGCGATGTCTTGAGCACGGTTCCTCCACTGCTCTCTCCTCTCAGGTTCACCCCGGATTTGAGCATCAGGTTGGTGGATGTATCCGGCCCGGACAACAAATTGTACACGCCATCAGGCAAAAAAACTTCATCGCCGACGTTAGCCTCATCAATGGCGGCCTGTATTGCAGGTCGGTCATCACTCGTATTGTCAGCCAGATCTGCTCCGTAATCCCGTACATCAATCGTACGTCCAGTTACAGCATTAGGAGAATGGATAGTATGCGGTGTTCCATCTGTCTCCGTCAGTCCTGGAGCGATAAAAGGCACCGTTCCCTCTGGTGGTTGCGGCTCAATGTACGGGATCAGGGCGACAGGCGTTCCTCCCCCTGCAAATGGGGCATACAGATGAACATCGGTGAGACTCGTATAAATACTTGAATCGGAATTGCCATGCCCGGTGATTCGTACATAACGTGCAGACGTGTCCGGGATATCAAATGCCTGCATTTCTGTTGTATCCCCACTGCTTTCGCCGTTGAATACCTGGGTCCAATGATTACCGTCAACAGACGTTTCTATCTCAAAGGAGGTCTTCCTGACATCCCCTTTGTAAAAACCAATCCCGACATAGCCCGCTTGCTGTGCCTGCCCCAGATCAAATGTTATCCATTGCCTCTCTCCTGCAACAGACCAGCGTGTATAGCTGTTATTGTCGATGGTATTGGTCGCCAGGTTGCCGTCGCTGCCGCTTGCCGAGACGGAATCAACAGACAGGGGCAATACCGGAACCGCAAGGGTGATCATATCGGTTGATAAAGCGCTGCTTACGTTGCCGGCCTCGTCAATTGCCCTTACTTGAAATGTGTACGATGTCTCAGCTGCAAGTCCGCTGTCCCGGAATGACTGCTTGCCTTGTTCGGCCAGCAGAACTCCATCCCGATAGATCCGGTAGGCAGATACAGCCGTATCATCGCTGGCCGCTGGCCATCTTAGTTCTGCAAACTCCGTTCCCCAGTTGCGAATCTCCAGCTCAGCTCCCTGCTCCCATTCTGGCGCGTGTGTGTCGCTTCCATCTTCAATTAATGAGATAACAGATAACTGTGGACGCGGATTGATCGTTCCATTGGCTTCCTTGGTGTACACGTTCACAGAAACGCCTGTTGATCCGGCATCCCCGAGCAGAAACGCCACCTGCCCCTCCGCTGATCGACTCTTCACATAATCGGTTACATCGACTTCGTAGACTGCCGGGCTTCCATTCCGATCTGCCGTGACCTGGAATGTGCCAAGCAGCGAACTTTCGTTGAGACTTTGGACAGGAGCATTCGACCAGGTAAGTGATGATTCGCTCCAGTCTGTTGCATCCAAACCGTACACAGACAATTCCGTATCCGTATTCGACGTGCCTTTCTTTGCAGCAATCCGTAATCGATACCGAGCTCCCTCAGACTCATTTCCGGTCATGTCAAACTTGAAATACACATACTTCTTGGTTGACAAAGTGGAAGAAATGCTGAGCAATCCGGTACTGGAGCCCGTAGCCTGATTGAAATTCAGGTCAGGCTTGCCGCTGTCTATCGCCGCATCGTCGCTGGGCAGCTTGCTGGATATAACCTTTTCAATCCATTGCGGCTCTTCTTCATCCTCTTTCTCGCCAGGTGAAGTGTCTTCCCGATTGCTTTTGAATATGATTGGCTCCGTAACGACCCGGTTCTTCACATGCTCATCAAGAAAGGCCCACGCCTCCGCATTGGCAATCTCGGAAGCCGTACCTGTAAATCCATGGCCCTGACCGGGTACGATCTTCAGATCCACAATTGGGACACCCGCAGATTGAAGCTGTCCCGCAAAAGTAACACTGTCCGTGTAGGGAATGGTGGCATCAGCATCGCCGTGCCGAATCCAGAACGGTGGATCATCCGGTGAAGCATACGTGCCAGGCATGGCAAGTCTGGCCTGTTCCGGTACATCCAATGCGCGATGCCCGCCAAGCAGGGCCGTGACCGAGCTATAGTTATTGGCAAATGTCGTCGTAAAATCAGCAGGTCCGTACCAGTCGGCGACCGCCTGAACTTTGTCGGAATACTCAGGCCATCCGCCAGAACCTTCGAGATCAGGTATTTCTACCGTCGCTCCTGTATCCAGCACTACGGTATCACCAGCAACCATGTCCCCTGTTGTGCCAAGCAATGCAGCCAGATGGCCGCCCGCAGACGATCCCCAGACGCCGATCCGACTCGGGTCCAGATTGTACTGGGCTGCATGGGCACGCAAGTATCGGATAGCGAGCTTCACATCCTGAATCTGGGCAGGGAAAGGCGCCTCAGGCGTCAGTCGGTAGTCCAGAGATACACCGATGTAACCACGTTTGAGTACATAATTGCATATGGAGTTCAATGCCTGCTTCCGATCACCGTGATTCCATCCACCTCCATGGATATAGACCATGACCGGCATCGGCTCAGCTGCCGCTGTCTCGGGAACAGCAATGGATGAATACATCGCCCGCCCACCAGCCGTACCTATTTCCACATCTTCGTACAAAGTCACTCCTTGTGGTGGCGTAAATTCAGTATTCCCCTCTCCAGGTGGCACTGGGGAGGGGGCAGGCGTTATTCCGGGAATAGCCTGACCGTAAATGGCAACATTGTCGATATACATGTTGGCCTGCATGGCATCTCCTGTCCGAAAACGAATTTTCACCGTGCTGTTATTGTTCGCATCCGAACCCAGCGTCCAGCTTTTTAGCGTATTGCCTTCCTTGTTCTTCAGGTCCGGGGTGCCCGGGGGAAGTTCGAACGTCTCCAGCGTTGCCCAGGATGTACCATCATCCTTCGACCATTCGATAATCACACTTCCACTTATATAGGAGGAAGCACGCGTGTAGTAGCTCAGCCGAATATTTCCGTATCCGGTCAAGTTTAGAGGCAGTGCAAGCGCATCGGTTCCGTCCATCTTGATCATGTTGGGCAGCGAGGGTGCGGTGGTGGAGGATGACGTTTTGGCCTTGCTTCCACCTGCCCCTTCCTGCGACCAGGGAGCTCTCAATGCAATTCCACCTGTAGAGCCAAAATTGTCCGGGTCATCAAAGTTTTCCGCGTAAATCTCCAGCTCGGGGCCCTCCGGTTCCGGGATATTTCCTCTTTCTTCCTGCGCAGCATTTAAAATAGAATGAGGAACAGCGTCTTCCATCGCCCGGACTTCATGCACGGGAACGGCAAAACCGCTAATAAGTATGACAGACATGGCAACAAGTACAACACGCTTTTTCCACGTTTTGAACACGTCATTCACTTGTATCCCCTCCGTATTCACCTGACTCACTACACTGGTTCCATAAGTTGAACCAAAGGATATTTACACTTGCCACTCCGATGACAGAACAACCTTCCGATCACTGTTATCCCCAGATTTTTTGATTCCTCTTTTCAAAGGGGAAAATCCGAGGATAAAGGCGAACGCTCCGCTTCTTCAGGTTATTTCTGTCCTCTCCGTTATCGTGTAAAATGTATAGTTCAACTTATATAGTTAACGACGCGGCGCCGTCACGCCTTCACCGTTCTTGAACTTCTCCGTGGCTTCCTTGATCGCCTGATCGCCGCCTTTGGATTTCCATTCCTCTACCACTTTCGGCCAATCGGAGATCGGCTCCTTCCCATAAACCATTTTGATCATGTGTGTGAGCAATACTTGAGGAGGTGTATCCGAATTGGGAGCAATATCGGGATTCTGTACAAAGGCTTCCAAACGCGGATCAAAGTTGATGCCATCCCGGCCTTCTTTGGCTAAAATGGTATCGTAAATATTCATCAGCTTTTTTCCTTCCTCTGTCAGCGATAACGAGCCTTTATTGTACGTTGTGTCCTGTACGAACCATAAGAACGACTGACGGTAACGCTCTTCGTCCACACCAGCAGAGTCTGTTGGCGCTGTGTATGAAATCACGCCATTATCCTCTGTATAGGTCTCTCCTTCTGTGCCGTATGTGAAAAACTTCTCGGCTTCGTCAGACACCATCCAGTTAAAGAAACGGATAATGGAAGCCGGATCAGCCGCATCCTTATTAATAAAGTAGGCACGTGTCACCGGACCGTACAAATAATAACCGCCCTTTCCGTCAGGACCGACAGGGGAAGGAATAATCTCGATTTTCGCATCGGGAACCGACGCTTTAATCTGCTTCTCCCATTGGATCAGTTCGTTGGCGTTCATGGACCACATGCCCGCCTTGCCAGAGAGAATCGTGTTTTTGAATACGGTGGAATTGATGGTCGCGAACTCTTTGTTGATCAGCCCTTCTTCGTACATCGTCTTATAGACAGTGAGGGCTTGCTGCATATTCTCGTTATCCATGAACTTCGGTACAACCTGGTCGCCCTGCTGCTCCATCATGGACAGGAATTGCTGTACATCATAGGCACCGAAAAAGGTATCTGCATATTTGAAATCCTCACGCCCCATATATGGGTTCTCCACGCCGAGCTTCTTAAAGGCCCGCAAAACATCCATTGTCTCCTCAACCGTAGTAGGCACCTGCAGTCCCGTTTGATCCAGCAGATCCTTGCGAATCCAGGTTGCCCGGCGGGATGGATTGGATAAATATTCGGGGATGGCATAGATATGGCCGTCATGAGTTACCTGGTCCCAGGCTTCCTTCGGTACGGCTTTGAGCAAATCTTGCCCGTACTGCTGCAACAGTTCATCCAGCGGCTGAAATACCCCGGCTTCGACCGAGCCGGCCATCTCTTTGCCGTTGACGCCGCCATCACCCTGCACCACATCAGGAATATCGTTGGTGGCAAACATCTGGACCATTTTCTGCTCATATTCCTTATGGGGTACCAGGACAATTTTGAGATCCGTATTGGTCAGATCCTCCAGCTTTTTCACCCATTTATCCTGATTGATGTCCGGCGACTTCTCCACATACGTATACGCCAGCGTACGAAGTGACATGGAGAACCTCGTCTTGCCGTCTCCCCCATTTTCACCGGATTCTGCCCCGCTTCCCTTGCTGCATCCCGCGATGACCGATGCCGCCAGCAATAGCGCGATGCCTGAGACCATCCACTTTTTCATGCTACCCCTCTTTTCATCCTGATTTAGATTTAGGTACCAATCATTGGTGAAGCGCTTTCATATAGATGTTAAAACATCCCCACCGCCTGCAACAATGGGGATGTTTTAGATGAGATTGCGTTTTCTTTAGGTCATACTTAAAGTTCCACAGCATCCAGTCATATAGCACTATATAAATTGAACGTACAAACTTTACACTCAGCCACTCCGATTGCAGTACCCTCTTCCGATCGCTGTTATCCCCAGATTTTTTTGATTCCCTTTCCAAAGGGGAAAATCCGGTGATAAAGGCGAACGCTTCGCTTCTTCAGATGGGTTCTGCACTCTTCGTTCTTGTGTAAATATTCAGTTCATCTTATCTAGTACGCTTTGGATACCTCGATCTTCTTCGTTACACCGTTGTCGGTAAAATAGAGATGAATGCCGTGATCCTGGTCATCGATGAAATAAGGGACATACTTCGGCTCATCGATCTTATACGGCACAAGCAGCGTTACAATTCTATGGCTTGAAGCAGGCCGCGTTTCCGCGCTTAGATGATAATGTCTGTCCAGCCCTTCGTACTCTGCCGGGTCCACCTCTGCGAATTGATCCGTCTGGCTGAGCGACAGCTCACCGGAGGAAGCGTAGACAAACGTCCCTTCTAACCCTGCCTTATTCCCGTTCAGACGGAAGTTCTGCCCTTTCAGCTGTAGCGGGTGTAGGGCATGGAACAGCCATTGAACGCTGTCCGGCTTCTCCAGATCAATGTGGTCCACAATAACGAAGTACGATGACTGCAGAAAATGAATTTCCCGCACAACACGCTTCACATGCGGTACGGTGCTGGCGTAGGCATCGGTCGCTACCGCGCGCACATAACCATCGCCGTCTCGCCAATAGGCTTCTTCAATCTGTCCGGTTGCGGCCATATTCAGCACCTTGTTGTTCTCGGCGTACTGCCCTGCTCCGCCAATCAGCAGGTTATTTTTGGAGAGCGTCTGCCTGCGCCATTCCCGATGAAAGGAACTGCCGTGCGCGATATAGTAGCCCGTATCCGCCGCAAGCGGCTCACCGAATGCATGCAGAGTGAAGCTGTTCTGATCCGCATGGCTGTGGCTGATGGAGCCGTAACGGCTTGACTTGAGCAGCAGCATCATATGCTCATCCGGATCGTCCATCCGGTGATGCATGGCTACCCACCCTACATCCCGGAACCATTTGAGCGGCTCGATGTTCACAGGTGACTCTTCCTCCACCTGCGGATAATCGTGGCGGTAAACCAAGTCGTCAAAGTTAAAATCCCACCAGCCGTAGTTATAAAAGGCTCCCTCTGTCCCCGGATCGGATTGGCGTACACGCTCAAAGTACCACTGGTACCAGTGGTTGCCTGTAACACCCGCCAGCTGGCGGACAAGATAGCCTGTTTTCAAGTTTACCGGGTCACCTAGCGTAGACTGATCTCCGAAGCTGGCGCGCCGAGCATCAGGAGGGTACACGTAGAGTGGAAAATCCCCGGTACGCTGGAAGAACGGCCGACGGAAGAAGTCGATGCCCGCATAGTTTCGCAGCAGATTCATCGCTTCGGTCACATAGGCCATGCCTGTTGTCCAGTACATCGGACCTTCGGCCCAACCCCCATCACTGCCACCCCAAGGGGAGTACAGACAGGCATAATAATCGATGGCGTAATCCAGCCACGCTGCAGCTTGCTGCTCCTCATGCAACAAAGCCATACAGCAGGGTACAAGCACAGAGGATAATGAACGCACCGCATGGCTGTCGTAAGGCACATGATGGATCTTCGAGCGGACCATCACATGCTGGGCCACCTGCTCTGTCCGTCGCAGCAAGCTGCGCCTCACCACATCCTGCTCTTCACTGTTCAACTCATCATGCAGCCAGTCATAACCCCAAGCGAGCGCGGCGGCGACCCGAAAGGCTGCCTCGTCGTTATAATCGCGGGATGTCGTTCCCTCCGTATCCCAAGCCGCCACATGTAACAGCCAGGTTTTTGCAGCTTCAAGCAGCCGTTCGTCATGAAGCACCCGACCAGCAATGCTCAGATGACGAATCGCATATAACACTTCCTGACAGTCAATATACATTTGCCTCCAGAGCGCTGCAATACGTTTGTTGTCAGGATAAGGCAGCGGCTCACGGATCGGCTCACGATTTGCCCACGGCTCCACAGAATTTGCCATAAACGTATCCCAGCCGCAATATGTGGAATCGGACGCAATGCCATCCGCCAGTGCCTGTAGCCCACTTTCTCCGAGCCACAGCCGAGGGTGAGACGTGTCCGTGGAAAGGTAACGCTGTGCCCGAGACGGTATCGGTGTCTCGGGTAACCCCTCTGGCACGGTGAACCTCCGCACCTCACTCCATGCCGACATTTCCTGCTGTTTCTCCTGTACGGCATCCGTTTCGGCTTCGCTTCCTTGCTGCACGGGATGGTTCACAAGCAGTGCATAACGCCAGTAATATTCACCAGGTTCAAACACCCGGTCCGGCGTGAAAAAGTTATAGGGGAGCGGCGCAAACGTCATCGTCCCTTCTTCTTGAAAAGAAGGCTCCACCGACACCTGCAGCACATAGGCATTCTCATCCTCCTGCTGTGCCGCCATCCAGGTAAATCTCGGCGGGTTCTCTGTTAAAACGGTATGTTCGTCAGGTGCATAGTCCACATGGAACGGCCCGCTAATGGGTTGGTACAACGGTCTTTCTGCAGGCTTCCGCTTCACTTCCATCGTTAATCCCCTCCTTATCGCAAATGGTGCAGCATCAACGCATATACATTCCGCCATTGATTTCAAGCGTTTCTCCGGTTATAAAAGAACCCAGCTCCGAACACAGGTACAGCGCCGCACCTGCGACATCATCGGGATTGCCTTCCCGTCCAAGCGGAATGCTGCTCACCGCAGAATTTCGGCCTTCCGCCGAGGTGAACGTAGCATGGAACGCCGTCTGTCCGATGAAGCCCGGTGAAAGGGCATTGACCGTAATCCCGCCAGGAGCCAGTTCTTTGGCAAGTCCTTTGGTTAACGCAATGACAGCCGCCTTGGAGGCTGCGTAAATAGCTGCACCCGGACCGCCCCCGTTATGAGCCGCTACCGAGGTCAAATTAATAATTCGGCCGCCTCCAGCTGCCTTCATGCCAGGAATGACCGCTTTGGAGACAAATACGGCGCTCTTCAGATTGACATCCATAATCCGGCTGTAAAGCTCCTCACTCATCGTTTCAATAGGGCTCCGCTCCACCAAATGTCCCGCATTATTAACCAACAGGTTAATCGGCCCCCCAAAGCGGAGCGTAATATCCCCAACCATGGATTCAATCGCATCCGTATTCGTCACATTGGCCTGAAATGCCGCTGCTTCACCGCCAGCATCCCGGATCGCAGCTACAACCTCTTCAGCCCGCTCCATATTATGCAGACCATTCACAGCCACCTTTGCCCCGCAGCGAGCCAATGCCCCGGCAATGGCAGCGCCGATCCCTCCGCTAGAACCTGTTACAAGTGCAATTTTGTTCTGTAAATTGATATTCATATTTGATCTTCCTCCTTCATATTGGTTTCAATTAAATCCGCTTACTATGCTGATCCGCCGGAAGTGCCATCGTAATCGTCGTTCCCAACCCTTGCTCACTCTCCATCATTAAGCCGTACGTTTCTCCAAATACCAGTTGAATCCGACGATGGACATTCATGAGTCCAATGCCTCCGCGATGATAGACATCATCAGAGTCTTCACCTGCCAGACGGTTTAGTTCCAGACGGCGACGCAGCTTCTCCAGGCGTTCCTCGCTCATGCCCATACCATTATCCTGGACGATGACAAGAAAGCGATCTTCCAGGCGCCGAGCATCGATGCGGATATAATGACCGGGCTCCATGCCCCGCGGAAACGCGTGTTGTAACACATTTTCCACCAGCGGCTGAAGGGTGAGTCGAACCATTTTTTCCAGTAACAGATCCGGTGCAATGATGACCTCCACTTCAAGCTCCCGATCCATGCGATGTTTCATGATGGAAAGGTAGGCCAGCACATGTTTCAGTTCATTCGCAACCGTGATTTCCTCCAGATTGGTCTGAATGGAATAACGGAGCATATGGGCCATCGATTCCACCATCTGTGCAATTTCTTCGGAGTCCTGTACAACGGCATAACATTTGATCGTCTCCAGGGTGTTGTAGAGAAAATGCGGATTGATCTGCAACTGAAGCGCCTGAAATTCCGCACGGTGCCGCTCCAGCGCCTCCTGCTGAAGCTCGATCTCCGACTTCTGGCGGCGCAGCTCCGACTCGTATACACTCTCAATCATGTCCGACAAGCGGCTGACCATCAGATTATAGCTGCGGATCAACACGCCGATTTCATCGCGCCTTTCCTTCATCTCCACCTTGTTCCAGATTCCCTTCTCCGTCTGTCTCATTCCGTTCATCAGCACACGAATAGGTTCCACCTGAGAAGCGCCGATTCGATAGGCCACGACCAGTGCAGCCAGCAGCGTTCCTGCACCAACCCACAAGGTGGTCGAGCGAATCGTTGCAATCGGTCTTTGCAGCTCCGACAGCGGCACAGAAGCGACAAAGCGCCAGCCCGAATACTCAGAAAGCTCCGATATGAACAGTCGTTTGATGCCATCCGCATTCTGTTCCAGCGACCCTTCCTCCATGTGCATAAGCCTGTTTACGGTGCTGGCCAGCATCGCCGTCTGCGCCTCTTCGTCCCCGGGTGTGTAGATGACCGTTCCATTCTGATCCATCACATACTGATAGCCACCCTGACCGAGGTCGAGTTCTCCCCATATTTTGTCAAGCTCCAGCACATTCACTTCCATCGCCAACACGCCGTTTGGCGTATACGAGGACACGCCTCTGATCCGGCGCGCAATCGTAATGACATTGGCACTCTGTCCACTGCGAATACTCCGGGTAAGCAAAATCGATTCCCCATTTGCAGGGGTTGCAGCCAGCAACTCCTTGTACTGCTCTGCCGCGTTGATATCTGGTATGCCAGCTGAATTCTGATTGTCATCAATCACAACACGCCCATTTTCCCCGATAACATACAGGAACTTGATCTGTGGATATAACATAAAAACAGGCGGGAACACGTTCGTTTTAATCTGACGGCTATACTCGTAATTGGCATAACTGTCCTCCGAATTCATATCGAGGAAGTGCTTCACACTTCCATTCGAGAGGATGGAGTAGGTTGCACGATCATAATTTTGCAAATACAGATCGGTCTGGTACGCCGTATTGCGCATCGTCTGCGCGATGTTGTCCGCAAGTTGGTCGTTCATTTCAGTCGAGGCATAGGTGTAGGTAAACAAACCGATGGCGGACAGGGACAACGTAATCACGATGGCAAAATGAAAGAACAGGCGGATCGACAGGCTGCGCTTCATCATTCAATGCCCAACTTATTGCGGTATTCCGACGGTGTCAGTCCGGTAATCTTCTTGAACGTCTTCGTAAAATGGGGATGATCCGCATATCCCACTTCGTAGGAAATATCCGTAATCCGGTTGCCCGGCTGTTCCAGCATGCGTTTGGCCAGTTCCATTTTGCTGCGTATCCGGTATTGGATAAAGGTCTGGCCTGTCGTCTGTTTGAACAGTTGGCTGAAGTAGGACGGGTTAAGTCCCAGCTTGGCCGCAATCTCTTCCAGTGACACCTCGCGGCGCAAATGCTTCTCCAGATAGGCTTTTGCTTCTTCCACCGGATGCTTGCGCTTGCCGCTGCGCTTTTCCTTGATCGTCTTCATCAACCTGTGAATTTCGTTGCCCAGAGCCTCGAAGCACTCTTTTGAGGAAGCGCTTACATTTATCTCGCAAGACGTACTCATCGTTCCGTTGCCTCGTGCAT
Organism: Paenibacillus sp. NPDC056933; assembly: GCF_042674385.1. Lineage (NCBI taxonomy): Bacteria > Bacillati > Bacillota > Bacilli > Caryophanales > Paenibacillaceae > Paenibacillus > Paenibacillus sp. NPDC056933. The sequence continues at coordinate 282,566 of NZ_JBHUQN010000001.1, read as the reverse complement.
TCATTCGGGCCACAATCAATTCGAGCAATTCCTGAAAAAGCTCCGCTGTCTGCTCAGGCATCAGGGAATATGCCGGATACCGACCTGACCATGCTGCGAGCAGTTCCGTCACATCGGTCTGCCGTAGCTCCCATATGGCCTCTTCCAGACGCATGGCCCAGTCATTCAGCTCCCTCACAGGTACAAGAGATGCAGTGGGCTTATCCTCTTCAGACGCCATCAATTTGAGCAGCAGCTCATGAAGCTCCTGTCGCCCCACAGGTTTTAGCAGATATCGCTTTACCCCATAATCCATACAGGCTCTTGCATATTCAAAGTCCGAATAACCGGAGACCACAATAATGCGCATCGTACTGCCCTGCTCAGATAAACGTCGGCACAGCTCAATACCATCCATCGTTGGCATGCGGATATCCGTAAACAGGATGTGAGGCCGAAATTCCTCCACCACCTGGAGAGCTTCTTCCCCCTGTGCTGCCTGCCGAATCTCACAGTCGAACAGCCCCGCTTGCTCGATCATTTTGGCCAGACCCATTCGAATCATTGGTTCATCATCCGCAATCAAGATTCTGAACATCGCCATTCCCCCGTTTCCGTCAGATCTGTATGCTGCTTGTACTTAAGATTTGACGGAGCCGACCATGATTCCTTTTACAAAATGCTTTTGCAGGAAAGGGTAAATGATAATAATCGGTAAGGTGGCGATGATGATGGTTGCCATTTTGATGCCTTCCGGCGATGTATGTGCAAGAGTGCTATAGACGGCAGACCCCGGATCGACGGAAATATCATCACTTTCAAATAACTTTTTGAGTGTAACCTGGATTGGCCACCAGGCTGGATCATTCAGATAATACAGGGCGGTGGAATAGGCATTCCAGTGGCCTACTGCATAGAAAATGCCGAGTGATGCCATGGCCGGTTTGGACAATGGAATGACGATACGCCAGATGATGCCAAATTCCCCACAGCCATCGATGCGGGCAGCGTCGATCAGTTCACCCGGCAGCTGTGCGAAGAACGAGCGCATAACGAAGAAATTAAAGGCATTAATCGCTCCCGGCACAATTAGAACCAGTGGATTGTTGACCAGATGCAGTTCTTTCATCAGGATAAAATTCGGAATGAGCGGGGCCGAGAATACAACGGTCACCAGGACAAACATGACGACCAGAGAGCGCCCCTTGTACTCAGGACGGGATACGGGATAGGCCAGCGATGCCGTTGCAGCGAGATTGACCAGCGTTCCAAACACCGTCACCCCAACCGATACCGCAAATGCCCGCCAGAACGAAGCATCCCCGAATACATATTCATAATTGATCCAGGTAAAAGCAACAGGCCAGAAGCTGACCTTTCCGCCCATGATCGCTTCCGAGCTGCTGAGTGATTGGGCCAGCACATTAATGAAAGGCAGAATCATCGTCAACGAGAGCAGCGTTAGAAAAACGAGATTTCCAATGCGGAATATACGGTAACGGACACTGGGGGTACGCATAGAACTCGCCTCCTAATACAGGCTTTCGCCGGTTGTTTTTTTGCTGAAGAAATTACCGAGTAGAATAAGCATCAAACCCACGACCGATTTGAACAACCCGATGGCTGTTGTATAGCTATATTGCTGTGAGAGAAGCCCGGCTTTGTAGATATACGTATCCAGAATTTCACCCGATTCCAGATTGAGCGGATTCAGGAATACAAACACACGCTCAAAGCCCAGATCCAGGAACTTTCCGATGTGCAGCAGCAGCAAAATCATAATTGTCGGCAGCAAGGATGGCAGGGTAATCGACCATATTTGCTTCAAACGTCCGGCACCATCCACCTCTGCCGCTTCATACAGGTCGGGATTGATCCCCGCAATGGCAGCCAGGAAAATAATCGTGCCGTAGCCCGAATCCCGCCAGATTCCGGAACCGATCAGAATGGAACGAATGTACGAGTCTTCTCCAAGAAAGTAGATCGGTTGCATGCCCAGAAATCCAAGTACCTTGTTCACCACTCCGGCGTCCATCGAGAAAATACCCATGAAGATACCGCTAATGACGACCCAGGACAGAAAGTGAGGCATGTATACAATCGTTTGCAGCAACCGCTTGAACACAATCATCCGTACTTCATTCAGCAGAATGGCCAGTAAGATCGGTACCGGGAATGCAATCACCAGATCATATAGTCCGAGCAGAAGTGTATTGTTGAGAATTCGCAAAAAGTCATAATGGCTGAACATCTTCTGGAAATGCTCCAAGCCGACCCAATCACTTCCGGTGATGCCTTTGAAAATATTGTAGTTCTGAAAAGCAATGACCGAGCCGAACAGAGGCACATATTTGAAGAGGAAAAAATACAAGATGCCCGGTAACGAGAGCAGATATAGTATCCGGTATCGCCATAAGTAGCGGCCTGCATCACCAAGCCTCGTGCCGAGATTGGATGAGTTGTGCAGTCGAGTTGGACCCCCGCTTGACGATGCGATATCCGCCGGCTTCACGTCTTCTCCCCTCCCTGCTTCTGTGACTGCCTGTTTCTCAAATTATCAGGAACGTTCTCGTCCCATGGGATTTCGTTGAATTCAACGGAAATGTACTCCGGCTCACGATCAATAATACGTGAAAGCTCGCGTGTAAACACCTCCACGATCTCCTGCTTTTGCTCATCCGTCCTGCCTTCATACAGCCTGATTGAAATTTCCGGCATCCGAGTTCAGCTCCCTTTCACCACGTAATGTAAACGCTTTAACAACTTCATCTTAGCGTTCCTGTGAGAGGGCAACAATGGACTGTCTTTTCGTTCACTTGTGTTTTCTTTAGGTTGGAGCAACCCTTCCGTCCGCCGTTTCCGGCTTTAAAATACCTGTTCTTTTATGTAAATTAAGCCCATAGCGGTTTTGCACGCTATAGGCTGAAAATGCTTGATATTATGCTTTTTTTACCTCGTCAGAAAACCCTTCTACTAGTCATCTCTCTAGGACTACATTTATTTTCCTACATACTCATCCAAAAAACGATCTACTCTTTGGAAATATTCAGTGGGGTAATGGTTGATCGCATCGATGTGCTCCGTGTTTTTCGGATACCATACTTCTGCGCTTGGATTATCTTTTAAGGACTCATAAATCATTTCTGTATTTTTATAACTAATTTGCTGATCTCCAGTACCATGAATGAGCATAACTGGCTTGTCTTGCATCTTTTTTACCGCATCCATAGGTGATATGGAATCCAGATCAACATCAAAGACCCAATTTGCCATCCATGTCGATGTATAACTGAATGGGAACGCAGGTAGACCTGAAAAGAAAGGTAGACCCTCTCTCAGAAATAGCCCAGCATTACGAAATGGACTATCCGCGATTACAGCTTGGATATCATCACTTTCACTTGTGGCTAGCAAAGACGTAGCAGCACCCATTGAAAAGCCGATCACGCCAATGTTATCACCCGTATGGTCTCTGGATTTTAAATAATCTACTGCTCCCAGCAAATCGTATTTTTCATTGAGGCCCAGTGTAATCAAATCACCATCGGACTTACCTTGCGAGCTGAGGTCAAATGCCAATACATTGTAGCCTTTTGGAACAAAGTGCTCTACTAACTTTGGCGTCCTCCCTTTGACTAAACGATTGCTCGTATATCCATGGACGATAATAATCGTCTTATCGCTTGATTTAACACCAGCATTTGCAGGAAAGAAGGTACCTCTAATCGTATTATCATTTTTCAAACTCTTGAACTCGACCTCTTCATAGGGGGTTTTATCGATATTCAATTCGTAGCTGACATTCGTGTCTCTAGGATGATGCAACAAAGTGTCTACTACTTTATACGATATAAAAAACACAAGGGCCACCACGAGCAAAAGCACGATTCCCAAGCTCCATAAAATTTTGTTCCGTTTTTTTACACGAACGTTATGATTGGGCTCTAATGATGTTTGACTCATTCAGACTCCTCCAGTTTTTCTATAGGTGATATGGGTGCGAACAAATAAAAGGCATGCCCCTTCAGATTTTCCCACTCGGGATGATGAAGAATACTTTCTCCAAGAGTTAAGGCCACTCCATTTAAGAAAGAGATATAGGCACGGGAGATCATTGCGGGAGAAAAATTTTTGTTGAACTCTCCCATTAATTGTCCCTTGGCATAGACGCTTTCGATCTCATCGGTCATTACCTTTATACTTTCAAGGACCTTCTGTGTAAGTTCAGGGAACCTGATTCGTTGCCCTAAGACAGATTGAGCAAGCCGCAATTCATTGGTATAGAAGTAGATATGGTTGAATTGTTCTGCCACCATGTTCTTAATCAATGCGCCCGGCGTCCCCTCTTGTTGTAGACAAGCAAGCGATTTCACCTGAATATCAGCAAGCGGCTCCAGGACAGCGGCGTAGAATAAAGCTTCTTTGCTAGGGAAATATTGAAAAATGGTTCCGGGAGTCACTCCCACATTCTTCGCAATGATCGCCGTTGTGGTATTCGAATATCCACTTTCTGCAAACAGGACAACAGCTTCTTTTAGGATTCGTTTACGACGCTCCAGCCTTTTTTCTTCATTGATGGGTCTTGCCAAATGTATTCCCCTCTCTCTAAGCTAAACTTTAATTAATTAATTGATCAGTTAATTAATTAATAATATATCTTTAATGATGGATGATTGCAAGAGCAAATTTAGCTTACTTCCAAGCAGGATGAATCTCTACAAATACAAATAAGCCGGAGTGCGGCCCAGTATGGCCTCCAGCTTGTTTGTATCAGGTTACTTGGATGATGAGTTTACGTTTCTGCCTTCCTTTAATGTGGTGATAGTGGAACGATAACTCCATGTTGTCGTAGAAAATGGATTGCACAACAGAAGTCCTTGCAGAGGATCTGCAAGATCTTTCGGTATGCCGGGACAGCAACCGTCAGTGCTTAGGTAAGAACTTCTATCACTTTAACAACAATCTTAGATTAATAAACTATGCTGCCCTTTAGCTGAGCGAAGGGCTCCACGCGGCAGCCCTTTCGATGTTGAACTATAGTTCCCCCTGGGAGTTTAATACTCATAATACGGTGTTAACAAAATGTAGTGTATCTGCTCAGAGTAACACTCACCTTTATGACAGTACCTGTACTAAATGTGCGTACTTACATATTTATAGTACAATCTTTATACTCAATGAAGGAAATAAATAAATAAATTTCTATATACCCGGAATATAGAAACTTAAGAAAGAGGGATAATTATATGTCTAATGCTTGGAAAGTTTACTTATTAGCCGCTGTTAGCTTCTTGCTTGGAACATCCGAGTATATCATAGCAGGGATTCTCGACACAGTTGCAAGAGACGTTAATGTCTCCGTCGCTGCTGCTGGTCAGCTCATTACTGTTTTTTCACTCGCCTATGCTTTTGGAACACCTTTCCTCATCGCATTTACAGCACGAATGGAGCAGCGCAAGCTTTTAGTTTATTCACTTGGCGTATTTGTGATTGGAAATATTATCGCCGTAGTTTTACCTGGCTTTGAATTTCTTTTAGTTTCACGCGTTATTCTTGCACTAAGCATGGGAGTATTCGTTGTAACCTCCTTTACTGTCGCTACCAAGATGACTCCACCTGATAAACAAGGAAGTGCAATTGCAACAATCCTTATGGGCTTTAGCACCTCGTTGATTATCGGTGTTCCGCTAGGCAGAGTTATTGCTTCCGCTTATGATTGGAGATTGATCTTCGGAGGAATCGGTACACTTAGTATTCTTGCGATGATCGTTATACTCTTAGTCATCCCACGCTCAAATGGCGATGAGTCGGTTCCCTTGCGCAAACAGCTTGCTTTAATTAAGCAACCGAAAATAATTGCAGCCCTAATGATCACTTTCTTATGGATTTCTGGTTATTCTACTGTCTACACCTACATTTCTCCCTTCCTACTGTCGATTACAGGGATGAACAGTAAAACAGTTATCATTGCTTTATTCGCTTTCGGGATTGCCAGCTTATTCGGCTCAAAGCTTGGCGGCTATAGTACAGATAAATGGGGATTCCCTCGTACTTTATTTGTTAGTATGGTACTGCATGTAGTAGCCTTAGTTCTACTGTCATTATCAGCCCAATCGCCTGCTATCGTTTTCCTTGTGCTCATATTTTGGGCTCTATCCGCTTGGTCAACAAGTCCAACTCAGCAATATCACTTAATGACGCTTGCTCCGGCGGCTTCAGGCATTATGGTGAGTATGAATAGTTCAGTTTTACAGCTTGCTATGGGTGCTGGTGCAGGAATTGGAGGCGTTGTCGTGGAACAAACTTCCTTAGCTTCGATTAGCTGGATTGGAGCAGCGGTTGTTGCCATCGCTGCAACAACCGTTATGGTATATTTACGAGTAACCCGCTCCAAAGCTCCACCAGAAATTAGGAAAGATATAAAAGAAACTAATATCTAAAAGGTTGGTGCTTAACCAGTTGCAAAAGCCAACGCGCACAAAATTGCTCAAGCGATCCAGTTGATTAACCGGCAATACTACCGTCCGCTCGTGATCAAGCAGCTTGCAAAGTCCGTACACATGAGCTTCTGGCCACATCGGGAAACAACCGGGGGTTATCCTTGCTGCAGGTATGGAAGGTTCGGCCGTATTAGGCATCAGAACAAGGTGTAGAGCAAGTGTTGGTCATTCTGTTTTGCATCATTGGGCAGATCCACTTATGCCGCTTCTGGGCATGATCGAAGCCGTAGGGTTTCATTTCCTTGCCTACAAGGCAGATTGGGACTCCCCTGGGAGAAATCTTCATATCGCTTTCAGTTTCCAGATTTTTGGTGCCACGCTCATTGAGATCAAAGAACGGTTAAATCCCTTGATGCTTCAAAAGATCATAGATAGCCCCTGCATCGTGAGCAGCATCAAGGAGCATTTTTTCTACCGTGTCCAAGGTAAAACGTTGCGAGAATTAAATTGGTTGAATCACCTAGTAATCATGTTTTGCGGTTCCCTATATATTGGTTTAATTGTCCGCCTCTCCTTAAAAAATGGCTTGACGATGTTTTAACTTATGGGTGGGCTCATGGTTCAAATGGAGGAGATAAATTAAAGAATCGCAAAGCTGCTTTAGCTGTATCTGCCGGAAGTAAAAAAGAAGATTATAGTGAAGATGGAAGATATCACTATGTACTTAATTATTTATTATCTCCTTTTGAAACTACCTTCCTATACTGCAATGCAAATTATCGTTTCGTTCTTTGCGTATTATGGTACGGAAAACGAGCCTGGTGAAAATGTGCCTGATACAGAAAATGAGCCGTCTGTAAGCGAATTGGAAAATACACACTAAATTATTTGAGTTTTCTTGACAATCTGTAATAGTTAGCTTTATTAAGACTGCTATAAAAAAGAAGTATCTCCCTGTTCAGGAGATACTTCTTTGTAATATAAACAAAACAACTATGCCTACCGCTGTACAGCCTCCAGAGCTGGCGAAATGTTTTTCTCTCCCCACTCGCACATCATATTTAACAATGGAATGAGAGAAAGACCACTTTCAGATAATGAATATTCAACTTTTGGAGGTATTTGGGGAAATTCCTTGCGTATGATAAGCCCATCTGCCTCCAGCTCTTTTAACATGATGCTTTGCGTTTTAAAGGAGATGGTACCGATACATCGCTTCAGCTCATTAAACCGCATTACCTTATTTTCAGACAGCCAATACATAATGATCATTTTATATTTACCGCCTATTAAGGACAACGTGTATCCAAAGCCAGTTTCGTTTAGTTTCACGCCAGTTGGAATAGTTTCGTGCACAAGCTACACTCTCCTTTTGGTAAGTATATGATATAAATATACATACTTTATAATAAATCATTATGCAATCTTATTGAAAGGATGTAAATCGCTATAAAATTTGATATATCCTAAATTTGAAAAAATTTCAGAAACGGAATGGGACCCGAACGATGGCAGCGCGAACGCGGAGGGCGAGTGTTGACCAAAATAGGAAACGGTTAGTTGAGTAAAGATAACCTTTTTGTTACTTCTTCGATATTCGATTCACAATGGAGAATCTAAATAACCCTCTATGACAATGTCTGAACTGGGTTTAACTGTCCTTTCCATTTTCAAATAAGCGACCTTCCCATAACTAAATAGTTTTTTAACTATGACAGCATAATTAACTAGCTCATAAGTGAATTCCATTTTTGCTCTAAGTCGTTGAGGTAGCCTGCGCTATTGCGATGAATCCCCCCGGGTTTTCATGTGAGCATCACATTCGCACCTGCGTGAGTCTCATACCGATTCCCCTAATAACCTTCCTCATCCCCCCATCCACACCATGACAAAGATCACATCCACTCTACCCGTTCGAGTGCTACAGTTATAAACGACCAATTGACCAAATAAGTAATCCAGTCAATTCCGAGTTTACCCTTTAACATTCCATACAACAAGGAGGTGCATATACCATGAGAACCATTGATCGAAGGCAACAGGTCATTGACTCGGCTGAAAAATCGTTCGCGTTGTTTGGTTACAAAGCAACAACCATGGAGCAGGTTGCCAGACTTGCCAATGTAGGCAAGGGAACAATCTATACTTTTTTCGAAAACAAGGAAGAACTGTTCGACGAGATTCTCCACTCGATCATTACCGATATGAAACAGATTACGGAGCAAACGGTGAAGGAAGAGAATTCGTTTCTGGATAACGTACACCTTAGCATGGACTCTTTGCTGGAGTACAGGGAAGAACATGAACTGTTGATCAAACTGTTTCAGGAAGTGAACGAGTTCGGCACGCCTCAGGCCAAAGAAGGTCTACAGAAAGTAGAAACAGCGATTCTCGAATATCTGGAACGCCAAGTTCAGCGCGCCATGGAACTACAGCAGATTCGTGAAGACGATCCCAGGCTGGTCTCTTTTGTCCTATTGAAGCTGTATGTCACCTTAACATCCGATTGGAACAAAGCGCATCCTTCGCTGCACAAGGATCAGATCAAGGATTTCGTGGGCCTCTTTCTCAAAAGTGGATTATCCCCAACATAGAGGAAGATTTGTGGCTGAATCCATTTAAAATTAGAGATAGATATATAACGGAGTAGCTGATGATAGGGAGAGAACATGATGAAATCATTCACTGTATTTGGGCAGGATGTGAAATCCGCCTTCAAGAAACCAAAAGTTTTTATTCCGATTCTCGTGGTGCTGTTCATTCCGGTGCTATATAGCGGTCTGTTCCTTAATGCATTCTGGGACCCTTACGGCAAAATGAATGAATTGCCTGTGGCCGTGGTCAACACGGATCAGGGGGCAACCTACAACGATAAATCGCTGGAAGTCGGACAGAATCTGGTCGATGAATTGAAAAAGAGTGACGACTTCAACTGGCAATTCGTAACTCGGGAACAAGCGGAGCAAGGCATGGAAGACAACACGTATTATATGACGATTGTTATTCCGGAGGATTTTTCTGCCAAAGCAACCACTCTGATGGATGACCATCCCCAGCCGGCAGAGCTGCTCTATGAACCCAATGAAGGATACAACTTCCTTGCGGGTCAGATTGGCGGGACTGCTGTCAAACAGATCAAATCCAAAGTCTCCGCCAAAGTGACGGAATCGTATACTGAAACGTTGCTGGATCAGGTGGAGAAAATCTCTAGCGGTTTGGCGGATGCCGGAGATGGCGCAGGTCAGATTAACGAGGGTGCGGTCAAGCTGGATGAAGGTGTCTTCAAACTGAAAGAAAACCTCTCCAAACTGGCGGATGGAACCAACAAACTCGAAACAGGCATGACCCCGTTAAAAGAAGGCACGAGCACCTTGGCTCAAGGTATTGGCGAGCTTCATACGGGAGCCAGCTCCCTTTCCAATGGTTTGTCCCAATTGGCGGCGGCAGGTACGAAGCTCGGTGATGGAGCAGCCCAAGCTGAAGCTGGCGGTAAACAGTTGCAGGCCGGGATTCAATCTGCTCAGAAAGGAGCAGCCCAATTAGATGCAGGACTGGCGGCATCCGAGGAAGGCAGCGCCAAGCTGACCACAGGATTGCAGACTTCAGTCGAAGGCAGTGGCAAAGTAAGTGAAGGTGCCAAGGCTGTTGCGCAAGGTCTTACCCAATTAGCCAAAGCCAGTCCGGAGCTAGCTGATAACCCCGCTATACAACAGTTGCTGGCAGCAAGTCAGGCTGTGGCTGCTGGTAGCGAACAGGTGTATCAAGGCGGACAGCAATTGGTCGAAGGCAGCAAACGCCTGCAAGCTGCGCAGCAACAACTGCATCAAGGCAGCAGCCAGTTAGTGCAGGGACAACAGCAGCTTGTAGCAGGAGCAACGCAGTTGTCTGCTGGACAGGAACAGCTTGCGACAGGTCTCCAACAGTTCAACTCCAAATTATCTGAGGCTGCTACTGGCGGAGCCAAACTTGCAGAGGGTTCGAGTCAATTAAACACAGGTGCAGGGAAACTGGTTGATGGGTTGAGCCAACTTTCAGACGGAATTACCACCATTGCCGATGGTTCCCGGAAGCTGGATGATGGTGCAGGTGAGTTAAAAGAAGGTACCGCCAAGTTAACCGATGGCTCTGGTGAGCTTGCCACCAAACTAAATGATGCCGCCGATCAAACGGGCAGTGTGAAAAAAACGGATGAACTTGTAACGATGTATGCCGAGCCCGTTCAGGTGGATGAACATAAACATAACGAAGTGCCCAACTATGGTACAGGATTCTCACCATACTTCCTGTCATTGGGGCTATTTGTTGGGGCACTGATTGCAACGCTGGTGGTACCCACACGCGGCAGCTCGGTTGCCGATGCGAGCAGCTGGAATCGTTTTGTGAGCAGAACATTGGCCTTCACGATCATGAGTGCTGTGCAGTCCCTGCTCGCTTCCTGGCTTGTCTTGTCTGGATTGGGCCTGGAAGTTCAAAGCATACCTTTGTTCCTTTTATTCAGCTTTGTTACCAGCCTAAGCTTCATGTACATCATTCAAGCCCTGGTTACTTGGTTGGAAAATCCCGGACGCTTCCTGGCGATCCTGATGTTAATCTTCCAACTGACAACCAGCGCGGGTACGTTCCCGTTGGAACTTATTCCGAATTGGCTGAAAGGTTTCAACCCATGGTTGCCGATGACCTATTCGGTAACCGGGTATAAAGCTGTTATTTCTAGTGGACAGTTCAGTGTGGCATGGGATCAGATCGGAATTTTGTGCATCTTTGCGGTAATTGGTCTGGCGGCTACTTTTACGTATTTCATGATGCATCGCACGAGTGAGGTCGAGGACGTTAGTGGTGAGGCAGCGCTTCACGTATAAAATGGGAAAATAAAAAGCAAGGCATGTGTATAAGCAAGGCCCACGTCTGGAACACAGCGGGTGTTTGCTTATACATGGCCTTGCTTTTTTAGTGAGGAGACAAATGCAGATCGCCCTTCCTCATTCCTCATATTCTAATATGAAGAAATTTCGCCGCTGGAGAATGCGAGAAATGCAACCAGCAGGAACAAAAAGATAATCGCATAAATTGCCGTGCCAATGATGCCACAGACGAGACCGGCAATCGCGAGTCCTCTTCCTTGTTCCATGCGAAGCTTGATTTCTTTAAGAGAAATAGATGCAAATATGATAGCAACAATTCCAATCAGAAACCCCAAGTATGGAATCATGATTGACAAAATTCCCATGACAAGCGCTGCGATAGACTTGCCATTGGTTTTGGGTACTACATAAGGTGGTGGCGGAAGCGGATCGCTATAATAACGATCTGCATCATGCTGACGTTGGTCCAAAGGTAAATCCTCCCTGTTTATTAAGTATTCTCATTATACTTGATTAGCTGGGAAAATATGCCCCATTATTTGTAAATATTCCGATTATATTAAATATATTTACTTATTTGACCGGAAACACGGAGCACCTACGAACACAGAAATTATGATATTCTAATTTAAGGATAAGGAGGTTTATTATGTATAAGTTTGCACCTTTACTATTGTTGGTTACTTTTTTGATGACAGGCTGCAGTGGATCGGATACGTCTGTCGAAGCTTTGAAGTCGATGGAACTTAATCAGGAAAATATGCAAACCATCAAGGAATTACGTGAAGATAACGCTCGCCTTCAGGAACAGATCGCTCAAATTCAAGAGAACGTACATAACGAGGAGCTCAGAAACAATTTAAGAGAAACTCTGAATATGACGTTTAAGCTGATCGCTGCCATGGAGTCTGGAGATACTGCGTATATTGAATCCGTATCCTCCCCTAATGTGGATATATCCACAAACGACAATACCATGATTATTCATAATACCGGCCACTCTTATGAAGTCAATTTCATTAAAGGTATCCAGTGGGATGAATTTGAATTCAGAGGTTACAATCAAAAAGATACGGACCATTTCATGCTATTCATAGCACAATACATCACGACTAAAGGTTTGGAAGGAAATATCGCGTATGAGCTCTCTTTTGTCCGTTCCCCAGAAGGCCATTGGCTTTTTGACGGCTTCATCTCTTGAATGAAACTTAGTTAAAAAAATACGTGAGGTTACATTTAAATGCAACCTCACGTATTTTCAACATTCTAATTTCTACCCTTCCACTTCCACTCGCTGCAAAAACGTGCGCGTGCGCTCCAACTTGGCATTGCCGAAGATCTGCTCCGGCGGACCCGCCTCGGCGATTTCGCCGTTGTCCATGAAGAAGACGCGATCCGCGACATCGCGGGCAAAGCTCATCTCATGGGTGACGATCATCATCGTCATATTCTCCTGTGCGAGCTGCTTGATGACACGCAGCACTTCTCCCGTCAGCTCAGGATCGAGTGCCGAGGTCGGTTCGTCGAACAGCAGAATATCCGGCTGCATCATGAGTGCGCGAGCAATGGCTACGCGCTGTTTCTGTCCACCCGACAGGTTGGCGGGATAGGCATCCGCCTTGTCGGAAAGCCCTACTTTACCGAGCAATTCCAGACTGCGCTGCCGAATGATCGCTGAACTTTCTTTTTTCAACGTCTTCGGTGCCAGTTCCAGATTCGCCTGTACCGTCAGATGCGGAAACAGGTTAAAATGCTGAAAGACCATGCCCATGCGATCTGTAATCTTCCGAATATCCGCGCCACCCGCGTACGATCCGTTCTCAGCCAGCGTCTGTCCTTGAATGCGAATCGATCCACCTGAAATATCCTCCAGATGAATCAGGCTGCGCAGCATCGTGCTTTTCCCCGAACCCGAAGGTCCGATCACGGCAATGACTTCGCCCGGCTCCACGTTAAACGATACCTGCTTCAGCACATCGAGTGTACCGAATGATTTTCTCAACTGATTCACTTCTATAATATGGGTCATATGCAGACAGTCCTTTAATTGATCAGATTGGATAACTATATAAAATACAGTTCCGTGCGTGTTTACTCAAATGTATAACGTTTCTCCAGTGCCTTGAAGAACAAGGTGAGTACCATGGTCATCAGCAAATACATAATAGCTGCAATCAGGAACGGAGTAAGACGAAAATCCCGGTTTACTGCGGCCTGTGCGTAATGCAGCAACTCAGGTACAGCAACTGCATACAGCAACGCCGTATCTTTAATAAGGCTTATGGATTCATTTGCAGTGGCAGGTAATGCTACCCGAAACATCTGCGGGATGATGACTTTCGTCATCGTCTGCCATTTGCTTAGGCCCAGTACCTGTGCAGCTTCGTGTTGTCCTTTATCAATGGAGAGTAATCCACCTCTGAAAATCTCGGCAAAATAGGCACCATAATTCAAAATAAAAGCCAATGCTGCCGCCGTGAAGCGGTCAAATACAAGATACTCCCCAACGCCTGGAAGCAGCGGCAGACCGAAGCAGAAGAACAACAGCTGAAGCATCAGCGGCGTTCCCCGCATCACATATACGTACGTATGAGCAATCCACGCCAACGGCTTGAATCGGCTTTTCATCAATAAGGTTACTCCAAATCCAAGCGGTACAGACAACACAATCGCCAGTAAAAATAAAAAGATCGTGGTCTGTGCCCCTTCAAGCATGGGCTTCATGATGCCCAATAAATAATCCCAACTCATCGCAATCGGCTCCTCTAATCTGTTAACCCCGCATTCCGCAGGAGACTTGCTCCATTTTGGAATCCGGGGTCATGTTGTTTACATATGTCAGGCGAGTGGCCTGATCCTATTTCAAAACTTTATCTTCACCAAACCATTTGGTGGATATCTCGGCTGCTTTGCCATCCGCTTTCAGCTCATCCAATGCTTTTTGCAGCTGATTCAGCAGTTCCTCATTGCCTTTTTTCACACCAATGCCGTACTGTTCCGGAGCAAGGGATTCATCCAGCAATTTGAACGTCCCCTCTTCCTTGGACATGTAATATCTCGCGACCACTTCGTCGATGATGACAGCATCCAAACGTTTAGTCTTGAGATCAGTCAACGCCAGTACGTTGTCCGGGAATTCGGAAGCTTTCACTTTATCGTTCAGAGGACTTGCCGCAAGTGCATCAGCCGCAGAGGATAGGGCCTGTAAGCCGACATTTTTGCCATCCAGCTCATCCAGTTTCGTGATCGGTGAATCCGCGAGTGTGACTGCAACCTGACTGTTCTCCAGATACGGCTTCGTGAACAGCACTTTATCTTTCCGCTCATCCGTAATTGTGTAACCGTTCCAGATCAGGTCGATGCGGCCACTGTTCAGCTCCGATTCTTTGGAAGACCAGTCAATGGGCTGGAACGTAATCTCTTTCCCCATTTTCTCCGCTGCCGCTCTGGCATAATCAATATCAAAACCAACAATTTCATTCTTGTCATCCCGGAAGCCCATTGGCGCAAATTTATCATCTATCCCCACAATAATGGCATTATCATCTTTGCTTCCCGAGCTGGAGCATCCCGCAACAACAATCATGCATATGCTGATCAATAATAGAAATATTGCTTGTTTTCTCATCTCTCTAACCCCTCCATGTCTATAACCAAAACCCAAACGCTTTAGTTCGTTACCACGTTATCAGAGTCTTATAATAACATAGCATGGAAGAAGAGTCGAGCCTCGTGTCCTTTTCCATCTATTTGAATCTACTTAATTGTCAACAATTTGTGAAAAAGCTTCTTTCACTTGCGCCGGTTCCACCAGCTTCTCATGCACAAGCGAATCCCATTTTCCCTTCTCCTGAAGCTTCTTCAGTTCCGTTCCCGCCCATTGCTGAGCAACATTCTTCTCTGGCTTCTCGTCTGGAAGATATTAGGGAGGTGGATGAAATAAAATTCATCAATACAATGAGAACATTGTCTTCACTCGTGTTCCTTACAACTTTGCTGATATTATCCGGCTGTAGTCCTGCTCCAAGTAACGGTACAAACGAATCCGGCTCGCCCCCAACGACCAATCCAAAGGAAGCAGATATGGGATCAAAACAGGCTCAGGAACCGGAGCCCAACTTACCCCAGGAACTGCCTACGCCAACTATTCAGACCGAAAGCGGCATCTCCATTCCGGCAGAACAAAGCAGTTATTGTTGGAGTGGCACCTGCGCTGATTATGTGGGAGGTATGGACTTGCTAAAAGGGCATACACTTGTGCCTGTCCTAGTTGGCGAAGAAGTATCCATACATATGGGCACTGATATTCCGCCTGATGAATGGGATCTGTTTGAATATATAGAGGAGAAAATCGAGCCTATCGCTTCCACGGATGGGAGCTTCCAACTTCCTAAGGAACCAGGAACACATTATTACGGAGCATCTGTCCGTTGGACTTCAAGTCAAGATTCACTGGTCAGCTTGGGAAGTACTTCTTTTGCGTTTGCGGTTCGTGTTGTGGAGAAAAAATAGAAACAAATAAGGGCCCTCAATAATGAGAGGGCCCTGTTTTACTGTTTATATTCATATTCATATTCATATTCATTTGGTTATTTCTTGCGATCATATTCTTATTCATATTTCGTTGTTGTACATCCTGCCTCTATCTATTGCTGCACTTTCTCGCGATCTTTGCCTTTATCCGATTCACCCGCATTTTTGTTGGCGGCATCGCGGTCCTGCTGCATCTCCTCAACAGTTTTCACTTTGAGACGTGCAGCGCCTTCATAGTCCTTCGTAGGAATCAAGTTTCCCGCAGCGAGTCTTGCTTCTGCCGCGGCAATGGCATCCCCATATTGCGGCAACCACTGAGCTTGGGCGACCAGCATTTCATCGACCATTTGCCAGATCTCTTTTGGATTACATACCGCACCCACGAGTGGGTCCATCATGAACGCCTGACGCAATAGTTTGTCGTCACCATGTACAGCAGCTTCAACCGCAAGCCGTTGTACGGAAATGCTTACGTTACACACGGCAGCCGGACCGAGCGGCAGATCTCCTACATGCGGCATCGAAATGCCGTTGCGGTCCACATATCCAGGTGCTTCAATAATCGCATCATCCGGCAGATTGGAGATTACACCGTTATTGACGGTATTGAAGTGTCCGCGGTATACACGTCCCGTCTCCAATCCTTCTATAATGTAGGAACCATGTTCTCCGCCCCGTTTTTCCTGGGCAAATTGCATCGGCTCATCTTTCATCCAGTTCGGGAAGTCGGTCTCAAACCAATTTCTTCCTTCTGTACACACACGCAAATATCCGCCCGTCTCGCCGTTAATCCAGCTGTCCAGATCGATCCAATCCTTGATCTCTTCAGGACGTTTGCGGTACCAAGGTACGTATTCGCTAAGGTGACCATTCGATTCCGTACTGTAGTAACCAAATCGGCGCAGCATATCAATCCGCACTTTCTCGGTACGACTATACTCTGGATGTTTCTCAAAAGCTTCGAGCAAATCGCCTGTAAGATCTTTGCCTTCATGGGATGCCTTGATGTACCAGGTCTGATGATTAATGCCGGCACACACGATATCCACTTCATTCATTTTCAGTCCAAACGCTTCCGCGATCTGGTGATGCCCGTGCTGTACTCCGTGGCATAGTCCAATCGTGCGCACGCCGCCATACTTGTTGCAGGCCCAGGTCAGCATGGCCATTGGGTTGGAATAATTGAGGAGCAGCACATCCGGTGCACTTTGCTCACGAATATCTTTACAGATGTCCAGCATCTCGGCAATCCCGCGCTGTCCATACATAATCCCACCAGCACACAATGTATCGCCGACACATTGATCCACCCCATACTTGAGCGGAATGTCCACATCGGTTGCAAAAGCTTCCAACCCGCCTACACGAATTGTACACAGTACATACTTCGCATCCTTAAGCGCTTCTCTCCGGTCCGTCGTCGGCTGAATCTGAATATTCAGTCCATTCTCGCGGATATCCCGCTGACACAGCTCGGTAACCATGTCCAGATTATGCTGATTAATATCACAGAACGCAATTTCAATATCCCTAAACTCCGGTACCGCCAGCAAATCCCGCAGCAGCCCCCGTGTAAATCCGATACTGCCCGCCCCGATAAATGCCACTTTAAACGACATGCACAGTTCCCCCCGTAATCCAAAATGATTTGTTTCGGTTAATGATTTCATTCAGTAATATTGGACTTGGAATTACAATTTCCTGATGAAGTCATTGTATCAACGGAGAATACGTAAGCGTTATCAAAATCATGACCTGTTCACGCAAAGGTTGTCAAAAATCCTAACTTCTGTGTCCCAGCTTATTGGCACTTATCCTACTCGGAACAAACCAGACGATCTATCCGCCCTTATTCATCCGAGGGATAATGACTGACATGTCGCTCCATCGAGGAACGGAATTCAACCGGAGTGTGTCCTGTATATTTCTTGAATAACATATGAAAATATTGCCTGCTCCCTACGCCCACATAATCGGAGATTTCGGAGATGGGGATATCCGTCTGTTGCAGCAACATCTTGGCCTTTTCCATTCGAAGCATCGTTAGATAATCGGTAGGCGTGCGCTTCGTGTGCTGGCGAAAAATACGGTGCAAATAGCCCGGATGCAGATTCACCGCCGCCGCGATATCTTTCATCTGAATATTGCGATCCATATTGTGATGCATGAATTCAACCGTCCGTTTCACGTACAGCTCCGTCTGATCCAGCGCACTTCGGTTGATTTCCCCGCGAAGTCGTGCGACCCGAACCAGCAGTTGGATAAACAACGTACGTACCAGCGTACCTTGCTCAGGAGACTTCAGATCACGGGATTCGCGATGATGCGAGCGTTCCTCCGGCGGAATAATCCGCATGGGTTTAGAAGATCTTCCCTGCTCCATCAGACCACGCTGATCCAGTTCCAACACCAGGCTTTTCATAATGTGGTACACTTCTTCCGGGTCAGGCAGTACCAGATAAGGCGAGGCTTGAGTTAGAAAAGCATGGACCTCATCCTCTTCCAGCGCGAGCTGGCGAATGGAAGGCTGTCCTGGCTCCAACCTGGCAACTCCAAATTCCACATTCAGCATACGGCACGGGACACCATCCTGTACCAGCAGTCGGTGTGGGACCCCGGCGTCCAACAGAATGAATTGCCCTTTTTTCAATACAGCCTGTTCCGAGCTCCCATCCGGCATCTGTACGTCGACCCGGCACATTCCCGAGATAATATACATGATCTCCGTGGAATCATGATCGTGATAGGACATTTGGTAGTTATCCCATTGCTTGTAATAGTACGCGTAGAAACGCGGTCCATAGTCCTCCATGAGCAGTTTTTCCTGAAACAGACTGCCTGTCCAATGTTTTGCTTCCAATGCCTGCACCTCCGTTGCTGCAATGATCCTCACTTTTCTCCATTGTAACAAGTCTTGGCGATGTATTTCACCCGCGCAAAAGGAAATTCATTGCGATATTAAATTAGATAGTTATATAATTAGTTTTAAGTCTAATCGATCTGGTTCCTATCCAATCTATCCGCAGGAGGTTTTGAGGGCATGAAAACTACATTTTTTCTAGTGAGGCATGGGGTCAAAGAGAAGCGTATTGGTGATGTTCCCATTACATCCGAAGGAGCAGTACAGGCTGAGTCAACGGCACTTCATTTGGCTAATGTACCTGTCACCAAAATCATTGCAAGCCCACTTCGAAGAGCGATCGATACTGCGGCGCATATTGCTCTTCAAACAAACGTTACAGTGACAGAAGACCCGCGTCTGCGGGAACGCGCCAACTGGGGTGACCTGCCTGAACAAACAATAGAAGAATTCATTGCCATGTGGGACCGAACCACAATTGATCCTGACTTCCTCCCACCCGTAGGTGATTCAGCCAAGCAGGCAGGGGAACGTTTAGCCTCTTTCCTAACCGAATTGGCGAATTCAGAGCCACCAGATAGCTATATCGTTATCGTTACTCATGGCGGGTTAATTACGGATTTTCTGGTAAACACATTTCCAGAGCATGAGCTTAACGTCTGGCATCCTGATTTTATAGCCGTGCAAAGTCAACTGATTCCCGAATGCTCCATCACCACATTGATCCATGAGAACGGGATATACATCATTCAAGATTTTGCATCTGTAGAACATTTGAAATGATGATGCTGTCTGTTTCGGTTTAGATATATCAAAAAAAGCCCCGGGTAACCCTCCATACGCCTAAACGCAAGGTTACTCCAGAGCTTCGCTGTATTACTATAGTAAACAACTCTATAACAAAATAGTACTTTTGGAATTACGCCCTCGGAATTACGCTTTTGAATTTACGTTTCCAAATGGCATCCCCCAGTATCACGATGAATCACCATGTTGGTATTGCGTTCTCAAGCCCAACCTGCCAATGCTCTGCGTGTTGAACTACTTCTCACCTATCACCTATTACTTCTTACTTCTTACTTCTTACTTCTTACTTCCCACCCTTACCCGACTTGGGCGTGTGGAACTTGGGCAGTGTAACCTTCGACCAATCGATATCCGAGGCCATATAGAAGGATGGGTAGGACGGTTGATTGTATCCACTGTTCTGTCCGGCAATGCCGACACGATACATCGCGTCATGCATCAGCGTATACAGTTTACGGTCGGTCTTCTCGGTGCTCAGGTAGATGCGGATTGCCGAGCTGTCCTCGGTTCTCACCAGCATCTCTTCCCGCCAATCCCCAAAGATATCCGCTACGAGTGATGGCGTTCCTTTGGTATAATTGTTGGTCAACGTTCCGGTTGCGGTTAACAGCGTACCCCGATTCCAATCCTTGATCGTAGGTGTGACATCGATGGCCCCGTCCACGATCTGAGTTGTCATATCGGCCGCCCAGCGAATGTTCATATTAGTACCAGGGGCTTTATCGTTTATCTTCTCACCGCTGGCTGTCCACAATCCCACAGCCCATGTCTCCAACCCACGGCGGGTCGGATCCACATCACCAATCATGCCGCGTCCGGTATCTTTGCCCGTGTACCCACCATAGATCACTTTCCCGGTCTTCGCATCCCGCAGGGAATATCCGTATGGAGCCCAAGGGCCGCCCTCATGCACCATGAAGATCTCCAGTCCCGGACGGTCCGGATCAATATCGGCTACATGAAGTGCGTCACCATGCCCCAGACGAGCGATCGTTCCCGGTGCAGCACTCTGTGCAGGCATTATATCTTTGGAGCTGTACAGCACACTGCCATCATGATCAATCGTGGCCGAGCCGTATACAATCTCCTGTTTGCCGTCTCCATCCACATCAGCGACACTGAAATAGTGCGCGCCTTGCGTTGTGATGGAACCATACTCCGGATCTGTACCATCCACTCCATGCGGACCGTCATTGAACGGGTTCTTCATCGGTGTCCAGCCACTGTCCACTTTCCATTCACGCTTGAGCTTTTTGCCATTCCAGTTGTAGGCGACCATGGTGGAACGTGTGTAGTAGCCGCGTGCAAAGATCGCAGACGGTTGCCTCCCGTCCAGATAGGCCACGCCTGCCAGGAAACGGTCTACCCGGTTGCCCGGTTCGATGCGAGCCATCGCGTAATCGCCCCACATCAGCCCATCATCCTGCCGTCCCGGCTCATAAGGAATCGTCTCCAGCTCTTTGCCTGACTCTCCTTCGAACACCGTTACATACTCAGGCCCATCCACGATAAAGCCTTCGAACTTGCGCAGCTCATTCTTGTCACTGCGGCTCGGTGCATACACATCGATGAAGTAATCGGCCAGACTTTCGGCGTCCTGCTGAGATAATGGATAGGTATACTTTTTCTCAATTCCAAAAGCTTCTTCCAGCGTAGCAGGCCAGTTGCCCTTCACGACCTCTTCATGTTTATGCCAGTTCTTGAACATATCCACGACATGATCATAGTAGCCATCTGCACTTAGACGGTAATCATCTTCGTTGGAGTATCCTGCCTTGCGATCCTGCTTCGGAAGGGTGATGTATTTCTCGGACGTCACTTTCCCTTTTTTGTTATATTTGATTATCTTGGTTCCCGGAGCGGTCTTGAACATCATCTCAGCCTTGCCATCCCCATCAAAATCATAAACGAGCATCTGTGTATAATGAGCACCCGAACGGATGTTGACCCCGAGGTCGATCCGGTACAACAATTGACCGTTCAGGGTGTAACAATCCACGTACGTTTTACCAGTGTAGCCTTTTTGCGAGACATCCTTGGAGTTAGAAGGGTCCCATTTTACAAAAAACTCATACTGACCGTCCCCGTCCACATCTCCCACACTCATGTCATTCGCAGAATACGAGTAGGCTTCTCCCACTGGCGTCACACCATCGGCCGGTTTTTGCAAAGGAATATCAACATAGCCGTTCGCCCAAGGTTGGACAGATGCACTGCGCTTACTCTCCTTGCCCTTCTTGCTTACCGCTGCCACTTCATAACGCGATGACGACTGGCCTGCCGCATCAACATAGTTAGTGCTATCGGTGACCGTAGCAATCTTCTTGCCATCCCGATACACGTTAAAATCCGTACCGGTCAGACCTTTATCGCTATACCCTGTAGCCTCATCAGCAAGCAATCTCCAACTGAGAAAAACACCCTCGGAAGTAGAGGCCGCGACCAGACCTCGATCGAGATACTCCAACTGAATGTCCTTCAAAGGTCCGCCTCCCTTATGTGACTGCAGGCTGGCCTCCGCCCCATTATTTCCATTGGAAGCCGCTGCTCCGCTCGTACCTGCGGTTCCCGCAACGAGCAGGGCCACGCTTAGTGCCGACGACAGCACCTTGGCTGCAAGTGGCATACGAACCTTCCTCCGATTGGAGCGCATACCTGAAACCGATCTCTTATGTATCGGCGCTGTTGTTTGGAATTTCATCCACCTTCACACTCCTTGAGACAGAATGGTGATGCTTATAGATGCGTTTGAATCGCTGCGACCTCTGTCAATCCATACCGACGTTCATATTCTTCAAATTTAACTGAATGCGCTTACAAAATTTCAAAAGAATAATCCATGTGAACAGACCTATCAGACTTCTTCGACTCCGTCCCCCTTCCATTCCCTCTCCATCTGAGCAGCTTCATCCTGCCCATCGGGTATTATTATAGTCATCCTGCCTGCTGCGACATAGGCAAATATCCGTCCAAAACGATCAATATTCAGTGTTGTTCTGGAAGGCTCGATGGGAAAATTTGTGCTTGCGGTTCTGCGGAGCAGCCGTTCCGGTTACAACTGATTCGTTATTTCCCTCCCTGATCTCCGGATGTATGATTGCTCATGCACTGATTGTTCACGCATAATATGTTTAAGTTAGACGCTCTAACGAAGCGGTTACACCTTATTCTGAAGATAAGTGGGCAATGGAAAATCTAACGAACTCCAGTAACGTTATCTCGGTAAAACTCAGCGAACATAGAGTGAAAACATGGTAACAACTTGTCTACGATTCGTTAAACCGCCGCACCTGCTCAATTCCACTAAATAAGATGCGCTCAATTCGTTAAAATGAGAACAGGGACGTTCCCAGGTCATAGACATGACTTGGAAACGCCCCTGCTTCATGTGATGGGCTGGAAACGGCCTTACTTCATTATCATGACCTCGACACGCCCCTACTTCATGATCATCGCATGCAAACGCCCTTATGGTCTCCATTACATCAAGTAAACTTATCTACCTTAAATTACATGAAGTAATTTTTAAGGCTCAATTCCCCAGACCAGATTACCTCCTTGATAGAGGGTCACCTTGCTCCAGTCCTGATAGGATGTTTTGGTTGGATCGTAGGAATAATCATTGGATTCATCAAAGTTGCTCCAGTCCGTTTTGTACATACGAAGCTGGATATCCCCGGATTGTCCACCCGCCTGAATCGCACCTGCTCCAGAAGTGAAGCTCAGCTCCACATACGTATCGGTGAACGTCCGCTGAATGTTGGCACCGCCCACCTGAGCCCAGTCAATTGCAGAGTCCATCGCTGCCGTGCCTTCTTTGGAGAAGTAATAACGAATCTTCAGATCACTCAAGTTTACCGCTGTATTGCCCACATTTTTGATATTGAAATACGGCTTGATCTGGCTATCTGTCGCATTGGTATCACCCGCCCGATACTGTAGGACCAGATCACTGGTCGGAACAACGACGCTTTGCGGTGTAGCGGAGGCTGCGGCAGAATTGGCACTTTCCCCGGCAGCGTTCACGGCACTAACGACATAATGATAGGTCGTTCCGTTGGTCAGACCTGTGTTCGTATAAGAGGTACCATTCACGCCCGCAGCAACGGTTGTGAATGGTCCGGCGACCGTCGTTGCCCGCTTCACATTATAACTAGTCGCTCCTGTGGAGGCTGTCCAGCTCAAGGAAACCTGTGCGTTTCCAGCTGTAGCTGTCAGCGCGGTTGGTGCGGCAGGAGCAGTCGCACCTGCAACCGGTACAGCACTTTTTACAGTCGAGTTAGTACTTTCACCTGCGGCATTCACGGCACTAACCACATAATAGTAGGTTGTTCCGTTGGTCAATCCTGTGTTGGCATACGATGTGCCGCTCACGCCCGCAGCAATCGTAGTAAATGGACCCGACGCACTCAACGCACGCTTCACGTTATAACTGGTCGCTCCTGTGGAGGCTGTCCAACTCAGGGAAACCTGTGCATTGCCCGCTGTCGCAGTCAGTGTTGACGGAG
Source organism: Paenibacillus sp. NPDC056933 (assembly GCF_042674385.1). NCBI lineage: Bacteria > Bacillati > Bacillota > Bacilli > Caryophanales > Paenibacillaceae > Paenibacillus > Paenibacillus sp. NPDC056933. The sequence goes on along the minus strand of NZ_JBHUQN010000001.1, from coordinate 258,577 downwards.
CAGCTGGAGCCGTTGTTCCCTCGCCTGGATCCCCTCCGCCATTGCTGGCAGGAAGAACAGGGAATGCGTTTTGCACCAGCATGACGAATTGATCATGGAACCAGTGACCTGACACGGGTGCGTTAGGCAGTGCCCCCGTCAATACCCCATCACGAGTCGTGAACGTTGGATCACACATCCGGTCAAAGCCTTTGCCTTCGTTGTTCGGAATTTCGGAGCTTGATCCATCAGACTCACCTGGGGGCTTGACCCATACATATGCGTCCAGATGGGCAGGTCCCGGTGCTGCCTTAGGGGCTTCACCTATGCCAGCTCCACTGGCGTTACACCAGTTCCCCCGATGCTCCCGGCGATCGACGCGCCCGGAATTCACGTAGGCATTGATATCACTGCCCGTTGCAGTCGTTGGTCGATTGACGCCTCCCCAGCCATTTCGGCTCGTATCGATCAGGAAGCCAGTGCTGATTGGCCAGCCTGCCTGCACAAAGTCGGCATACAGCGCAGCTGTGAAATCGGTTTCGTCAAAGTAAGGATTCCACTCATAAAACTTGGCGGACTTAATCGGTTGTCCACCGATATTCAGATCCGGGTTAGGCAAATTCGGTTCTCCCAGCGGTGTGGTGTTCGCTGTATTCGTAATGAAACCATCCGCACTGTTCAGACCCGCGGCTGTTCCTTGCACAACGCTTGTGTACAGCGCGACTGCACCTGCACGGTTGTTATCCCATCCGAGCCAGCCCGAGTGACCGATATCCAGATAATTGTACACATTCGGAATGGCATGCAGCTTGTCCAATGCATACTTCACACCCGCTTCATAGATGCCTGTTGAACTGGCTTGACCACAAGCTGGCGTACTCAGGTTGGTCACAAGGTTAGGCAGACTGTCCGGCTCAATAATCGCCACAATGCGAATATCCTGATACTTCGGATCTGCAAAGATGTCTGCGATCACATCAATATAATCCGTTTTATACGTCTGAAGAGCAGCTTGTGTCAGCGGCAATTCACCGTTGGACGCGAGTGCGTGACAGTCCCGCCCGGGCAAATTGTAAATAACAAATGAAGCAGTAATCGGTGTGCCGGCTTTCTTTTGAGCAAGCGCAGCATCCAGATGCTCCTCAATACTCTTGCGTCCAGCATTGCTCGTCCCGCCATTTATAGCATCAATACGGTCAATCCAGACTGCTGTAGGGTAAGATTTGACCGTTTGCATCTTGGCCTTTAACGAAGCATCACTGGTGAGCGCAATGGACGTATCCACGAGGGCTGAATAATCCTGATTTAAATACGCTGTAGCTCCGACAAATGGATTATCCACATGTGCTTCTGCCGCCTGAGTCACGCCTGGAGCCATGCCTGGGAAAATGCCTGCCGCAAGTAGCGTGGCTGCCAGCATTTGTTTTACACTTCTGCGAAGGACCTTTCCACTTCTCGATAAGGTTTTCGATTTTGTCATTAGGGTTCCACCTTTCCTGTGGTTGGATTGGTATATACTCATGTCTGATCCTCTGTGTCGGCAAGATGCTATGCACAGTAGAGAACATATGGATGAGTGGTGAACGCCTCACCTCCAGCTGGAATGGATTTGGTTTGCAATATAAGGAACGGCAGCACGAATAACTTGCGTTAAAGACTTGTATGCTAACTTGCGTTGAGAGCAGAACATCAAGAGTTTAAACCTAAAGATGGATGACTGAATATGCGGATCATTTCCTTGTGAGGGGTACTGCGTGTGTAGGGATGTGAGGGTGATCATGGGTGCATAAGCTTCAAGCAGTTATGCTGGGCTTTTCAAGGGAAGCGCTTTCTTTTTGCGTTTTAAAAAAAAGCTTACCCTCGATATTACATGTACATCGCATGTCCACCTCCTTTTCACTTGATTATACGTTATGAATATATTACTGTAAATTGAATTATTTAAAATAATTTATATAAAATTCCATAATCCAAGCAGGAATGTAGAGAGTCCCCTTCCCATGCGGGCAAAAAGGCTCATTATGGCTATTTGCCACAATGAACCTCATCTAATGAAGAACGTCGCTGAGTCCAATTCTACTTTGAAGTGAATGAATGCCCTTGAAATGAAGGCGCCCGAACGTTTAGGGAAGAACCACAATGTCCCCCGGCTTTAATCCTTTAAGCACTTCCGTCTTGTCTCCTGACTCCATGCCTGTTTGGATTGTCTTTTGCTCCGTCTCTCCGTTCCCTTTGCTCAATAAAACATAAGGTTCTCCTTGATCTCGCATAATGGCCAAGCTGGATACGACAATAGCCTTGTCCTTGCGTGCCGTTTCAATGTCCCCTTCCAGACTAACGCCCCCATACATTCTGAGGTCAGGCTTCAGATCAATAACAACATCAAACTGAGAAGCCTCCTTGAGGTTCGTTTCCGACGCACCTTTACGTGCAAATTTGGATACAATACTCACCTTTCCAGTAAAAGGGGTCTCCTTCTGTGCTGTCATTCGCACTTGGACAGGCATACCTACCTTAAGCTTGAACATTTCATCTTCTCCGACGATGGTCATAAATTTCAGTTTGCCCATATTGATAATGTTCCCGACTAACTGTCCTTCGGTCACCATCCGTGTTTTGCTGTCTGGATCATTCATTTGAAAAATACCGGAAGCGGGAGCATAGACCACGCCCTTGCTCATGATGTCCTGCTTCTTCTGTAACTCCTTTTCCTTGATTGCCAACGTCTTTTTACTCAGCTCGTTAGTCAAAATCCTGCTCTCCCGATCTGCAAAAGCCTTTTTACGTTCCTCCTCCGTTACGCCAAGCGGAGCGCTCATATCTGCCTGATCCAGGTTGACCTCATTGACCTCCAATTCAATTCGAGCCTTTGCCAGATCGCTCTCCAATTGATCTATTTCGGATTGCAGGGCTGAAGTATCGAGTGTGAACAGGACATCTCCCTTCTTTACCTGCTCTCCATTTTTCACGTTCCATTTCTGAATGTTGGAGGCATATGGCGCGATGATATCTGTCTGATCGGTGTATACTGATTTGCCCTTAACCTGAATCGTTTGTGTCATGGTTTCCTGTGTTACATCAAAGGTAATCTGCGGTGGAGCCTCCACAGGTTCGGCAGGCTTAGGTTTATACTTCTCATATAGCCAGTAACTCGCACCTAATATGAGCACAACGGTAATGATTATTTTGATCCATTTCTTCATGCAGCCATTTTCCTTTCACTGATAAAATTCACATCGACTTGATGACACTCAGAGCATTGGTTCTGGATGCGCTGATCGCCGGATAGATACCCGATACAATGCCTACCAGAACAGCAAACATGATGCCGAGCGGCAAAGCCGATTGCTGAATGACTACAGTGAGCGGCCCATTTTGCTGATCTGCCATCTGGCCCGCCAGCAATTGGTTTACCCCTCCAAGGGCTGCAAACGCAATCCCCACACCAGCCACGCCGCCCATGAATCCAAGCATTGCTGCTTCTGTAATAAACATCTGGCGAATCTGCCACAGATTCGCTCCCAGCACCTTCATGACACCAATCTGCTTGCGCCGCTGATGTGTAGACATGATCATAGCCACAATAATGGACAGCGAGGCCAGCAGCATGATAAAGCCACCTATGCCCAATGCTGCCTTTTGGTACATAGCCAGCTGGCCTGCCATCGCTTCCTCCTGGAACAGATTGCTCTGTGTGTTTAACGTGAGCTTTTTAATCTGTTCTTCAACACGGGACACATAGCGTTTATCCTTTACCTTGACCAGTGCCGAGTTGAGATGCTTGGTCGCAGTACCGTCCGTCTGTTGTAACCCCAGTTCATTCTGCAAGGCACGCGCCGTATCAAGCGGTACGTATACCCTCTTTTCGCCCTGGGCACTCATATCATCCATGTTGGAAGGCTTCATCAGTTCACCAGACACCCGAACCGATCCACTCATTTTGGTTTTCCTTCCATCCGAGTAGTCTTCATAGCGAAATTGAACACGCTGCTGCATAAGCTGCTCCTGTATAGACGACATGTCTGTATACTGCTGCAAAAGCTCATTGTTATAGGGATCAGCATTCAGCTGCTCGAATAACTTCTGGGTGACTTTGGGGTCCATAAATCCGAACGTTGCCCCGTAATTCGCCACCGCAATCCGCCCGTCTCCGGCACCACTTCCTTGTGCATAACGGTATCCGAATCCGCTTAGCGTATCCAGCTCAGTACCGACAACTTCCACATAGGAACTGCGTCCGTCGGGAAGCACCATATCGAGTGCATCCAGCTTCAACATGGGCGCCACAGCAACAACATGAGGAAGTCTCTGGATAATCCGAATCTTTTCCAAGGTCAGCGCACCGCGTTCAAACTTCGAGGTCTGACCGCTGCCGCTGTTTCCGTTGCCAGTACGAATGCCTTCATTGGGCGTAATCGTAATTTCATCCATCTTGTAATTGTCATTCAATGTTTTCTCGCTATATGTCTGTACGGACTGCCCTATACTAAGTGCAATGATCATGGCGGCAGAGCCGATGGACAGACCTATCATACACAGCAACGTCACCATTTTCCTGCGAATGATCTGTCCCCAGGCCATACGTATTACATCCCGTATTCTCACAATTCCTCTCCTTTTGCCTCAAACTTCCCTTACGCCCTCTTCAACCAGCATTCCATGTTGCAGTGTAAGCACCGCCTGCATTTGCTCCGCAACCTCTGCTTCATGTGTCACAATAACAAACGTAGTATTCATATCTCGATTAAGCTGCTGCAGAATCGCAATAATTTCCTCCTCGGTCTCTGTATCCAGGTTCCCTGTAGGCTCGTCTGCGAAAATAACCGAAGGCTCTGTAATGAGCGAACGCGCAATACTCACCCGCTGTTGTTGACCGCCGGACAGCTGGGAAGGGAACAAGTTCACTTTATCACCCAGACCGACCTGTTCCAGCAATTGCAACGCTTTGGACTTTCGCTTCGAGGGGCTTACCCCCATAAACACCAGCGGCAGCTCTACATTTTCCCGAATCGTAAGATTCGACAGCAGTTCATAGGATTGAAAAATAAAGCCGATATGGCTGCGCCTGAACTCTGCCAGACGATTTTCGCTGAAACGTACGATATCCTGTCCGGCTATTAAAATCCTGCCCTGATCCGGCTTCATGAGCCCAGCCATCAGATTCAGCAGCGTTGATTTGCCCGAACCTGAGCTGCCAAGCAGGGCGACCATCTGGCCTTTACCAATAGTCAAATTGATATCTTGCAGCACCGGTACAGGTCCCTGTGCATTTCGGAACGAGTGGGATAACTGTTCAACTTGAAGCATTCCTGTATGTCTTCCTTTCTATTTGCTGAATATGTATAAGACTCATAGAGCTTCATCACCTTTTCAGTATAGGGTGAAGTTGTATCCTAACCGCCCAAGGATGTATCCAAGTTGTAAATTTGCTCACAAAAAACCCCTGTCAGTCACGAAGCTCTGCTTCGGCCAACAGGGGCAATTACCTTTTTGAAGGGTGAGGGGAGTATAGATTAGGCAGTAAAGAGTTATCTACCATGCTTTGAAGCTAAAACGGTACAGCTCGCTTTTATCCACGGAACTGCCTACGACAAAAAGTTCATCCTTGTTCCATTTCAGTTTGACAAAATTATCGATATTTCGATAGATCACGGTGTCGGATGACAGCTTGCTTCCATTCAGGAATGCAGTATGCACCTCATACTTCTGACCCTCCAGAGAACGGAAATAGGCAATACGGGATTCGTCCGCATCCAGATCAAAATTCCAGATTGATCCCTTAACCAGCAGATCAAACTGCTTCTGTTCCGCCCGATACCGGTACAAGCCCACCACATTGTTCAAGTTCCCCTGAATGAGCATATCGCCATTTTTCAGCAGCTTGTATTGCTGGATTTCTTTCATTTCCGCATATAGCTTGACGTCAGCCTCAGGCGCAAGTGAAATGGAGTAAATGGCGTATTTATCGTTCAGCATCACCAGGATATAGACCTGCTTCAGTTGCTGACTGGCCTCAAAATAATCCAAAATAAAGAAGGTTTTATCCTGATTGTTGATATGTCTCATCTCCGTAATCAGGGCCTTCAACTCGTCATAACTGTATATATCCCGTTTGTGGCCCGACTTCACATCGACCAAATTAAGGGCGAGATCATCCTGGCCTATATAGGTGTCGTTCCCCATAAAAGTTCTGTAGTATGAATTGTCATTGGGCAACTTGCTGCGTTTTTCGCTCTGAATATCGTATTCATATGTGGTCTTCTGATTCAGCCCCGAACGATACTGGGAGTAGATCAGCTTATCCAGATTCGGACTCAGCGAAATGCCATAATCGGTGTTGCCGGCGATATCCTTGACCTGGTTGTCATCCAGATGCAGCAGAGACAAGCGGAGCCCTGAATAGGAACGTTCCGGGCGATTCAATATCATGGTATTCCGGTCAACCATATCAAAGTCATAGATGGCAAAATCAGTTGTCAGTTTGGTTGCTGACTCGATCTGGATGACATTGCTCTGTGGCGGAGCCAAGCGGCTATTGAACTGTTCACTCGGTAAAATCACAGTTCGAGGCTTGAGACTGCTGATACTGAACAGGCTGCCAATACCGAAGATGCCTCCGACAAATACGATCAACAGGCCTGACAGCATAAAGATATCGCGGTTTTTACGCCAAAATCCAGGATGTTTCATGCTTTGCTTTCCCCCGGCAGACTGATATTTACTTGTGTCCCTTGATGCATAATACTCTTGATTTCTACAGTCCCCCCATGTTGTTCAATGATATTCTTCACAATAGACAAGCCCAGGCCGGCACTTCCTTTCTCGGTTCTGTTGAGGTCTTTATCCCGATAAAAGGGTTCAAAAACATGCTCCAACGCTTCTGGACCAATACCTTCTCCCTGATCGCGAACAAGGATAGCGATCTGATCTCCCAATCGGAACGACTGAACCTCAATTATCGAGTTGACATAGGCGTATTTAACCGAGTTGTCCAATAAATTGAGAAAGACTTCCTTGAGCTTTACTCGATCCCCCTGCAAATATAACTGCTCCTCAAGCTCATAATGAATGCCTATATTGTATTTACTTGCCTTGATGGACATATCCTCACAAGCTTCACGAATGATCTCCGCAGCATCAATCCATTCAAACCGATAGGACTGAATAACCGTAGAAGATACGGACACCTCCAGAATATCAGCGACCATCGTGTTCAGGCGGCGGCTCTCATTAATAATATAATTCAACCCTTTATCAAAGAAAGCCTGATCCGTAAATCCATTGTCACGTAAAATCTGGGCGTATCCCAGAATGGTCGTCAGCGGTGTCTTCAATTCGTGGGTCACATTGTCAAAGAAAACTTTGCTTCTTGCCTGTACCTGCTTCACTTCGTCCCGCTCCTGCTCAATCACGTCAATCTGCTCCCGTACCCGATCAATCATGATGGTGAAGCTTGAGGCCAGTTCTCCAATCTCATCCTTTGTCGCAATCTGGATATCCGCACTCAGACTGCCCTGAGCCACTTCCGCTGAACGTTTTGTGAGCACACGAATCGGTTTCGTAATTTTCCGGGAGATCAAGATGGAAGCTATAAACACAAACACAAAGATGATCGCTGCAAATAACTTGATCGTATTCTGAAAACGAAGATTGCGTTTGAACAGCTCCGTATAATCCTTCTCCAGTTGAACAATGCCGAGCAATTGCTGATGGGCCTGAAGAGGGAAGGAAAGACTTGCCCTGACCCGTCCCTGCTTCGTCTGTGTGGAGTAAGCGATTCTGGAGTCCATGGCAGCCTTCACATCAGGGTAATCCGAATATAGATCAACGCCATCCCCGCCTCTGCCAGTTGAGTTGTATGTCGTAGCATCTGGACGGTAGATGGTGACGACCCCTCCCACTGCGGAACCGATCTGATCGGCGAGTTCACGATTCCCGGCCTCAAGCGAGACGGTTGTCATACGTTTGTTATGAATCAGGAAATACTGATTGAGCGCAATATCCAGATTTTTTTTCGATTGAACCATGTCCTCATGGACTTCCCGGTACATGTTCTCCTCGCCTACCTTGTTGGAGATGATCAGCAGGGCAGAGAAACCAATGAAGATGATCACCGAGAATAGCACCACCATTTTGAACTGAATGGTCCACTTCATGTCTGAACCTGTATATTCAGCTTGTAACCCACGCCGAACACGGTTTCAATGAGTGAAATTCCATGCACACTGCTATCCAGTTTTTTGCGAATGCGCTGCACATGAATATCAACTGTACGGGTATCCCCCGGGAAATCAAAACCCCATACCTTGTCGAGCAGCTCGGAGCGAGTATGTACTTTGCGGTGGTGTTCCACCAGATACAGTAACAGTTCATACTCCTTGTTGGTGAGTCCGGCCCGTTCCCCATCCTTCCAGACTTCACGCTCATCCTTCCGGATCTCAATGTGTCTGCCAAGCCGCACCACTTCATAGGACTGATTCTCCAATGTCTCACTGATCAGATCAATACGACGAAAAATGGCACGAATGCGGGCAATCACCTCACGAATGTCAAAGGGCTTCGTTATATAGTCATCAGCCCCCAGCTCCATGCCAAGCACTTTATCTAACATATCGGATTTCGCCGTAATCATAATCACGGGAATCTTCGAATTCACAGATAGCTGTCTGCACACATCGAACCCGCTCATGTCAGGCAGCATCAGATCAAGCAGGATCAAATCCGGTCTGGAATCCCTCAGCAGTTCCAATCCCTCTCTGCCTGTTGCCGCTTCTGTCATCTCAAATCCTTCCTTGCGCAACGAATAGGAAAGGATGTCGCGAATGGACTCTTCATCTTCTATTATCAAAATCTGTTTCGGTCTCATGATGAATCTTAATCTCCCTGCTCTATGAATTTCATCTGCCTATATTTTGTATCCCTGATCCATGAATGAACAGAGGTTCACGGGAAATGTTACAACTCCGATACAAGTCTGGCGTCTTTGGAAACATCATCCCGATATACTTGGACCATAGAGAACAAACCAGACCGGACAAGGCCAGATCGGTATCCAAAGGGGACAACATCACGTGAACAAAACAACCATTCATGAGGCTTATGTAAACTATAAATCAGAAGTGACACGGTATCTATCTCAAATTGTCAAACATCCACAGGATGCAGAGGATCTTGCACAGGATTGCTTCATTCGGCTGATGAATGTATCGGCAGACATATCGGAAGAACGTCTTCTCTACTATCTCAAAACAATTGCCCGTAACCTTGCCATGGATACCTTCCGCAGGCAAACCCGTACAGTGAAGCGAGACAGCAAGCTGGAGATGCCAACATATCACTGTGATACATCCAAACTGGAGATCGATGAAGGGGTCAACGACCTGGTTAGCCACATCCCCAATACGGAACATCGCAAAATTCTTGAATTACGCGTGATTCACGGCTACAGCATCAAAGAAACCGCACAGCTCGTCAATCGCAGTGAAGGCATGATCAAATCCTCGGTATTTCATGCCGTCAATCGAATTCGGGCCAAAGTCATCTCATAGGAGATGGCTTTTTGTTATGGGAAGAGACATCTAATGTAAGATAACATCGAAAAAATCCGCTTTAAACTACGACTAATGACTCAATTTTACAAATATCGAGGATATTTTTACAAATTGTTATGACTATGTGAGATTTTGGTGTGATAAAATATGGACGAACTCATGAATCAACTAATATTTGGGAGGGATTTGGTTGGGTAAATTGACACATATGCGAGGAGTATGGTTAAAATCACTCCTGGCATTGTCCATGGCGTTACCGCTTCAGATCGGATTATGGAATGGAAATGCTTCGGTTCATGCGGAAGGGCCGACAGACCCGGCACCGTTCATCCAGGCCAAAGTGGTTAATGGCAATGCAGGCAAGAAAGTACTGTTCGACAATACTCATGCACAGACAGCCGGAGCGGCTGACTGGGTCATTGACGGAGGTTTCTCGGACTTCGGAAATGCACTCGCAAATGACGGATATGACGTCAAAGAACTTCGCAAAACCACCCCTTTTACGTATGAGGATCTGAAAGATTATAGTGTTTTTGTAATTGCTGAGCCCAACGTTCCATTCAAAACGACAGAGCAGGCAGCCATGAAAGAATATGTGGAAAAAGGCGGCAGCATTTTCTTCATTGGAGATCACTACAATGCGGACCGTAACAAAAACCGCTGGGACGGTTCCGAAGCAATCAATGGCTACCGTCGCGGTGCTTATGAAGATCCAGCCAAAGGCATGAGCACAGAGGAGCGTAACTCCGAAGCCATGCAGAATGTAACCAGCAGCGACTGGTTGTCCGACAATTTTGGTATACGCTTCCGGTACAACGCACTAGGTGATATTAACGCCACTAACATCGTGCCTGCTGGACAGGCATTTGGCATTACAGAAGGCGTATCTGCTGTAGCAATGCATGCAGGCTCCACCCTCGCAATTACTGACCCAACCAAAGCCAAAGGTATTGTATACCTGCCAAAAACGAATGCAGCCTGGCCCAATGCAGTTGACCAAGGCGTGTACAATGGCGGCGGAGTCGAAGAAGGCCCTTACGTAGCTGTTTCCAAGCTGGGTGCAGGTAAGGCTGCTTTTATCGGGGACTCCTCTCCGGTTGAGGATGCTTCACCGAAGTATCTGCGCGAAGAGAATGGCGCTCGCAAAACAACCTATGACGGCTTCAAAGAAGTCGATGACGGCAAATTGCTGGTCAATACGGTTAACTGGCTCGCTACTCAGGAAAATTACACAAGCCTGAGCCAAGTGAACGGGCTTCAACTGGATAATCCGACAGCATTGCTCCCGTTCGAACAACCTGCTGCTTCCACAGAACCACAGGCTGAACCTTGGGCGGCACCCGCTGCGGGATATAAGTGGTATGATCGTTCCACGTTCAAAGCAGGTTCTTATGGTGGGCCAGCTTCAAGCGCGAACGCTTCCTACAGCTTTGTGAAGCAGGAAACCCTGCCTAATGCGGAGGATTTCCAGATCCGCGTTGTTGTAGAGAACATGCCTGCGAACACAACCGTTTCCGGCTACAGTGCAGGGATCTATCTGACTGGCGGAACACAGGTAGCCATGATTCAGAATGAAGGTGGCACATGGCCGACTTCGTACGGTTACAGCTCTACGTTTAGCGTAACCTCAGATAGTAAAGGTCGTGCAATTAAAGACTTGAATGTACGCATCAAACCGGGTACAACTGGAGCTGCCAGCTTGCGTCTGCGCCTGAATGGCAGCAACCTGATTACCAATGCAGTTACGGTCGGTAATGTTCCAGCTGAGCAGCTTCCAGAGGAAGAAGGACCCATCCCGGCAATGATCAGCATTGCTGATGCACGCACCAAAGCAGCTGGGTCAACCGTAACAGTTGAAGGTGTAGTTACAACAGAACCGGGTGCATTTGGCGGACAATCCTTCTATCTTCAGGATACCACTGGCGGCCTTTATGTTTTTCAAAGCACTGGCGGCTTCCACGCGGGTGATGTAGTTAAAGTAACCGCAGCAACGGCGCTGTACAATAGCGAATTCGAACTTACGGATATCGTAGCAATCGAGAAAACAGGTACAGCCTCCATCCCTGCTGCCGTTGAAGTTCAAGCTGTAACGGCTGAAAATCAGGGTCAACTTGTTCAATTGAAAGAAGTAACTGTTCAAAATATCATTAGCGCAACACCCGTAGGCTCATTCGAATTCGATGCGATTGCAGCAGATGGAACAAGCACCCATGTCCGTGTGGATACACGTACAGGTGTAACACAAACGTCCTTCCCTTATGCGGCAGGCGATAAAATCAACGTGACAGGTGTTGCCGCTATTTTCAAAGATGTATTTCAACTGAAACCAAGAAGCTTGAACGATTTTGCAGCAGTTGAGGAAGTACCTTCTACACCAGCTGTTGGCGCACCGGGTAAACCGGCGCTTACCTCCAACAATGGTTATAGCAACGGTCTGTCCGAAGGATCTTACACCGTCAGCATGAACCTCTGGTGGGGTAACAATGGTACCAGCTATAAGCTGTATGAAGATGGCGTGCTGATTGACACACAAAAGCTGACAGACGCTACACCAGCAGCGCAATCGGCCCAAACAACGATTAGTGGCAAAGCTAACGGTACGTATACCTATGTAGCCGAGCTGACGAACTCCAAGGGCACTACTCGCAGTGAGGTACTCACGGTACAAGTGGCGAATGCTGCCCCTGGCAAAGCCGTTCTCTCCCAAGACAACTGGGATGGGGATGGTAACTACAAAGTAACGATGAATCTCTGGTGGGGAACGAATGCAACAGAATACCGTCTCTATGAGAATGGTCAACTAATCGATACCAAAGCACTGAACGCAGTAACACCTAATGCACAAAGCGCTGTGACAGATGTATCCGGTCACGCGAATGGAACGTACACGTATCGCGCCGAGCTGATCAATGCAGCGGGTGTGACAAGCACTGAAACGATTACGGTTCAGGTGACAAAGTCCGTATCTCTGCCAGCAGCAAGCTAAGAAGATGAAGAAAACCGAGACTCACATAGCCTGATATACGGGGCTGCGTAGTTTCGGTTTTTTTGATTAAATCACAAGTTCAGATGTAACAGGATACATTTATTCAAGCGTTACAGGGCAGTTACAGATACATAAAAAAAAACTATCCATGCCATGTATCTTGGCACTGAATAGCCCTTTGATATCCATAATTCAATATATCTTCAACCCTATACCAGCTTCTTGCGAATGTATCCCGAAATCAAATCAATGATGGTAATCATCACAATAATACCTAGCAAAATGATTCCCACTCGCGGCCAGTTCCGTGTGCTGAGTGCAAAGATCAGCGGTGTACCGATCCCCCCTGCCCCGATCACACCCAGTATGGTTGCGGAGCGCACATTAATCTCAAACCGATACAACGTGTAATTCAGGAATCCTGGCAAAACCTGTGGCAGTACAGCAAACCACAGCTGCTGCATGCGAGTCGCTCCGGAAGCGAGCAAAGCTTCAGAAGGACCATAATCAATATTTTCCACTTCATCAGCGAACAGTTTACCTAGCATCCCGATGGAATGCAGGCCAAGGGCGAGTACACCCGCAAAAGAACCCGGTCCTACCGCCTTGATGAACAAAAGGGCCATTATAATCTCGGGAAACGTACGAATGAAGCTGAGGACCATTTTGCCCGCACCCGAGACAGCGCGGAATCGGCTCATATTCCGGGCAGACCAGAATGCAAACGGAATGCACAACACTGCAGAAATGACCGTACCCAGCACCGAGATCGCCAGTGTATCCAGCAGCCCTCGCAGCAGATCCTCACCCTCAGGCAGATAGACAAAGTCCCAATCCGGAGAGAAAATTCCGGCGACAATCGCCTTCATGATCTGCCCGGCGGTTTCCTTGAAACCGGTGAACGGTACACCGGCAAGTGCCCAGGCGTACATCAAGATAAGCAAGAGTATAATTACCCAGCGAAGCGGGTTCTTCCGTGGTTTGCGCCGGATTACGCTCGTTTCATTTTTCATCATAACAATTTCTCCCGCAGCTTAGTACTTACATAATCAATGATGAGGACAATGACAAGAGTAAACAGAATGATTACACTCGTTTTGTCATATTCCAGGAAACCAAGTGTCGCTTCATAATACAGCCCAATGCCCCCTGCACCCACCAATCCGAGAATCGCGGCGGCGCGCACATTAATCTCAAAGGCATACAGGACATAGGAAGTAAACTGGGCAGCCAGTTGCGGCACCACGCCATAGATAATGAGCTGAATCCGGTTCATGCCGACAGCGGTCATCGCTTCAAGCGGGCCCTGATCAATCGTCTCCAGCGTTTCGTAAGTCAGCTTGGCAATCAATCCCACCGAGAAGACAGCAAGTGCCAAGATACCAGGAATCGGTCCCAGTCCAAACACAGCAACAAATAGTGCCGCCAGCAACAAATCTGGCACGGTACGAATCAGGTTCAGTACAAAGCGGGCCGGATAGTAGATCCAGCGGCTGGGCATCAAATTGCCTGCACAGATAATGGAGACGGGAATCGCGATGATTGCACCAATCGTTGTACCGATGAGAGCCATACGAATCGTCTCCAGCATGCCCTGAACGATATTGTCAAAATAGGTCCATCGCGGTGGGAACATCTCCCGCAGTAGGTCCAGCATGTTCGGAAAACCTTCGATCAGTTCGCTGAAGCTGGCATCAGTCTGTTTGGCACTTGCCCACAAAAGCAGAAGAATGATGACCAACGTGAGCAGATGTTTGGTGCGCCCCGGTGGTTTGGGACGGTGGATCGTCGAACCTGATCCTGTGCCAGGAAGCTTGCCCTTCCTCGAATCGTTCTGCAATGATCCATCTATCGATACATTCACGGGCTGCTTCATACCAGAACTTCTCCCCGCTGTTCCTGTACAGCCTGTTTATCCAGCAGCTCGTCTGCCAGAATAGGTCTGCCATAAATTTCTGCAAAGCGCTCGTCCGTTGCCTCGGATACCGGACCATCAAACACCACTTCACCTGCACGCAATCCCACAATACGGGTCGCATACTCTCTCGCCAAGTCAATAAAGTGAAGGTTAACAATGGTTGTAATGCCGAGATCCTGATTGATGCGTTTCAGGTCATCCATAACCTGCTTCGTTGTCAGCGGATCGAGTGAAGCGACAGGCTCGTCTGCCAGAATGATTTTTGCTTCCTGTGCAAGTACGCGAGCTATGGCTACCCGTTGCTGTTGACCACCGGACAATTGATCCGCGCGGGAATAGGCTTTCTCCGCAATATTCACCCGCTCCAGTGCTCCAAATGCGAGTTCTGTATCTTCTTTGGGAAAACGGCCCAGAATGGTACGCATGGTGGAATGATATCCAACACGCCCAGCAAGCACGTTGCGAAGAACACTGGAACGTTTTACGAGATTGAAGCTCTGGAAAATCATGCCGATATCCCGGCGAATCATGCGAAGTGACTTGCCATGGGCTTTCGTAATCGACTTGCCACTAATCAAAATCTCGCCTTCGCTGATATCATGCAGTCGGTTAATGGAACGCAGGAGCGTTGATTTCCCTGCACCAGACAAACCTACTACGGCAATGAACTCCCCCTGCTTAAATTTCAAATTAATATTATTCAGGCCTTTCGTGCCGTTAGCATAAGTTTTCGTTACATTGTGAAGCTCAATCATGGCGTTAATCCTTCTTTCATTAATATGGTATTTCGTAGAGTCACGCTGTAATGGGACAAGCCAGCGCAGCGTATGTCACGCTGAACTGGCCTGCCCGCTGAACCGATGAAGTTCTCCAATGAAAAGATAAGCAATGCAATGCGATCATTAACTATCTTTCTTTTAACAGAAAACTACTCTGTTTTCACTTTTTCGCCGTACTCACGAACGATATCAAATTTGCTGTCATCCGACTCTACGTAACCTTCGTGTGTGTAGATTTCCTTAACGATCTCGTGACCTGCAGGATCTTTACCGATGTCGATGAACGCTTGTTTGATCTTCGCAGACCACTCTGCATTCATGTCTGTGCGAACAGCAATGGTGTCATTAGGGATTGGCTCTGTGAACGCCAGTACACGGGTGTCTTCGAATACAGTTGGGTAGTCTTTGGATACTGTGTTACGAGCATCCTGGAAAATCGCTGCTGCATCAACATCACCGTTCAGTACAGCGATAACGCCTTGGTCATGACCTTTTACCGTTACAGGTGTTACATCTTTCAACGGATCAATGCCTCTGTCCAGCAACAGGGCTGCCGGCCATACATAACCTGCGGAAGAAGTTACGTTCTGATAGGCGATTTTTTTGCCTTTCAGATCCTCAATGGATTGGATCGGCGAATCTTTTTTCACGATAATCATGGATTTATACGAATCTGCCAGTTGCTCGGTTGGAGCGCCAGTCTCATCATTTACGCCAAAACGTTGTGCCTGAAGAATAACTTCAGCTGCGCCTTTTTCTTTGGCAAGTACATAAGCCGTCGGAGGCAAGAAACCTACGTCCACTTTATTGGAAGCCATTGCTTCAATAATTGTGTTGTAGTCTGTGGATACGCTAACCTTCACCGGGATGCCCAATTTGTCACCCAGCAGCTTCTCAAGCGGTTTCGCTTTGGCTTCGAGTGTATCTGCATTTTGTGATGGAACGAATTGTACAGTCAGTTCAGTTGGCACATAACCTTCAGCGGCTTTGTCTGTCTCTGCCGTTTCCGTACCGGATGCATTCGAGCTCGTATCAGCTCCGTTAGCTGAACCTGTTGTACTACTGTTAGACCCACAAGCACTTAGAAACAGAACCAAAATCAACAATGGTAAAAATAAAGCAGACTTCTTCAAGCGAACACCCTCCAAAGAGTTTCTATTTTTCAATACTTGTCTACTATAGTCGTCGAATATTTGCGCGATGTGAAACGAAATTTGGAGTTTTGTAAAGTTTCCTGTCAGGCTGTCAGAGCGACTTTCATCTGGTAGAATAGGCTCATTACGGTTGATGATACAAGTAGAAACGGTGAATTCACTCTGTACTCCGCCGACAGAATGACCTATGATTTCATATGTTTAAACTTATATAGCTAGAGGAGATTGTAAAATGACATCCATAACATCTACGGCAAGCTTCGACATCATGGTAACCAGTGACCTTCATGGAGCCATTCGCCCCATACATTACAACACCAATGCTTATCGCCCAGCCGGACTTGCTATGCTGGCTTCGCTAATTCGGCAGGAACGGGAACGCTCACCTGAATTACTGCTCGTGGATAACGGTGATCTGCTGCAGGGCTCTCCTTTGGCATCATATGCTGCTTCCTTTGTATCAGATCATGAAGTGCATCCCTTCATTCACGTTCTGAATGAACTAGGCTATGATGCTGCCGTGATGGGCAATCATGAATTTAACTACGGACAGAAATTGCTGCGTAAAGCCGTTGAAGACTCTCATTTTCCTTGGTTATCCGCCAATATTGTTATGGATCGTCATAAGGAAGACCAGGAACGAGAGGATGAAAGGTTAGCGTCACAACACAGTACCGGTGAACAGCCGTCGTACAAAACGTATCAGGACGACACGATTGTGATCCATTCATATGGAGGGAATCCCGAGAAAGAAACACGGCCCATTGCACCCTCTGGAGCAGGTATACCCGCCTTTGGGCCTCCTTATCTGATTAAAACCTTGTCTTCGGGCGTCAAAATTGCTTTGCTGGGTGCAACGACCCATTATATCCCGAACTGGGAACATCCGAAAAATATTGAAGGTTTACAATTCCTTGATGCCATGGATACCATTCGTGCATGGGTTAACCATATTCGTGAGCATGAACAACCGGATGTGCTCGTGGTTAGTTATCATGGTGGATTCGAGAGTGATCTGGAGACAGGCGAGCCTGCCGAGCGTTTAACCGGGGAAAATCAGGCGTACGCTATCTGTCGGGACATTGAAGGGATTGACGTTCTTCTTACCGGGCATCAACATCGTCAGCTTACGGCTGAAATACATGGGGTGACCGTCATCCAGCCCGGGTTTAGTGGAAACGGTGCAGGTCAGGTATCCGTCCAGTTGGAGCGTTTATCGGATGGAAAGTGGAAGATTGCCGGAAAACAGGCTCGCTTGTTGCTTTTGGATAAACATACGGACGGACAGCCCGATGCGGCTGTTATGAAACTGACAGACGAGCTGGAAGCAAAAGCACAGGCATGGCTGGACCAGCCGATTGGCGAAGTCGCCGGAGACCTGTCCATCGCAGATCCTGCCGCACTGCGGCTTGCTGCGCATCCCTTCATTGCTTTTGTACATCAGGTACAGATGGAAGCAACGGGTGCACAGCTTTCCAATACGGCATTGCTCAGTGAAGAAGCCCGAGGGTTCGGTTCCCTCATTACCGTTCGGGATGTGTTGTCCAACTTTATCTATCCCAATACACTGACGGTGCTGGAGCTTCGTGGTCAGGACATTCGGGATGCATTAGAGCAAACGGCGCGTTACTTTGAAGTCGCATCAGGCGAAGTTGTCGTCAATCCTGCTTATATGCAGCCGAAACCACAGCATTATAATTATGACATGTGGGCGGGCATTGAATATGAGCTGGATGTCTCCAAACCTGTGGGAAGTCGTGTGGTGAAGCTGGAACGTGAGGGTATACCTGTTGCAATGGACGCAACGTACTCTGTAGTGATGAACAGTTATCGCGCAGCAGGTGGCGGTGATTATGCGATGTATCCAGGCAAAAAGGTACTTCACGAAGGTGCAACGGATATGGCGGCACTGGTGGAGGATTATATTCGCAGACATCAACCACTTACAGTGGAGCAGGCGAATAATTGGAAGGTAATTTAAGTTTCATTTAGATAAATTTACTCGCAAATGATAATGTTCCGGGGCGTGTCTTCAAACAGTTTGAAGACACGCCCTAACTACAAGTAGCGGTTTAGTATACTATTAATCATTTTAATTCACTCCAACTCTATTAACTTACGGATAGTTACTCTTATGAAACCATATCTTTTATTCATAGGTTTCACTAAGTCCCCTACGTTGAAGTGAATCGAAAAAGTGATGTTTGTTCTTACTAATCAAACTTTGGGTTATTTGTAGTCCAATCTGATGATCAGTTTCGGAAAGTTCAAGCATATCCCGAATGATATTATACCCATAATTAAACTCATAAAACTTATTCGAATAGGGTTCAATGTATAGCGTCTTCTCTTCTAACTTCAAAATATGCTCCAGTTGAGTACCTTTGGGGACATGATCTAATCGAGTAATTATAATTTGGGTAATATCAGGATTAATCTTATGTTCGTTCAACTCATCAATAATATCAGAGACTACCTGACCATATCTTGTTGCAATAGTATGAGGGATGCCTTTATATTGCACAACGATGTTGTTCACTTGAACCTTTTGATAAGGTTCATTTGCTAAATGCCTTCCATTCCATATTTGTCCAAGGGGAACTGCGATGTATGTCGCAGCGATAATCATGAGAATGAAAAGCAATATTTTTTTTTGTCGGCGAGGCCAATCGATTCCTCTCCAACAATAGATGGCCAGCATCAGTATACCAAGAAAAAATATCGACAGCATATTAATCATATCAGGGTAATCTGGATACATAAAATTCAGAGTTGGTGCAACGTACCGAATACTCTCCAGTTTATAACCATGCATTAAAGTGAGGAGCATGTACACAGATACACTGCATAGAATAGCCATTTTAAAAGGTAATAAAGAAACTACAAACGCAAAGCTGATTGCGAAGTAAGATAGTCCGAAAATAACAAACACAAGCAGATAAACAGGAGTATCTTTAAAGATTTCACGAATAGTGAAAAATAAGAGAGTTGAGGCTGGAAGCGTACAAAAAAAACTAAATAACCATGACTGCAAAGTTCTCCGTATAGGATTCCAGTTGGTAAGTCTTATCATATGAACCATATGGTAACGCTTAGGTGAATTCAATATAACAAGCGTCATGGTGGACATGAAAAGTCCATATAAAGGTATGGTGACAGGCAATTCATCTATGAAAAACACAAATTTGCTCAAATACAAAATGAACAGTCCCATGTAGAAAGCCCAGATATGTTCACTGCGCCATAGGACCTTTAGTTTTAAAAACCATAACCGTATCATGTGCGTACAACCTGCTTTCTGAACAACATTGAGCTGATCAAAAGCATGAGGATTACCCACAAGACTAAGACATACCGTTGAAGCATAAAATTAGGCTGTAGTATCATTTCCGATACATAATCTGGATTAAACCAGATCGCAAACATTGGTTGTCGGACATATTGAATACTGATAATCAAGTAAATAAAAACTAAAATAGTACTGTATATCGTCCTCTTAAAAATAAGAGAGCATAGTCCAGTTAACGAGACAACAAAAGATACGGTTAAGATGATTTGCAAGAGTGTAACTAACCATAAGAGATTAGGACCTTGGTTTGATAATGCAAACCAATAAATAGAATCGATCAGTATCAAACTCATGCTTATTCCGGCCCCAACCGCTACAAGCTTAGAGATTAAATAATTTGATGGGATAATTAGATAAAACATGATCGTTTTCAGTTCGAAGTCTCTTAGTTTTCCGCCCCAAACAGCATTTACGAGAACTGGGACTAGAGGCGTCACAATAATCATTTGGAGTTGAAGCATAGAAAGCCAACGATTTTCAAATCGGGTCTCTCCACTCATTTGTGCCAAAACAAGTGGGATTATCGTTGTGAGAAAAAAAACAATGATAAGCAGCATGCGATGTTTTAGCAAAGATTTAAACGAAAAATGAAGTTGTACCATAAATTCATTCAATGGTTATACCTTCTTTCTATTCGTATAAATATAGGCGTGCTCCAAAGTAGGCTCTAATAAAAGGCTGCCTTCCAACGGGGTATCCGATAGATAGCGAACATGTACACCACTTGCAGTGACCTGTGTTGAGATGATTAGTGCACCTTGCTTTTGAAGCTTCTCAGTCACATTCTCTCCGCTATGAAGCCATACCTTCCCCTCCACCGATTTGATGAAAGCAGGGATATCTCCAAAGTAGTTAACAATCCCTTGGTGCAGCACCAGAACAAAATCTGTTGTAAGTGCAACATCTTCGACAATATGAGTGGAAATAATAATAGACCGGTCTGTTGCAAGAGTTGTTAGCAGTTGTCTAAACGATACACGCTCATGAGGATCAAGTCCCACGGTAGGTTCATCAATCAAAAGTAACCTGGGGCTTCCAACAATAGCCTGGGCAATACCTAAGCGCTGCTTCATACCTCCAGACAAAGCAATGAATTTTTTGTTCCTATGCTCCAGCAATCCAACCTGCTCGAGTTTTTCTTCAATTTCTGCTATCCGCTGCTTCCCGTGAATATTTTTCAAACGACAAACATATTCAAGAATCTCCTGCACGGTCAAGTGGGGAAAAAAATCAAACTTCTGTGGCAAGTAGCCAATCTGTTTTCGAATCGTATGTAAATGCTGAACGACATCCATGCCTTCATAGTCTACTTGACCTGTATGGGGGGCAATGAGCGTGGAGATGATTTCGAGCAATGTCGTTTTTCCTGCTCCATTTTCGCCTAGCAAACCAAGTATTCCAGTATTCATTTCAAAAGATACATTCTGGAGAATAGGCTTATCGTAATGTTTCGAAAGATTTTTAACGCTCAATTTCATAAATACTCACCTGCTACCTTATTTTTATTTTGACATCTCAGCCCTTAGATACATAATTCAATTTTTTCATCAACCAAGCCAGGTGGAAGTGGATCATGAGAGATGAGAATAATCGCCTTATTGTTCTCTTTCAAAGAGTGCATCAATTCAAAAAAAGTTTGTTTATGCATCGCATCAAGTGCAGAAGTGACTTCGTCAAACAAGTATAATTCTGCATTTGCTAGTAGTCCTCTAGCCATGGATAACTTCTGTTTTTGACCAACAGATAGTTCAATTCCATTAATACCGATTAAAGTATTATAATGATGATCTAGTGAATCAATAAACGAAGCAATACCAACCATTTCACACACCTTGCGTACTTCTCCCGAAGTTGCTTGAGCGTTCCCCAGTAAAAGATTCTCCCGGATTGAGCCAGAAATGACTTGAGGTTCTTGAGTAACGAAACATACCTCATTACAATATACAGAACGCGGGATATCATTAATATCTGATCCCTTATAACGAATCTCACCTGTATAGTTCCGGTAAAAACCTGCTAGAATTTTTAACAAGGTTGATTTCCCGCTTCCGTTTGCCCCAGTAATTTGAAGAATTTTTGATCGAGAAACAGACACGGTTAATTCATTAATACACCTAATACCGACTTCAGCATAGCTATAGGAGATATTTGATATTTCCATGATAGTTCCAGTAAAATTAGTCAAAATTTTCGGATCATATTTACCTTTCTCATTGCTATTTTTTAATGCTGCAACCGGAATATTGTCCATTCGATTTATAGAGACCACGGTTTCCTGTACCAGGACGTTAAATTGAGAAAACCTTAATAGAGAGTAATTGAAATTGCTGGAATACGTTGTGAATGCTACAAGTTCCCCCAGAGTAAGGTTGTGGTTTCCAATATAATAAAGTCCACCCAAGAGAATTGCTATATATGAAATAAAGTTTAGGCCTTCTACTGTACCACTAGAAAGAATGGTTATCCTGTTCTTTTTTAATGATGACGATTGATAACTACTCAATTCCCCTTCAAACTTTCGAAAGATCACACCTTCTGCATGAAAAACTCTAAATAGCGTGAATTTCTCCAAGATCTCATTCAATAAATTAAGATAACTATCTAATTTCCGTTTAACAATCGCGTCCCAAAATTTTATTTTTTTTCCAAATATCAAGAATGATATAAGTAATATCGGCCCAAGAAGAACTAAAATTAATGAAAGTTTCAGATTGATTTTAATGAGTATAATAATAATAAAGATGAAACTGATACTATCTACGAGAAACTTAGCTAAGTCCGTTACGGCAATTGAGAATGCTTTTGTATCATTTTCAACTTTGTTAATTATCTCTCCCTTGGGGAGCGATTCGAAGATGTTCATAGGAAGAAAGAAGATACGTTTAATTAGATCCGTCTTTAAACTGAATTGAATTTTATAAGAGATACTCGCTACTTTATATTTGCACACCAAGTTAAAAAGAAGACTCATCAAACAAACAATAAAAATCAAAAAAACGATAAAAAAAGCATCCTTAATCTGGTTAGAACTAATCAAATCAACGAATTTTCCAAACAGGATAGGCTGTATTATTCCAAAACACAGAGGTAGCCCCATGAATAACAAAATGGTCACAATCTCACGATTATAAGGGAGCAATCTTTTATATATAAAAGCAAGACCTTTCATAATTGAATCTCCTTAGTAGTACCCTTTTAAAAGTTAACCTAGCAATATCTCTTTTTCTTCTTCTGTCAAAGTTAAGTAAAGATGAAAAATGGACTGTAATTGTGTTTTTGTAAGCCTACAATAATCCACCGGTGGTGATGTTACAGCTCCAGATAGCTCATAGTTCTCATGATGACAGCCACCGCCACACAAATTTCTAGCCCAACAATAATTACAATTTTGCCGATTGGATGTATGTGCTTCTAGAAGAAATTCATTTTTCTTATAATGATCAATATCAGAGTATACGTTGCCCTGTTTGTAATTTTTATTGTTAACGAAGCGATGACACGGATAGAGATCACCATGAATATCAACAGCATAAAAGTTAACCTCGGCTCCACATGAATAGGTCGACTCGAAACCACTATGTAATCTCTGTAAAAATTTCATTACATTATTTATCTTTTTAGCCTTACTATATTCCTTCGCTTCTATAAGTTTTAGAAAATACTGTGTTAGAACCTCAAATTCTACACCCAAATCTTCAAAACTCTCTCTGTTAAACATTTGCATAGCAGGTGCTAAAAAAGCACTTCGAAATTTCAAAGAAAATAAGTGTTGGTATATTTCTGTATAGTTCGTATTTGCGGGAGTAAGTGTAGAACGCACCCCCAACTGATTTTTGTTTCTGAGCTCTTCCGTACGATTCATGATTATTTCGTAACTGCCTTTTTGGTTACCATAAAACCTGTTCTGATCATGAGCAGACTTCTGGCCATCAACACTAATTTGAACATAGATATCATGAGCCCGAATAAAGTTAATGATTTTCGGAGTAATGAGGGTTCCATTACAAGTCATACTATATTTAATTTTTTTATGATGTGTCTCAGCTAGTTTATTAGCATATTGTACAACTTGCTCGATCGTTTCAAAATTTAATAAAGGTTCCCCGCCAAAGAAAACAAGAGTCAATTCTTCAATATTTCCTGAATTCTGAATTAAAAAATCCACAGATCTTTTCGCAGTTTCGAAATTCATTTTTCCTTTTTCATTGTACTCGCCATCTCCAGCATAACAATAGGTACACTTTAGATTGCATTCTTGTACCATCATAAGTGTTAGAGCGCTGATTGTTTGAAAATGGGCTGTCTCTATTTCTTTAGTTTTTCTTTCTTGATTGATCATTTCATTCTCGATCAGAGAATCAATGACTTCGAGAAACTCTCCTTTCTCTAATGGCGATGGTAATTTATTGTATAACACCGATACTGTTTCATTTTCTGACTTGAGAATCATCTCTAAATTGTTATCAATTTCATATAATGCATTACTCTCTGGAACGTATGCATATTTAGTAGAATTATGCTTTAGAAGCATAACATCTCCTGGTGTGATGCGTTCTTCCCAAACATTTGTTAATTCGTTCATTTCCTCTGCTCCATTCTATACGTTGTAAGTTATTCTTGATAAAATAACGCTCAAAAAACCCAGATTATTTCTTAGAAAATCTGGGTTCTTTGCTGAGGAGTGTGTCTAGTAAAAAGTCACTTCTCACAATCTAACCATCAGAATCTTTGGTAATGCAGGTTTCCCATCCACCTGAACATCCCCAGTCAAGTGCATCACATTTTACACAGTAGTCCTTTGTATCACATGTCCAACATAACTTTGAGTCAGAAGAACCCTTAGCAAATCCCTTATTGATTTGTTTAAGCATATCTCTACCTCCCTTCAATTAGATTAACAAACAAATATAAATTAAATTGTATTTGCAAGAGAAATTATCCTGCAAATTCATTAATTAAACAGTAATAAATATCATTTACATTTCTTCATGTTCGAATATTAAAAGGAGTATTATTGTAAAAAGAGCAGAACCTTCATGTACGAAGATTCTGCTCTTTCCATTTCGTTTCGATCTAAACCAGAGTAGAGGCAAGTGCGGCAATATACTCCAGTACATAATCATTCGTATTGCTGCTGGCAAACATATAAAAGCTGACGAGCAGCATATAAGGATAAGCTATAAGCTACCAGTGTAATTAAATTGATCGCATTAATTATGCCTCTGCTGTCATTTGATCTGCCTTTTCCCCCACCGAAATCAATGCGCCCCGTTCGTCCGCCGAACGAATCTCGGCTTCGATCAATTCAAGGGTGCCTGTTGCGCTCTCCGGCGTACATACAGATACAGGCGTACCTGCTTGAACAGACTGGATAAAATATTTGAGCTGGTGATAGTATCCCGAGTCGGGTGACAGCTCCGCAACAAAACCGGGAGCGTTGTTCGGATTTACTTTCAGCTCACCATTCTCAAAGACCAGATTCCCCTGTTCGAAATTAACTCTATACGTCATGGAGAAACCATAGTCTCCCCCCAGCGTCCAGTCTGCTTGGGCATTCAGCACTTTCCCATCAGGATACACATAGTTTGTGGACACGGTATCATAACCGCTTCCCGGAATTACGTTACGGGCAAGTGTGGAGACTTGATCCGGTTTACCAAATAGCCAGTGAATGATATCTGCATCATGAATGTGCATATCCAGTATGCAGCCGCCGCTTTTCTCGCCATCCAGGAACCACTCTTGAGGCAAACCTGAACCACGGAAGAAATAACCTGCATTTACCGCTCCATAACGACCGTCTTCCACAACAGATTTCAGATAGGCATAGGCTGGCCAGAAGCGTAGACACTGCCCAATCATCAGTGTTTTCCCGGTCGCTTTGGACGTCTCTGCCATCTTCCAACCTTCCGCTGAATGGCGCGCAACCGGCTTCTCACACAGCACATGCATGCCTTTCTCCAGCAGGGAACAAGTTAGTTCAGCGTGCAGTGGTGTAGGCAGCGTAATATCGATGATATCCAGTTCTTCTTGCTCCAGCATCGTGTCGATGTTGTCGTACAAACGATAAGGCGATAGATCATATACTTCTTGTTCTGTCGCCATATTGCCGGCTGCTTTACCATGCTTCAGTTCCTCTATTCTCAGGTCGCAGATGGCAACCAATTCCACAGGTTCCCCTTCTGAAGCAAGGCGTACATAGTTATCAAAATGCATACGTCCCATAAACCCAAAACCGATCAATCCTACTTTTAACATGCTTCTACCTCCCGAATAAAATAAAATTTTTCATTCTAATTCCCGTTGTTAGATGTATCTTCTATTCCAAAGAACGTCCAAGAATGGCATCCATCGCTTTCGATGTATTAAATATGATCTGCTTCGAATGATGAGTGTACGGCGGAATCATCTCGGCAGTCACGTAGTTGTCGTAATCAATGGCCTGTAATGCCTCCATCACCGCTGGATAATTCACATCTCCAGCCAGCAGATCCACAAACCCGTGAAGTCCTCCCGCTTGACGGCGGTAATCCTTGAAATGCACTTTTTTGATCCGATGACCAAGAATGCGCACCCACTGCTCCGGATAACCGTTCTGTACGACATTGCCCACATCGAAATACGAACCTATATATTCTGAATTAAACGAGTCAATGAAGGAACGCAGTTCTAGCGGTGACACCAGGAATTTGTTCCATACGTTCTCAATACCAATGGATACGCCGGTACTTTCCGCATAAGGCAGCAGGTGCGCAATCGCTTCCTGCGCCCGCTCGTAGGCGACTTCATAATCCGTCACTTCGCTGTCAGGAATAAAATCCACACCAACAGCACCTGGAATGACCAGAATGGTATCCACACCAAATGCCGCGGCAAGCTCGAGCTGCTTCTTACATACATCCAGTGCTTTCGTGCGGATCTCTGGACGGGCACTCGTCATCGGGTAATCCCAGTACAATCCGGTTGCAAGTCCCGCGATCTCAATCCCGGCCTCTTCGAGACGTCCCTGAATATCACGGACCTCCTGATCCGTGGCAGACAGACTCAGCTCGCCTTCTCCATTAAGCGATAGTTCAATCCCCTCAAAACCAGCCTGCTTCGCCGTCTGAATACAATCCGAAATGGAGGCATCTCCTGGAAACGACCATATGTTAATCCCTTTTTTCATGTCAAACCCCTCCTTCAAAATATGGAACTCTGTTCCTCTGCGGTGCATTTGGCTATCCCAAACGAAAATGACCAAAACGGGCAGGCAAATGAAAGTTTACAGCCCCCGTAGGCTGCCATGCCTGATATTCCCGATCTCCGTGCACATTCTCATCAATACGGTAAACATTAACCCTCCAACATACCCCTTTAGCCAGGGGAGACCTAAAGTTACTGGCGGGAATATGGATCAAATACACCCTATTGCCCTGCCGATCCACTTCAACAGCCGTTTGTAACCCCTCCACCTGCCAAGTTACATCTGCTTTCAATTCGGAACCTTCGCCGTTATTGTGAATGAGTGCATCAAATACCACGTTGTGCGGGCTGACCTCCAGTTCCATGTAGTTCCTGCCATCGCCTTGTTCATCAATGAACAGTTCAACCACATCTTGCTCATATAATGGCTGATCCCTTTCTGTGAAATCAGATACGACGTGATCATCCTGGCATACAAATCGAATATGCAGGAATTCGGGACTCCAGCCAAAACGGACTTCAGTGGATTGATGAGGTGGTCTGCCTGTCACCGTATCCACCAATTCCACTGGAACACACCTTTCCCAATCCACAGCAGAAGGAAATCCATTCCGTGCAACTGAACGGAGTGGTTCGCAGCAATAACTTGTGCTCCGTTCCACAGGGAGAGAGCGCATTTTAATCCATCTCCTTTTTAGCATAATCCGTGATGTTGTCTCTCTCGTAAGAACATGTGATAATACATATATTATAAATAATTCATCCGATCATTTATTTAGGAGATAAAGAGATTATTTGCACAAATCCGTTCAGTTTACACCTGATCTATTTCAACCAATCTCATTGGAAAAGGCGATGATTTCCATGTCCCTCCAGCAAACGGTATATCCTCTGCAACGAACCGCCAATTACACTGAATGGTCTCCCAGCGTGCACTATGCACAGTTCCAGAGCCTTTCTCCCGGGAAGCTCGCAAAGCGGCGTCTGTATGATTTTGAACTCCTGTACGTCTCTCAAGGTGAAGCCGCAACCTACATGAACGGTAAAAACCATACTCTGAAGGCGGGACAGTTGATTATGCTGCCATCCGGTGTCTATCACCAGAATCAGGTCGTATCCAGCCCGGAAGCTCGTTTTATCGGCATTCATTTTGATTTCTTCAACGAATTGACCATTCAGACCGAGGCAGATATGGTGGTTAACGAAGAAACGGTTCAGCCTCATAAATTCGCAGTCGAAGCATGCGCAGAGGGCATGACGCCGTTATCTTCCAATCCGGTCTATACCCCTTCTCCTGCTGCCGTGCAGCTCATGGAACAACTGGTTCATGAATTCACCATGCGTCCACCGGGATATGAACTGGTATGTAAAGCTCTGATGCTGCAATTATTAACCCATCTGCTGCGTTCATCCTGGCGAAAATCACCACGCCATGATTCGGTGCATGGGGAGAAGCTGCTGGGACTTATGAAACGTATAGAGGTGGCACCTGCTGAGCCGTGGACCAATTCGAGCATCGCTAAACAATTGAACCTGAGCGTGGATCACATGGCCAAATTGTTCAAACAGATGGCGGGCATGCCGCCCAACGAATATATTCAATCCATCCGTCTAAGCGAAGCACGTAAGCTGCTGCGGGAAACCGATCATTCCATTGAGGCTGTGGGTGTACAAAGCGGTTACCCGGATATTCATTATTTCAGCCGCATGTTCCGCAAATATGAAGGCATTTCGCCCC
Organism: Paenibacillus sp. NPDC056933; assembly: GCF_042674385.1. Lineage (NCBI taxonomy): Bacteria > Bacillati > Bacillota > Bacilli > Caryophanales > Paenibacillaceae > Paenibacillus > Paenibacillus sp. NPDC056933. The sequence goes on along the minus strand of NZ_JBHUQN010000001.1, from coordinate 229,938 downwards.
GGGAATATCGGAAGTTGTCCAGAATGTTATAAAAAAAGGAGCAGCCTGCCAATCTGCAGTCTGCCCCATGCTTTTTGAACTAACGTTTCCCGTTAGCTGAATGATTATCGGAACATTAAGAGAGCTTTAAATAAGCGAATTCTATATGATAAAGTAGGTTAATTTACGGTTAGTCGTATTCAGCATTGATTTTTTTTCCAAAAAAGGTTATTTTATAGACAGCTTAGTGATAAGCAAGTTCCTGACACGAAGGGAGATGTTTTTAATGGCAACTACTTATATGGTGGTTTCGTCTTAAAACCGAATAGTAGGCATATGCGAAAAAAGCGGGAAAACGGCCGTATTATTTGGTATGCCATCCAAAGTAACCTTTCGTGAATATTGCTGTTTGCAGATACGATGAAGGTGGTATCTTTTTTTGCGTCCTGATGCCGTGCGACAGCAGCTTCTTTAGAGGCTGCTTGTCCATGGCATTTTTGCGTCCAAAAAACAACATTAAAGGAGCTAACAAAAAAACATGATGGATTTGAAAACCTATGGCTATACAGAAATAGATGCAATTCAAGGCGGATTATTACCCGGCAGGGTGACGGAGCTTCGGCGAGAGCGCTTCACGCTCATGACCGAGCGTGGGGAAGTAACGGCAGTCCTCAAAGGAACTTTCTATCACGGCGCGGAAACACGCGTGGACTTTCCATGTGTCGGTGATTTTGTCCTGCTGCACCACAACGAGAGCGGAAATTCACTCATCGTTACGGTACTACCCCGCCGCTCCAAGTTCTCACGCGCGGATTACTCAGGGCATGCCACAGGCTATGCCAAAACCGTGCTGGAACAGGTCGTCGCAACCAACTTTGACTACGTGTTTATCCTTTCTTCTCTGAATTCGGATTTCAACGTTACCCGCATCATGCGATACCTGACACAAGCCAGGCAGAGCGGTGGCCAGCCGGTTGTCATTTTGACCAAACGATCGTTATGCAGAGCCAGCAAACGAAGAATAACGGAGGTTGGAAGCTATGAATATTAATCTCCAAACGCTGATCTATGCCTTAAGCCGAAAGTTCAAGAAGGATATTGTCTCGGCCGACTGCCAAACCATGCCGTTACAGGGTGGTACTGTGGGAAATGTGCACCTGGTAACCGGGATCGCAGAAACCGCGGGTGTCAAAAAAATGCCGTACCGTATCGTACTTAAAATTCAGAAAAAGTGGGAGCGTTACGGCGATCCGGGCTCATGGCGCCGGGAATATGATCTCTATGAGTCTGACTTGGGAGCCACATTCTCAGATGCCTTACGTTGGCCAGCATGTTATCACGCCGAGATGAATACCGAAGAAGATGAATTCCAGCTATGGCTGGAATATATCGATGGTGTAACAGGTTTAGACTTGACCGTTGACATGTATGAACAGGCTGCGTTGGAGTTAGGACGCTTTCAAGGTAAACTGTATGCGAAACAGCCGACTGTACTGCAGAGCCTGACAAACCTGAGTCATGCGGATCTCATGAAGAATACGTATCTGCATTATCGGTCATGGCCAGTCGTCTACGATTATATTCGTTCGGAGGACTGCAAATTCCCGCAGCACGTGCGGCAAATGCTTATCGGCATCGATGTGCACGCAGACGAAATACTTGCCCGCATCGAAAGATTACCCCTCGTGCTATGCCACCGGGACTTCTGGGTGACCAACTTGATCTACGCCGATGGGAAAATCGCGCTCATCGACTGGGATACATCGGGATGGGGCTACTTGGGCGAGGATCTCGCAAGCCTGATTGCGGATGAAGCGGATACCGATCATATGGTCGAATACTACCAGCGATGTGTCCCCGCGTATTACAAAGGCTTTTCGGAGTATGCAGATGTATCCCCTGTCGCCGATCATTGCGTCTACGAGCTGATCCTTCTCATATTCGGGTACAGGCTAGTGGAGGGGTATCTCCATGCAGAGGACGATGAAGAGAAGGCGAAGCAAGTCCATATACTCCAAAAAATTTATGAAATGAAGAATAGCACTGCTCAAGGTTGAATCTAAAAAAGAACTCCGAAACCCCTTGAATGCAGGGGGATTCGGTCCATAAGCTAACTCAAAACCGTCCTGAATATCTCCCCACACCATCACTGCCATATGCGGAAGACTTCCGAGGGTTCTTTCAATTAAAAGGGTTTTAAAGGATACCGACGAACTTTCGCAAAAGCATTGGGTAATTCATCACGTTGACTTACCAACGATTCCTCTTTATAATTCGGACATCAAGAGCCAAGACAATCCCCCGGTCGGTTGTCGAATTTAAAGAAAAGCATTCGAAAAGCGGGCAGATTCAAAAAAGAATAATTGAATGAAACCGGAGAACTGGAAGGCGAATCAACGTCTCGCTATTTGGAAAGATTCTGACAGCTCTCGAAGAATGGATTTGGTCTTTAAACAAACTCAAAAGTGAAAGATGTGAAGAAATGATGACTAAGCAGAAAGTATACTACGGTAAAGATATCGAGGTAATGTTTAATTCGGAGGTATGCATTCATTCCGGTATTTGCGTAAAAGGCCTCCCTGGTGTTTTTGATTTAAACAAGCGTCCATGGATCAATCCAGATGCTGACACTACGGAGGCAATTGCCCGGCATATTGACACATGCCCAAGTGGAGCACTGACGTATAGACGTCTGGATGGGGAATATTTAACAGAGAAAGAGGGATGAACATGCATGTTGTAGAACATGAAAACGCTAATAAAAGATTTCTTATCCAAGATAACGGCGGCATTGCTGCGGTGATGACGTATGTAATCTCAAGTCCGGAACTTTACATTATCGATCACACCTTTGTCGAAAATGCTTACCGAGGACAAGGGCTTGGCGATAAGCTTATCGAAGCTATGGTGGAATACGCGCGGGAAAACGGTATTAAGATTTTACCCTTATGCCCGTTTGCCAAAGGTCGATTCGAACGTATCTCCGAATACGCGGATGTTCTCAATAAATAATCACTAATAATATGGTTATGAAGATAATAAGAGAGAAGAGCCTGGAGGGTTTCGTGATTTCGTCGTCCCCCTCAGGCTCTTCTCTTATTTGTCAATCGATTCCCGTATTGTCAGAAGAGAATACAATATTAGACTATCGCTGTTTTCATTGAACTAATGTTTCCCGTTAGTTGAACGTAAATCTCTTTTTTTCGAAGGAACAGCTATTCACACTTCGGGTCCTTTGGCTTCTCATTGATTTCTTTTCTAGCTCTAGTTTGCCTAGCTAGTCACCGAAAATTTTTTTGCTTAATTCCTTAATAGAGGGGTCGTATTCACCTAAAGTGTCAATATTGAATATAGGGACGTCGATAAGGGGTTCCTCGTAAGAGCTCACGTTCAGTTCAATTCCTTTTCTGGCCATGTCGACTCCCTTATCACCATGGAAGTACTCCCGAAGCGAGTTGTCCAGCCCCCGCCGGACAAACCTGTCGAGCGCGATCTTTTCGTCAACCTTGCAAATCAAGAGAAAGACCTGCGCCTTTCCCATGAACTGTTCAAGCTTGGTCGACCATATCCTGTGCTGGAACGCTGCTTCAGCAATCACCGACACGTTGTTTGTTATTAGTCCCATGAGCGTATCAAAGAAGATTTCCGTGGCTATTTTATTGGCGTCCTCCGGAAGTTCGTTATGACTTTTACCTAAAGTATGCACATACCCTTCCTTAATCTGATCCCGGCTGATTACTGGCATAAAAATCTCATTACCAAGCTCCTTAGAAAATGTTGTTTTCCCGGAACCTGGCCTACCAGTGACAACTATTAAATACGGCTTTGACATATCTTCCCCTCCTCATGACGTAAAAAATGAATAATTACCCATTTGTATATAGTACCAGTCCTAGCTTTTGCAATCAGTAAAAAATGTTGACATAAAAATTCTACCAAAGAAAATTTAACTCAACTATTTCCCGTGCTTATCGTCGGTACGGGGCTTTTTAGATACATTCTTAGTTCAATGAAAAGGACGTAATCCTAAATATTCCACTATCCCGCCCGTTTGTTGAACAAAGGCAGCCGATCACTATGATCGGCTGCCTTCTTGTTAAGCATCACACATTATTTATTTTAATTTGATACGAATTTCGTTGGGCAATGAATCGCATGACGTCTTCAATCGTCGCTCTTTGGCTTGTTTCTTCGCTTCTCTTACTTTTTTCCAGTTTGGAATGCTTATTCGTGGCATCCCCCACTTGTCCGATTCTTGAATATCATTCTCTCTACTTATATTATACCGTTATTTATATGTTTTTTATAGACTGTTTTTTTTGCAATTCCTACACTATACTGCTAAATACAAATCTAAAAAAGAAGAGGTGCTCGGTATGGATGACCAAAAAAACGTCTTAGATAATGGTCCTTTTTTTCATGGTACTAAAGCAGAACTGAAGATTGGAGATTTATTAGAACCGCAATACTTATCCAATTACCAAGATAAAAAATCTAACCACATTTACTTTACGGGAACATTAAACGCTGCCAAGTGGGGTGCTGAATTAGCAAAAACGAATTCAAAAGAAAGAATCTACATTGTAGAACCATTAGGAGATTTTGAAAATGATCCTAACTTAACTGATAAAAGATTTCCTGGCAACCCAACACGCTCATATAGATCCAAATCACCTCTAAAAATAGTAGCTGAATTAGCTTCATGGGAAAGACACTCCGATGAAGAGATAAATCATATGCTTACATCTTTAAAAAAATTAAGTGAAGAAGGAAAAAATGTGATCTACGATTAATTCTTAACCAAAGAGTCCCCTCTGTCCAACTCTGGACACGGGAACTCTTTGGTTGATAGCTATTCTATTTTGCCATTGGAAGACTGGCGGAATATACAGCGATACGGAACGATCATTTTGACAGCAACTTCATAATGGTGATCCAGATAATCGAGCAGCTGTTTAACCGCGAACATGCCCATCTCCAGCTTGGGAACATGAATGGTCGATAACGGCGGAGAGGTGAATTCGGATATTTCAATATTATCCACCCCAAAAAAGGCGATGTCCTCTGGAATACGCAGACCCTGTTCGGTTGCAGCACGCATGGCTGCAATTGCCATCATGTCACTGGCTGCAAATATTGCGGTAGGTCTGTTTGCATTGTTGGTAAATGCCTGCTTGGTCAATTCATAACTCAGCGAAACATCCCATTTCACATCGATCACCCAGTCATCATCAACAGGTAATCCCGCATCATTCATTGCACGCCGATAACCAAGGAAACGTTTTTCCTCACGAAAATCATTCTTGTACTCCGCGCCGCCAATATAGGCAATGATCCGATGCCCTTGCGCAATCAGATGATTCGTCGCCTCTCGGGCCGCCTCTTCACGGTCATAACCGACGACAGGGATGTCCGGGTCCGTGATATCTACACCTACTACGGTCCGTACATTGGCTTTGAGCCAGCGATAGGCTTCCGGGTCAATTCGTTCCACTACAATCATGCCATCAATCCGATGCTCCTTCACCAGAGACTGCAACTGCACGATGTCCCCATCGTTCTCGATGCTGTACACAAATTCCAGACGCATGCCCGCTTCAGCAAGCTGTTTCTCGATCCCTTCCATAATGACTGAAAAATAAGGGCTATTGTATTTATTTTGCGGGATTGCAACCACACAGCCGATTGCATATGCCGTTTTGGGCTCCACCTTTTTCTTCTTGGCCGGTCGCTGCGAACGATAACCCAGCTCCTCAGCGGTATCCCAGATTTTTTTGCGGGTTTCATCGCTGACCGAGCGATTGACATCGTTCTTCATCACACGCGAAACGGTAGAGATCGATACACCTACCCGGTCTGCAATATCCTTCAATTTAGCCATGTGAAGTCCCCACCTTTTCTCTAAACATATATTTAAACCCCATTTGTATTGGGGCAATTTCATCCCTGCAAACACAAATTTGCGGCAAATATAATTCTATATTTCTACTCGCCAGAAGTCAATGAAATGGTGCACGGATGCGGTCTTTTATAAAATAATGGCGGCAGTCAGGGAGCTTGCTATCCCCATGACTGCCGCCAAATCGTTATCCTTTAAGAAGAAAAATCATGAAACTTCATTCACCTTTATCCCTTTATTGCATCTTGGAGACCAAATCCTTAAGCGCTGCGTTCAGATCACCGTCCCCGGCAAGTGGAAGTTTGAGCGATTGCTCACCATACGTCCAGACCAGATCGGTTTTCTTGGTCGTAAAGGGAGATACAATACCATACTGCTGTGCATCCAGGAAGATTTTATTATCTTCGCCTACAGTGGCAATATAAGCATCCGCTGCGGCTTTATTAGCCGGAATGGAATATCCCTGCTTCGCGAGTTCAGTCTGTCCTTCCGGACCGGCAAGCCAGGCCAGCAGCTTGTAAGCCGCCTCTTCATGCTTGGTATTGGAGCTGATTGCCAGACCTGCTGGCTGAACGACAGTCTGGTTGGTTTTGAATTTTGGCAAATACGAGATGCCGTACTCCACGCCAGCCTCCTGGTAGTTGGTTGTATTCCAGCTGCCACCCGGATTCATGGCTACCTTGGATGTAGTAATTGCAAGATTCACCTGTCCACCCAAACCTTCAATCTGTGCAGGTGTGGTGTTAATCTTTTTATTTTTGGTCAAATCGATAAAATAGTTCAGCACTTCCATCGCTTCAGGTGTCTCAAGGGCAAGGGAACCATCGTCATTCACCAGCTTGGCACCGTTGGACCACAGCTCTGGCTCCAGGAACCAATCCATCGTTGATCCCGGTGAAATGGACAAGCCCCACTGCACAATGTTCTCGGCATCAAAACCCGCCTCGTCAGCACTTTTCCCGTTTTTATCCAGCGTCATCTTGGTTGCAATGTCGGTAATTTCATCCCAGGTTGGTTCCAGCGATGGAACCGGGGCGTTATGAGGATTGGTTGCTGCGTTCTCAAAGATCGCTTTGTTGTAATACCATACGATGACGTTGGCATCGATGGGCAAGGATACTTGTTTGCCCTGATATTGGTGAAGGCCCAGCAGACTTTTGTCCACATTATTCAGATCAAACTGATTTTCCGCCAGCAAGCCGTCCAATTCCTTGAAAATGCCAAGCTCGGCGTATTTCTCCACATATGCATAACTGGTTTTGAATACGTCCGGGAGTGTGCCCCCAGCTGCATTCGCTGTGAGTCCATCCCAGTAGCTGCCCCAATCCTTGCCTTCCAGTTTCACCTTAATATCGGTATTGGCCTTCATGAACTGATCCAACAGTTCCTGTGTACGATGAAGCTCTTCTGCCGTCCCCCACTGAGAGTATGTGATCGTTACAGGCTCGCTCTGGCTGCTGCCGGAACCAGCAGAGTCGGCGTTTTCGGACGATCCCCCATTTCCACATCCACTGATCACCACCATTGTCGCAAGTACAAGTGCCCATACATTGAATAGCCGCTTACTCTTCGCTCTCATATACACAGCTCCCCTTTATGTCATGTCATATCAAAAAGTCAAAAAAGTTCTATCCACCCGAAAACCGGAAAGCGAGGCAGCCATTCTACCCTTTGGTGCCCGTAAGCACCACCCCCTCAACGATATAACGTTGTGCAAACATATACAGCAGTCCAATAGGTACAATACTGATAAATGCACCCGCAGCGAGCGCCGGCAAATCCTGGCTCGTCTGACCAATCAGCAGCTGCAAGCCCACGCTCAGCGTGAACATTTCTGCGTTTTTGATATACAGGAACGGCCCCAGAAAATCGAGCCAGGAGTTCACAAAGGCAAAAATAATGGTTGTCATAATAATCGGTTTGGACAGCGGCATAATGACTCGTGCATATACCGTCCAGCGATTGCCGCCGTCGAGATATGTAGCTTCATCCAGCTCCTGGGGAATGGTCATGAAAAACTGTCGGAACAGGAAGATATAATAGGCGCCTCCGAGCCAGGCTGGCACAATGAGCGGCAACCAGGTGTCAATCCAGTTCAGCTTGGAAAAAAGGACATACGAGGGAATCATCATAATGGATGGAGGAATCATCAAAGTAACCAGTACAACCGGGAACAGAATATCCCGATATTTGGTTGCAAAACGGGAGAAACCGTAGGCGACAAGTGAACTGGACACCACCGCTCCCGCTGCAACAAAAAAGGAAATGATAAAGGAGTTCTGAATCCACTGCCACATCATCGGCTGTACGGCGAACAATCGTTCAAAGGCTTCCAGACTGAATGTGTCCGGCAGGATGGTTGGAGGTACCTTGTAGGTCTCCGCTTTGGTTTTCAGCATGGTCGAGAGCATCCATACCAGAGGCCCTGCAAACAGCATTAACGCTGCGATCAGCAATGTATATTGAGACGCTTTTACCGCTATTTTTCGGCTGTTCATGTAACTCTCCTCCTATCGTTCTCCCTCGTAATACACAAAGCGGTTTGATACTTTCATCAGGATCAGGGTGACAAGCGAGATCACGGCGAACAGGAAAATCGACTGCGTCATCGCCATACTGAATTTCAGATCGGTAAAGGCCGATTTATAAATATTGTAGACAAACGTATAAGCAGAGTAGTTCGGCCCCCCCTTAGACAGCAGCAGCGCTTCCGTAAACATCTGAAAGTTATACATCGTCTGAATAATGATGACAAACAGAATGGAAGGACTGATCATCGGCAGCGTAATTTGGAAAAATCGGCGAATCCCGCTTGCACCGTCAATCGCAGCAGCTTCGTACAAATGTCGGGGGACATTTTTCAGTGCAGCCAGGAAGATCAGCACGCCGCTGCCGGAGATCCAGACCTGAAGCATGATGATGACTGGCTTGATCGTATGTTCCCCGCCAATCCAATCCACTTTGCTTATACCAAGCGCGCCAAGTCCGGCATTCAGGATGCCGAATTCGGAGTTGAATACGAGCCGCCAGATAATGACTGTTGCCACAATGGGCACCAGGGTCGGCAAATAGAAGAAGGTGCGGAACAACGCAATGCCTTTGACATTAAAATTAAGCAGCATCGCCAAACCGAGCATGCCCGCCGTAACGATCGGAACACCGAATACAACGAAAAACATCGTGTTCATCAAGCTTTTCAAAAAGATGGGATCGTCCATCATGTGTGTAAAATTATCAATGCCGACAAAGTTGAAGTTGGTCGCTCCTGGGAGCCTCGCATCTGTAAAAGCGTAGAAGACCGAGGTTCCGAAAGGAAAAAGGAAAAAGGTAATAAATCCGATGATCCAAGGCAAAATGAAGAGAAAAAACAGCAGCGTGTCATATTTTCTCAATCTGTTCATGATGACACCCCTCAGCCTGAAATTTCTTCTAAATAGACATACCGTTCTTCCACAATGGATTTCTCTGCCGCCAGGGCGATAAGCAGCGCGTTACGACCAACCTGAGCACTCGCAAAAGGCTGTCTGCCTTCCTGTACACATTTCAGAAAATCAATACGCTGGGTCTGTCCTCCGGTATGTCCACCCATGATGGAATCCGACGACACATCAATGTCCAGGTGGTCCTTCGTCCAGTCCTGCCCGCCAACAATATCAATCGTCTTGTCATTCCGCGCCACCATCTGACCGCCATTCTCTCCGATCAAGCCGATCTCAAGCCCTTCTCCCATCAGATTGCGCGGTTTCAAATACATGCACAGACCCAGATTGGCTTTGCTGCCGTTATCATAATCAATGGTGATAAAGGCATGGTCGACGATGGAGGTATCCGAAATTTCTTTCGTCGGATAGTGACTGTATGAATTCTGAATCCGATTGGGCTCTCCTTGCTTCATGACATGCTGGCCTCCAGAGGCAAACACGCGGACAGGCTTCGCCTGGATCATCCAGTTGAAAATATCGAAGTGATGACAATCCTTCTCTACAATCGCTCCCCCGGACTTGGTCTTGTCATAGAACCAATCTGCAGGTGGGAACGGATCGCGGAATTCCTTGCACCACATCAATTTCACGTCACCAAGACGTCCGTTCTCCAATTCCTTCTCCATTCGTCGATACAGATTCGAATACCGATAAACCAATCCGATCTGCAATACCCGTCCCGAGGCTTCCGCAGCTTCTATAATGGCATCACAGTCCTCAATGGTATGGGCGACCGGTTTCTCCAGAAATACATGCTTGCCTGCTTCCAAAAAAGCGACTGCCACTTCGCGATGCAAATAGTTCGGTACGCTGATGACCACCGCATCCAAATCTTCCTTGGCAAGCAGCTCACGATAATCGCTAACGATGGTGGGATTACTGTTCTTAAGTTCAGCCAGCGTACGTGCCACATTGGCTTCATTCATATCACAGATATAACGAACCTCACTATCCTCGAGCAAATCAAAACCAATACAATGATGTGACCCCATGTCTCCTACACCGATAAAAGCCATTTTTATCTTCCCCATGCTTACACTCTCCGTTGCTCGTAAATTTGCGGCAAATGCCATCAAGCCAATTTGATGTTAAGAAATCTAACAGGATTGTGACTATGTAACGATAGTAAAATAGTTTTGATTGGTTGTCAATTGATTTTGGCTAAATTTTTAATATTTTTGCGGCAACAGTTTTGTAGCGTTATTTGTATACTAATAAACAGTATAACTCTTTATCTATCATAAATTAAGCGTTTACATTTTTATTCTATTATCATATACTTTAATGTGAATCCAATTATATTTGCGGCAAATTAAACCTGTTCACTACAATGAAATATGTTCAATCTTCAATGATACACCTCTATTTTCAATAGAAAAACAAATAAATTATGGAAAAAAATCTGTTGAATCTCCTTTTCCCGTCCCCTATAATGCAATTTAGACGCGGAACTCAAAAACTAAAAGCACATTTTATATTTGCCGCAAACCAAAATATGATCGTTTTCAGTTGCTTATCCCCTATTTACTACCATGACTCTTACATAAAACGTCATCATCCTGCCACTTTGGCGGTTCAGAAAGGAGTTGAACTTTCTTAACTCTCCCTCATGAAGACATGTAGGGGCGAGGCAGAACGAGTACTCATTCAAAAATCCATTGTTCAGGAGGTATACCATGACAAGATTATTTGATCAAAGCAAACGGAGTCTTGGACTGTTTTTGGCTTTTATCCTCATGATTACCCTGCTATTGCCAGTGGGTGCCTTACCAAAAGCTTCCGCTGCAACCATCACCATTGATGGCAATGTCAGCGACTGGAGCAGCGTTAGTGCTCTTACAACCAGTAGTGGCACAGCCCAAACGCTCAAAGTGACCAATGATGGAACCAACCTCTATCTGCTCATTCAGGGATCAGGACTGAGTACAACAATGGGGAATTTCTGGATCAATACCGATAACAATACTTCAACCGGATACCAGGCTGCGGGCTGGGGGGCTACAGGTGTGGAGTGGCTGCTTGAAAATACGGGGTTATACCGCTATGGCGGCAGCGGAACGGACTGGAGTTGGAATTTCAACAGCACGTTGACCAGCTCCCAATTCTATCGAAGCTCTTCCGTCATTGAGGTCGCTATTCCTCTCTCTACACTGCAAATCAGTGCAGGCAGCACGGTACGGGTCGGGTATATCGACAACAGCTCGGATACGTCGAGACTGCCCGCGGCGGGACAAACGCTGCCCGCTTACCTTTTGACAGGGTCCGGTGGTGGTACGGGGAATACTGTGGTGAATCCGGCAGAGCTGGACAGCCCGCTGAACAATCCATTCAAAGGTTGGGCGCCTTCGGCCAAAAGCACGACATATGCACAACCGCACAGGCTCGTATACGCCGGAGTGACCTGGAAAGAGCTTGAGTCCACCAAAGGCACATACGATTTTAGCGCGATTGAAGCCGCCAACAATTTTGCCTACTGGAAAAGCAAAGGGGTCAAAGTGGTGTTTCGCTTCATTCTGGACAGTCCAACTGGACAGGCTCACCGGGATATACCCGACTGGCTCTACAATGATATGATTGCCCGTGGAGAATCTCCCGGAACAGTTTACAACGATACAACCGGGGGCATGGGCACAGGCAACAACATGGGCTTCTCCCCCAACTACAACTCCACCTATCTGCAAGAACGGCACAAATTAGCCATCGATGCCATTGCGGCAAGGTACAACACTAATGATCGTCCGGTCGCCTTTGTCCAGATCGGTTCCCTCGGACACTGGGGCGAGTTCCATACCTGGCCTTATGTCGGACCAAATGGTGAATCCAATTACACAGGCGCTTTCCCTACCAATGACATCTCGAACAAGTATGTTCAGCATTATATCGATGCCTTTGCTGGCAAAGAGGACAAAATGCAGGTTCTGATCCGGCGCAGTATTGCCCTTGCCAAAACCAATAACAAAGGCATGGTCATGGGCATGTTCAACGATGTGTTTGGACATAAAGACAGCTTCGATGCGGATTGGGGCTGGTACACAGGCACCCAGAATGGCTATTGGGATGACATCGGCCAGCAGCAGCCTGCACATGCGAACTTCTGGGAGACACGAATTTCCGGTGGAGAATTTTACGGGGGAGCTTCCGGCATGCTTGCGGCATTGACCAGTGGCAGCGGATTTACGGAAACGTTGCGTCAAACGGAGCTGAGCAAGCCGAGCTGGCTGGGACCGAACTCCCCTGCCTCGCTTCCTTTGAATCATGCATTACAGGCCAACATCGATGCACTCAAGAAACGAATGGGTTACCACTTTGTCGTGAAAGAAATCTCGCATCCATCCACCATTAGCGGAAGTACATTTACAACAACGATTAAGGTGGAAAATAAGGGCGTACAGCACTTCCCATTTGCGTGGCCGGTTGAAATTCAATTGCGCAGTGGTAATACAGTGGTTGCCAAGAAAACAACAACTGTTAATCTGACCACGTGGAAAACGGGCACCTACACCCTGACCGACTCCATTCCGGTCTCCGGTCTTGCCGCCGGAACCTATGATATCGCGATTGCGATCATTGATCCGGAAACGAATAAACCTGGCGTGGACTTTGCCAATACGAACAAGCTGACCGACGGCTCATTCAAGCTGAGCAGTGTAACGAAGTAACATTGAGTTACCTTTGAGTAATCAGGAACTTCTGTTTCAAGTTACCTCCCCATGTATTGAATATGCAAAGAGCAGGAATGGGCTATGATCCTCTCATTCCTGCTCTTAATGCGTTTCTTTTTTTAATCATGCCAAAATAAGAGACTCCAATTTTGAACTGCGATCCACAAAAAACACTTTAAGAAGTGACCTTTTTGTGGATCTTTTGTGTTTCAATCAGGTTCTTGGAAAAGGAGTGGGAGGAGGAATCAGTCAGTGTTCTCTTTTCTAAGGAACCTAGGACGTCTTATTTGGGCCCCAAGCCTTCTTTTTCAAACGTAAGGAACACCAAACACATTATTTTCTGAATTTTCACAATAAAATGCCAAAAACGGCCCAAAATCTCAAAATAGCGCGTCTCAGGTTCCTTACCCAGCCACATGTGCCTCAAACCCCTGAATAGAGTGTCTCAAGTTCCTTAGTGCTTCACCCTCTGCTCCAACCGCAGGGAGAGGACACCCCCGGATACTGCCGAAACGAAAATACTCAAAACAAGGTTTTCTGAGGATAAATGACTTGAAACTTGTTAGGAACGACATAGAGATATACGACAGCATACTACGCTAAGCTACTTATAAAACACAGGCTTACAGGAACCATTTAAAGGTGAAAAAGTGATATTTAGGGGAAACTCAGAATCTGGAGTGAGCACTAAATCAAATTCCAAATCCAAATTAGGGTCCATGTTTCGTTCGTTCTACAACGAGAAATGCTTTCAAAAAAAAAACGACGTTCCCCAATAGAGTTCTGGGAAAAAGCCGTCGATTGAAATCATTCCTCTTTTTTTGTTGTGTTTATTTGATACGGCTAAACACGCCCAAGCCCAAGGTTCAGTTACTTGCTCTTTTTTTTACTACTGTGCCTTGTTCCGCAGCTGGCTGTAATACAGTTCGCTGTAGAAACCGCCTTGTTCCAGCAATGCGTCATGCGAACCTTGCTCCAGCAGCTGACCATCCTTCAGTACGAGAATTCGATCGGCTTGGCGAATTGTGTTCAGCCTGTGGGCGATGACAAAGCTGGTGCGGCCTTGCATCAGACGTTGCAACCCTTCCTGGATTTTAATCTCCGTGACGGTATCGATACTGCTCGTCGCCTCATCCAATACAAGGATGGAAGGATCGGCCAAAATTGCCCGGGCAATCGCAAGCAGCTGCTTCTGTCCCTGACTGATTCCACTTCCGTCGGCTTGAAGCACTTTGTCGTATCCATCTTTCATCCGTATAATAAACGAATGAGCATTCGCCAGTCTCGAAGCAGCTTCCACCTCTTCATCGGTTGCATCCAGGCGTCCAAAACGGATATTTTCCCGAATCGTGCCCTGGAACAGGAATGAATCCTGAAGGACAAATGCCATGTGTGAGCGCAAATTCTCACGACGAATGGTCATAATGTCACGTTCATCTACTGTCAACGCACCGTCTGTAGGATCATAGAAGCGAGATAACAGCTGAATCAATGTTGTTTTCCCTGCCCCAGTCGGACCAACCAGAGCAATCATCTCACCAGGCTTCGCTTCAAAACTGATTTCATGCAAAATATTGCGTCCTTCATCGTATCCAAAGGATACCTTATCGAAGCGAACGGCTCCCTCCACCTTATCGAGAGACACTGCTGCGCCTTCATCCTTCGCTTCTTCATCCTCATCCAGCACTTCGAACACCCGCTCTGCACCAGCAATTGCAGAGAGCAACGTATTCCACTGGTTCGCCAAATCATTAAGCGGGCGTGTGAACTGACGAGCGTATTCCACAAAGATAATAATCACCCCGACTGTAACCGAACCCTGAATCGCCAGAATTCCACCGATGCCTGCAACAATTGCAAAGCTCAGGTTGTTCAGACCATTCATCAGCTTGGGAATAAAGCCGGAGATCGTCTGCGCCCAGAAACCGGACAACCGGATGTTCGTATTTCGTTCCTCAAACCCGCGAATGACCCGTTCCTCCTGAGAGAACGCCTTGATAATTTTCTGCCCGGACAATGTTTCCTCTATATACCCATTGAGTTCCCCGAGATTACGCTGACGCTGCTTGAACAACGGCCCGGTTCTGCGTGTAATCCAGCGCATGCCAATAGCCATCAGCGGTACTACGATAAATGTAAGCAAGGTGAGCAATGGACTTAGCCAGAGCATCACGCCAAACGTTCCAAGCAAGGTTAATATACTGGAAAAAATCTGTATGGCTGAGCTGTTCAGCGTACCGCTGACATTCTCGATGTCATTCGTAACCCGGCTCATAATCTCACCCTGCTGACGCTTGCCGAAGAATGGAATCGGCAGTTTGTGCAGATGAGCGAACAGATCATACCGCATGCGGAACACGGTCTCCTGTGCAATTTCGATCATCCATATATTTTGCAGCCATGATGTCAGGGAGAACAGAACATAGACTGCCACCAGACCCAATAAAAATGTCGTCCAGCTGGAACTCGTTGCTTCTCCATCAATGAATTTATCCACAGCTACACCGACCATATAAGGTCCAAGCAAAGCGAGTGCGGAACTGGCAAATACCATTAGCAGCACCATAGCCAGCTTGACCTTGCGACGTGCCAGATACGTCCAGATCCGGCCTAACGTACCAGACCAATTCTTCGCCCGTGCCTTAGGCTTGCGTCCTCCACCCGCCTTCAGCGTCTCGGGATCAATCGACGGTGGGGGCTGACGGAAAGGTTCAGTGAATGCTTTGAACATGTGGTGTACCCTCCCCGTATTGTGATTCATAGATTCGGCGATACAGCTCGGAGGAACCCATCAAATCCTCATGTTTTCCCTGACCAATCAGACGCCCATCGTCCAGCAGCAGAATCAGATCCGCAGAGGTGGTTGAACTGATCTTCTGCGTAATAATGAACGTTGTACATGACAGTTCTTCCAGCGCATCCAGCAGCCTTGCTTCTGTCGCTACGTCGAGTGCACTTGTACTGTCATCCAGAATCAAAATACTCGGACGACGTATCAATGCTCGGGCAATCGAGAGCCGCTGCTTCTGTCCACCCGACAGATTGACTCCCCGCTGACCCAGCTGTGTATCGTAGCCATTTGGCAACTTCTCAATGGTCTTGTGAATCTGGGCACGCCGCGCTGCTTCCTTAATCTCTTCGAGCGTTGCGTCCTCCCGACCCCAGGCGATGTTATCTCTTACCGATCCGGTAAAGAGAACCACTTCCTGCGGTACATAACCGATAGCTCCACGCAGTGAAGCAATATCCAGGCGAGCTGCGTCTTTGCCATCGATACGCACCTTGCCCTGATCTTCGGTATATAGTCTTGGAATGAGCTGAACCAGTGAGGATTTCCCCGAACCCGTCGCTCCCATGATGGCGATACGTTCTCCTCGGTTCGCTGAGAACGTAATATCTTCCAGGACAGTAATTTCACTATTGGGATAGCTGAATCCCACACCCCGAAAATCAACTGCACCCTGGATAACAGCATTTCCTTTCCCAGCTTGTACGGAACGATCTGGTTTTAAAGAAAGACTTGGCTGCTCTGTTGATTGCTTTGTTTTTTGTCCTGTGTGTTCGGCTTTCCCTTCACCTTTTGCCATTTCCGATACATCCTCCGTATCAAAAACCTCATTAAGCCGCTGTGCCGAAGCACTCGCTCTGGAGAAGGTTACCAGAATCCAGGACAGTGCAGACATGGCACCAATGGTCCGAAGCAGATAGTTAATGACTGCAACGACTTCACCCACGGTTGCATTTCCGGTAATGATATCACGTCGTCCGAACCACAGTACGGCGATGATACAGCCATTCATCATGAGCAGCATGAATGGCATCGTTGTCTCCGTCAGGCGCAGCGCGGAGATCGTGCCTTTCATCAGCTTGCCGCTGTATGTGGCGAAGCGTTCAATCTCGTGGCCCATCCGGACGAAGACACGGATCAGCCGAATGCCTGTCAGATTTTCCTGGATGACTCCGTTCACGGCATCCAGTCTGCGCTGCACATTGCGGAACAGCAGCGCAGCCTTTTTGATCATCCAGACGACAACCACAAGTAATACAGGCACCATCACCACGAGCAGCAGACCCAGCTTCGGATTCACCACAACCGCCATGATCATGCTGCCAATCACTACGAGCGGCACACGCGTCATGAATCGCAGACTCATAAATATCGTATCCTGCACCTGTGTAACGTCCCCGGTCAATCGGGTAATCAGGGATGATGTAGAAAAACGGTTAAAGACGGCATAAGAGAGCGCTTGCACTTTGTCATACAGCTTCTCCCGCAGATCATACCCGAAGCCAAGACTCGCATGTGACGCAAAAAACGAACTTGCAATTCCCGCGGCAAACGCCACGATGGCACTGCCCACGAGCACCCCACCCCATAGCCAAACCACCGACAGATCTCCTTGCTGGATACCATTATCAATGATCTTCGAGATCAAATAGGGTTGCGCCAATTCGACCGTCAATTCAATCAGCATCATGACCAGTGCTGCGATGGCGGCGACTCGATACTTCTTCAAGTAGTACAACAGCTTGATCATTTACCATTCCTCCGGCCCGGAGCGCTTGTTACCGTGACTCATTTTTTTGTGTCTACGCAGCCAGCTCCATTAGTCTCATTCCATAATTCTATGTAAAATTTCACGTATCCAATACGCTTATTATATCGCATTTTGCATCATCAAATCGTTAATATCTTACTTTCCTTCTTATTATTAACCTGAAATGGACATGGGAACATCGATCTATGATAAAAAAACGGAGCAGCGTGCCTAAATCAGGAATGCAAATGGGGAGTGCTACTGCTCTGGATATGGATAATGTCAACGAGAGAACGATCTTTCTCCAAAATTCGCTAAGCAGGAACCTTCGAAAACCCCGATTGTTCTTCATTTGCTCAAACACACTCTCGGGCTCGATCATGCGTCGTACTGAAAGGGCGTACCCTTCTCTTTAGCGCCTGCGCCGGGAGGCATCCAGCCATTCCTGCGTTCAGCAGATCGGGGCTAAGCGTCAAATCCGCTCCGGGTAACCACGCATGCCTGATACACTTTCAGACCTCAAGTTCAAACACAAAAAAAACGCACACCGCAAAAGTGTGCGCTTAATTTCCCCTCCTACTGGAGCATCGTATTCCGTTCAATATACACGTGATATCGTTCGTGAAATACATTCGCAAGCGGAATGAACAACAAATTATCATCGGTATATCGGAAAGCAAACCCATGCGGCCCGGTTTCCTTGGTGAAACTTTCCTGAAGGGCATCTTCGCGCAGCTGAAGCCGCAAATAGTCACTTTCTTCAGAGAGCGCAGCCAAAATGTACGGCCCATATGCAAGAGACACCAGTTCCTTCCGATCCGGCGACGTTTCCAGGCGGAGCCTGCAGTCGAAGAAGAGCTTGATCTCGTCCCCATCCTGCCAATCCCGGCTGATGCACATATACCCTGTGGAGTCGTCAGCCACGTTGGCTTTTTGGCCGTTGATCTCCATGCGGCAGTCCGGCACGGCCCAGTAAGGACGGCGAATCTTCAATGCAAAAACCCCTGTCCCCTCCACCCGCAGCGTCGCTTTCCCTGGATCGTATCGCTCCGTGTCCAGCGCCAGCTTCACCTGCCGTTCCCGCCAATGGAGGGTTGAAGGGATCAATAAATTAACATATAGCGCGGATTCATCGTAATGATAAATCGCCTCCGGATACTTAAAATGGTTCTCCAATCCGGTGCCATGGCAGCAGGTATTCCCCGATACGTCAAAAGATTTGGTCCTGCCGGGTGCCAGCGGCATGAAATAGGTGCTTCCTCCCGTCGGTTGGTGATCGCAGGAGGCCAATATATGATTAAACATCGTGCGCTCGTAATAATCCATATATTCCGTTGCCGGATGATACACAAACAATTCCTTCGTCAATTTCAGCATGTTGTACGAGGCGCAAGTTTCCGCGGTTCTATCGCTGAGACACTCTCCAATTCTGTCTGGCTGCCGGAACATTTCGCCTTCTCCCGTGCCGCCGATTGAATAGATATGCGCGCCCGTAACGGCCTGCCAAAAAAAACGGGACATGTCGTAATACGCCTTCTCCCCGGTAGCTTGGAATATCTTCAGGGCGCCGATGACCTGAGGAATATGCTGGTTCGCATGGAGTCCGCCGAGGGCGTCAATACCCTCGCGCAGCGGCACAAACAGACGGTCGTTGTCAAACAGGTTTGCCGCCGCCAGATGTTCGGGCTTATGCGTAATGGAGTATAACTCGGCAAGCGATTCGTTCATGCCGCCAAATTCGCCGGCGATGTACATGCCCCACATGGTTTTGAGCACGCGGTTAGGGAGCCTGCTCAAACGGTGGTACACCCAGTCGCCGAGCTGATCGGCGATTGTCAGCGCCGTAGGGATTCCCAAATGGCGGTAACAGTCGAGCAATCCGGCAAAAATCTTGTGCAGGGTGTAGTAAGGAGCCCATATTTCCGGATAGCGGGTAAACTTCTCCAGTTGGTCAAACTGCTCCTCTGAGTACCCGCTGAGGAAGCCGGCATGAAATCCGGCTTGGCCTGCAAAAGCATGCTGGCATTCTTCCAGCGAAGCGATCATGTACTCTGCCTTCCGCTTGATGTCCTCATCCCCCGAAGCCGCATAGCACAATGCCAGCGCGGACAGATAGTGCCCGGTCGTATGCCCCCTCAGCAAGCAGTCGGGCGAATCCCAACCGGTCATTTCCGGAGCTCCGCGCGTATCCAGTCCGGCGGCGGCTCGGAAATTATATAACATCTGGTCGTCATTGACCTTTTTCAAGAAGGCCAGGCTTCTGTCCTGAGCCGCTTTAAAGACGGTTCCGTCCTTCAGCACCACCGCCTCAGCAGGAAAGCTGTGCACGGCAGGAGTGGTATCCATCGTTTCTCGTTCAAGCTGCCCGGCTGCCGCCCAAACTTCCGCACTTACCGGAATAGCCGTGTCTTTCAGGACCCCTTTAAACATGATAGAACCGGGCTCATCAACAATGCATTCCTCTCCCTGTTCCCAATCCACGGCATGGGAAATGATCTCGCCCTCGGCCGTTTCGACCACGGCGACCACCGGCAAATAAAACGGTCTTCCCATTTCCTCTTTCAGGCGTATCGGATAAATCCGTGACACTCGAATTTGATTCTCTTCCTCCAAAATGGTCACTTCATAGACCTTTTCCTTGATGCAATCGCCGTATCGAAACGTCGCGCGCAGAGCAACCGTGCGTTTGCCGATGCCGTATTTCGGCCGGGTTACCGTGCCGTCGTCATGGAGAAAACGGGAATCCCCTGATGTCCAGGAGATTTTTGAGCCGTATTTCCCTTCCCGGGGCAAGCGGAGATCGAATTCCACCGTGGCCAGATTGCCTAAATACAGCGTCTCCATATCCTTGATTACGATGCTTTCATCCTCTTTAACCAAACCCATGTCATGCCCCCCTATTCGCTTGTGGATGTTCCAATCACCTTCCACTGTTGAATGCCTGTGGATGTCGTTGCCTTGGCCTTCATGGTTAGGCGGATTTTCGTCGTTGTTACCGGATCGAAGGAGGTCACATTATACTGATTCGGAAGAACGCCATATTCGGAAGGATTTGATACCTCCACCCAATCGGTTCCCGTCCAATACTGGATGTAAAACGACGCTGGCAGATCGATCCCGTCATGATCGTCAAACCAGTATACCTCGCTTGACGAGAGGGTAAACGGCCGGTCAAAGTCATACTGCACCCATTGCTCGGTCCCATGGGTATCCCAGTTCCCGTAAATCGGGTGTCCCCTGTCGGCCGAACTTGTCGGCTCGTATTCGTCATTTAGTCCCACCAGACTTTCCCAAGGCGAGACGTAGGAGGCCGTAACGTTTCCTTCAACCGCGACGTTTGGATTTATCGGTCCCGGCGGTTCGACAACGGGCGGAGATGGTTTATCCGCGGCAAGAGCGGTGATATCGGCAGCAAGCAGCGCACGCGAATAGAGCTTGATTTCATCGAGACTTCCGGCAAAATAATGTTCGTTCGTCCCGGACTTTCCGATATACTTGTTCGCTCCATTCAGAAGGGATCGGATGCTGCCTGGATTCACATCCGAGGTCCTGGCCAGCTCAGCCCCATCCAGGTAAAGAACTGCCGTGCTTCCGGATACGGTGACCGCCACATGATGCCATTGTCCGGATGTAACGCCGCTTCCCGTAACGCTCTCGGCTCCCGTTCCCTGCAGGCCCGGTGCCGTCAATCGTAACGTTCCGTCGGCTTCGATGGATAACGCCATGGATTTGCCTGAGGGTGAGCCAAAATCGAAAATGCGCGCGCTGGCTGCGTTTATATCAGAACCGCCGGAGGATGAGGCACCCGGCCCTCCGGCAGCATTTACCCATGCGGAGAATGTGAAGTGTTGGGCTCCTTTCAGCATCCGATCCGGAAGCTTCATGTAGCTTGACGAACCGTTCAAGCCCAATCCTCCGCCTCTTGCGCCGTCCGTCCGAGAAGCATGATAAACGGCAGCATCATGGCCCGCACCGGAATAATCCAGGGCGATACCGGAATCCTCGGCCTGTTTTTCATCAAACAAGTAATCTCCCGCCAGTTCTCCCTGGCCGACATTTAATGTGAATTCCTTTTGAACCGGGGCACTCTTTTCGTCATAATCCTGGAGTTGTACCGTAAACCTGTAGCTGCCTTTGGCCCCACCGGATACTTTTCCCGCGATCTTGCCCGTAAAACGGTCCAGCGTCAATCCCTCCGGCAGTGTTCCCCCTGCAATATACCAATCATAGAAAGGGACTCCGCCTTCCGCCTGAAGCTTCAGCTCATAATTCTGTCCTGGCTTAGCATTGGGAACCGGGGTGTTTTTAATGGCAGGGCTAAGGAAAGGCGTCAGTGAACGATTCAATGTCCAGCCCGCTTTTTCCGCAATCAACAGCGTCAGTTTGGTCAGCATCCAGCGCTTGTTGTGAAAGAGATGCGTACGGCCGCCGTTCTGCCCGCTGATCCGGTCCCAGTATTGCGGTTCTCCAGGAATATGGTAGGTGTCATCCAGCGGAACCGGAACCCCTTGGTACGCAACGATATTGTCCGCCGTTCCTCCGCTGCGTTTATAGGCAGCCATCCCTCTCCAGCTGTGGGAAAACGCAAGCGCATGCCCGAATTCGTGCATGATGAGTCCGTACACATCCGTAGAGGTGTCTGACATCTCCGTCAGGTACCATTTCTCATCATCCAGCGAGCTAAACGGCGTCACAGTATCGTAAAAGTCCAAAATGGTGAGAAGCGAACGATGGATTCTGTCGGGAACCGTCACTCCGTTACGTTTATGATATTTCCCGTTGTCGGACGCTCCGCCAGTGGAATAAGGCTCGTTAAGCCCTCTGAGATAGACCCACATTCCGTTGTAAGGCTCATTATTGGTCACCGAGATATGCCCGTCAAAATTATCCTGCGGCAGCCGGGTGACTTCCGAGTTCGCCGGGACGGTATCGAAGGGCTCCATATCGAAGAAATAGAACCAATCCTTGATCGCCTGCTCGCTGGCATTTCGGATCGCGGGATCGCTGAAATAAGGCTGGATCGTGTCATATCTATAATCAAATTTCAGCGGCAGGCTCGGCTCTCTGGCATCATCCTGGTCCCATACACGAATCGGGGTGGTTTGTTTTTGGACATTGCCATTGGCATCCGTGACCGTGAACTCCAGCGTATAATGTTCGATTTCACCGTTGCCTCCAATTCGGTCGGGATGAATTTCGAGCAGAAAGTGCTTGCTTTCGCCGGTATTTTGAAACGTCAGCGTCTTTGCCGCCCCTGTCTCGCTCAAGGTGCTCGGCCGGTCCATCATCAGGCGAGAGGTACCTTTGGCCTTGATGTCAATCGTCAATGGATAGGCGGCGTCTTTCGGCGGAACAACGTTCAGTTTCACATACGGGTTAGCGATGTATCCCTGCCAGTCTACCAGTTCGACGCCGTAATCGTTGAGCGTTCTTCCGAAAATGTCAATGATCTTCGCCTCGCCGTTGGTTGGTTCCGGTTTCACGGGCTCGGCCGCGGCCGGGAATGCACATAAGGAAAACAACAGCGCAAAACTCAGCGCCATGGATAACCATTTTTTCATGTTCATTCCTCCTCATTTCATTTCTTATAAAACTGCTCTCTGGCATCCGAAATGCCTGAATGAAATTGAATCAAAGCAGCGGCGCGAATCCGGCGGACATGCTCCATCGCTTCAAGCAGGTTATGTTCCCGATCCTTCCCCAGCACTCCAGCATCCCGGCAAATGGCGACCGCCGCAACACTGCCTTGAGCCATAGCGACCAGCGCGCTTTCGATTCCCGTAATGTTGCCGGCGACGTACAAGCCCTCTACTGGCGTCTGCATTTCCTCGTTGTGCAGCGGAATATGACCGCCCAGTTCCTCTGCATACACCAGGGGGCACCCAGCCACCGCGGCCAATTCCGCAAGTGGAGATAAACCGCCGGCAAGGGCCACAAAATCGACGTTCTCCTCCCGCTCGCTGCCCGGAATAATTTCGCCTCTCCCGGTTACATCCGCCAGCGTCACGGATTCCACGTGATGTTCGCCGTTAATGGATATCGCGGAAGTGCGGAGCCGTAAAGGAATATCCCATATTTTAAGCCCGCCCCGCGGATAAAAGCGGGATACCGCGCCAGCCAACCGAAAGCTCGCGCCCAGCTTTCCTCCGATTCTCATTAGCGGAGACGGTGCCAAATGAGCAAGGTCCAGCAGACGTTTCACCGCTTCTTTTGGCAGGGCTTCTTTACCAGATATGGAATTTCGTTCTGGCAGCACGATCCCGGCGAGCGAAATCCCGCTAACGGACAGTTCGCGAGCAATCGCCATGGCGAGCACGTTCACGCCGATGATTAGCCCGCGGTGCCCCGGCTTCACATAGTGCACATTGGCCATCACCTGGGCGGCCCCGATCGACATTACCCCTGGCAGCGTCCAGCCCGGCGTCGGCTGAGGAATTTCGGCGGCGCCGGTGGCGAGCAATACCCTTGCAGCCGTGAACGATCCCCCCGCCGTTCTTACGACCCAGCGATGTTCAATCCGAAGCATGCTGTGAACGGAAACGCCGCAGCGGATATCCACTCCCATGACGCTGCATCTTTCTATCAGCTGCTCCGCAACCTGCCTGCCAACCCACCAGCTCCCTTTTTCCTCGTGGAACTGTCCCAACATGCGCCCGCCCGGCTGTGGGAATTCATCCAGCACAGCTACGCTCAAGCCATGCTCGGCCGCCGCTGCGGCGGCTGATAATCCAGCCGGACCAGCTCCAACAATCAACAGATCGAATGACGTCATGGCAGCTTCCTCCCCGTAATTTCATTGGAAAGCTGCCGCCCTTCCGAAATGCGCATCCCCTCTTCGAGCGGGGTAAGACAGGAGCGCACCTGCCCCCTTCCTTCCACGTTCAGCCGGCATTCCATACAGTGGCCGATGGCGCAATACAGCCCGCGAGCGGTGCCGGACTCCTCATGCCTGCGCAGTCTGCGAATCCCCGAGGCCAGTAGGGCCGCAGCAATCGGTTCGCCCTGAAGTCCGGTCAGCGTTCTGCCGTCAAACGTAAAGCTGACCGGTTCCTTCCCCCTCTTCAGCGGACCCAAAATCGGATGATTCGTAATCCGTTCCATTACGCTTCACCATTAGCCAGCTGGCCAAAGGTCACCGGCCGCACCGGAGGACGGTGGGGCAGCAGTTCCGGATCGCGGGCAGACTCCGGATTTTTGGCATGCACCCAGGTTTCGAGGAGATGCCTGCATATCCTGCCCTGGCAGGCTCCCATACCGGCCCGTGTTTTCATTTTTAGCTGCCTTGAAGTATGGCATCCTGACTCGTATGCGGCCTCCAATTGAATGAGGGTTACTTCTTCGCATCGGCAAATGATCATGGAAGAGCGTTTCATGGGAACCCTCCTATCGATAAGAAATGGCACACGTCTTAAGCTCGGTAAAGAAGTCCAGTGCAGCCTGGCCCTGTTCGCGCGTATGGGAGCTTGACAGCTTCATGCCGCCAAAAGGCGCCTGATACTCAACACCCGCGGTTTCCTGATTGACACGGACCATTCCGGCCCGGGCCTCATCCAGGAACCTGTGGGCATGCGATAAATTTTGAGTAAACAGCGAAGCGCTCAGCCCGTAAATCGATTGATTGCACAAAGCCACCGCTTCGTCAAAGTCGGCTGCTTCCAGCACCGTGGCGACGGGTCCGAATATTTCCTCCTGGATCAGGGGGTGTCCTGCGCCTACGCCAGCGGCCACGATCGGCCGGATATAATAACCATCCTGATCTCCGGAGAGCGGCGGACCTTGCGCCAGAATATCCGCTTGTTCGCTCGCCATATGCACATAAGACATCACGGTTTCGTACTGGCTTGCGGAAGCCACGGGACCAAGGTAAGCCTCGCTGTCAAGTGCCGGAGCCAGCTTGATTTTGGACAAGGCATACGACAATTTCTTGATGAACGAATCGTAGATTCCCGACTCAACGATAATCCGGCTTGTTGCCGTACATTTTTGGCCCGCCGACTGAAACGCACCGCTGACAATGAGCGGCACAGCCGTTTCAAGATCAGCGTCGTTTAATACGACAGCAGCATTTTTGCCGCCCATTTCCGTCTGATATTTGATATTGCGCTTGGCGCAAATTTGGGCAATGCCAAGGCCTGTGGACGTGGAGCCGGTAAAACTTACGGCGTCCAAAGGAGTTTGCTCAAGCATCGCTTTACCGATCTGGCTGCCCTTGCCGATAACCAGATTGATGACACCTGGCGGAAGCCCAGCTTCTTCAAACAGTTCCGCCAGCCTGGTCGCGGTCAGCGATGCAAGCTCCGCCGGTTTCCATACCACTGTGTTTCCGCAAATCAGCGCGGGTGCTATTTTCCAGATCGGAATGGCAACGGGGAAATTCCATGGCGTAATGATGCCCGCCACGCCGAGAGAAACCTTCCTAGTGAATTGCAGCACATTCTGCTCGCTGGAAGGGATGACCGCCCCGTTCGCCCGGAGTCCCTCGGCGGCGTAATAACGCAGCAGGTTCACTCCCCGGCTTACTTCCCCGCGCATTTCCGCAATCGGCTTCCCCATCTCCATGCTTGCGAGGTTAGCGACGTCATCCGATTTTGACTGAAGCAAATCCGCCATCCGTTCCAAATGACCGGCTCTGACAGGGCCGCTCAAGCCAGACCAGGAGCCGTAAGCTTCACGCGCCGCCTGCTCTGCCTGAATGACTTGTGATGAATCCGATAAATGCAGCACCCCCACCTGCTCCTTGGTGTTGGATGGGTTGATTACGGCGCACTCTCCTGCTGTCGGCTCTATCCATTCTCCCCCGATCCAGTTGCGGCTGTTTTTCATTTGCGTTCCTCCTTTTGCAGGATTCATAATTCAGCTTTATTGGTTAAGGCTTCATGGCTGGCTTATTTCGCGCTTCACGGCAAACTCAAATGCTTCTTTGATGGCGATATAGTCGGCTGCCGGGAGTGACAGGCGAGGCGGACGCGTCGGTCCTACCGGGAATCCGGCCAGTTCCATCATATATTTGATAGATTGCACAAGCTGCGGACTGGCATCAAAGTGGAACAAAGGGAGAAGATGGCGATATAGAACAGTCGCCTCCCGAACTTTGCCTTGTCTCGCCAGATTGAATAACTCCACTCCTTCCTTAGGCAGAGCATTTGGCACGCCCGAAATCCAGCCCGTTGCCCCGCACAGCGCACCTTCCATAGCCAAATCGTCAACGCCGATCATCACTTCCAGATCCGTATGGGCCAAAATATCGTGCACGCGGCGGATGTCCCCGGAGAATTCCTTCACGGCCACGACATGTTCAAGCTCGGAAAGCCTGGAAAGCAGCTGGGGAGTCAAATCAACTTTGTAATCATGCGGGTTGTTGTAAACGATGATCGGCAAACCCACCTCATTCACCGCTTCATAATGAGCGATAACCTCAGACTCAAGCGGCTTGTAATTAATCGGTGGCAGTGCCATCACGCCGGCAGCTCCCGCATCCTTGGCATGCCGTACCCAATCTGCCACTTGCTTGGTGGAAGGCGCCGCGGAACCGACCACTACAGGCACTCGGCCTGCCGCGGTTTCGATGACCGTCTCCACAACCTTGGCCCGCTCCTCCCGCGTTAATGTCGCATATTCGCCTAATGATCCAGTCGGGATCAAGCCATTCACGCCTTGTGAGATAAGGTCATCGCAAAGCTCCGCCAGACGTTTGTAATCGACCTCGTAATCCGCTGTAAACGGTGTGACAAGCGCGACATAAACCCCTTCAAATGTTGCCATATTGACATTTCTCCCTTCAGTGTTATCCATTTCAATATCAACCTCGATTCAGTACAGAACAAAACCTTCCGGCAGCGAGTCTGACGGATCGAGCAAGAAATTCATGAATCCCAGGATGTGAGCGGTTCCGGTGAGCCGAGGAATGACGGCTCTATACCCGTAAATGTCCTTTTCCCCTTCGATGCTTCCCACGATTCGTGCGCCAGTGATCCCTTCATAAACGATCTGCTGCCCTGGCTTCAACGAACCGCAGGAATGCAGGACCGCCATGTGAGCGCAGGCGCCAGCCCCTCCTGGCGACCGGTCAAGCTGCTCTCCGGCAAATGCAGCCGTGCAGCGATATGCGAGCCGGTTCGGGTTTCGGTCATCGCACGATGCATCTCCCCTTTGATAAAAAAAGACGCCGTGAATTCCGGATATCCAGTCCAGGTGCGGATGCTTCACCTCAAGCCGCCGTTCGACCTCCTCGCGGATCAGCCTGCCCCATTCACGCAGCTTCGGAAGGTTGAACACATCCCCGTCTCCCAAAGCTGACATATCGACCACAGCATAAAACTCACCGCCAAAAGCGACATCGACCCTTGCCTCCATGCCTTGAACCTTCACCGCAAGCTGCTCGGCATAAACGAAGCTTGGGACATTCAAAAAAGAAACTGACCGGACTTCATGCCCGTCGAAATCTGCAAATGCCTTGACTGTTCCGGCCGGGCAATCGATCAGAACGCCGTTGGCAGCGTCCGAAGCAGATAGCTGTCCCGTCGACGCCCATGCCGCAACGGCCGCGATGATTCCGTGGCCGCTGATGGCCGAAAGGCCTTCCTGGTTCAGAAATAACAATCCAAAGCTCGCTTCTGGCGTTGTCGATGCCGTTACAATCGCTCCCGTCATCTCACGATGCCCTCGCGGTTCAGCCAGCAGCAGCTTCCTGACGGAATCGAAATGCCGTTTGAAAAATAAAGACTTCGCATGCTGAGAGGAGCCATTGATCTGAGGCACCCCCCCGGTGATGATCCGCAGCGGCTGACCGCAGGAATGCGTATCGAGCGCCGCATACCACTTCGTTGTTTCCATAATGCCGCCCTCCGGTAAAATTCATTAGAGCAGGAAAAATCCCTGACTCAACGGATCCTGCTCCTGATAAACAAACTGATGAAAGCCCGTAATCCACGCTGAACCGGATATTTCGGGAATGACTGCCGCCAAACCGCCCACGGTCGTTTCTTCCAATACTTTTGCCTGGAACAAGGAGCCTACGATGCTCTCATGCACGAACTCCTCCCCTTTTTTTAGCTCCCCCTTGGCGTGAAGCACGGCAACTTTCGCAGAAGTTCCCGTGCCGCATGGAGAGCGGTCGATGCCGCCAGGGGGTACGACAACCGTATTCCGACAGTTGGCGGACGGCGAGACCGGATCACTGTAAAACTCAATATGGGTGAGTCCGCGAATGACGGAAATTTCGGGATGTACCACCTCGATTTCGCGATTGATCGCCTCCCGGATCTTGATCGCCAGCTCCACGATCTCCGAACCCCGTCCGGGAACGAGTGGCAGATGAAGCGGGCGCGCGTCCACAAGCCCGTAAAAATTGCCGCCATACGCAATATCAACGGAAATGACGCCAATACCCTCAACGCGAACCCGTACATCCGATTGGTATAAAAAAGAAGCGATGTTCGTGAACGAAACCTTCTTTACCTTCCCGTCCTCCACTGTAAGCTTTGCTTTAACCATTCCTGCTGGCGTATCCAAATGGATAACGTCTTTGTTCCCGGGGTAAATTCCTCCCTCGATCAGTGCCGTGCATAGGCCGATCGTGTCGTGTCCGCACATCGGCAAGTATCCACCGCTTTCGATAAAGACAACCCCGATGTCTGCACTTTTATTGCACGGCGGGGTCAAAATGCAGCCTGACATCACTTCATGCCCCCGCGGTTCCAGCATTAGAGCCCGGCGGAAATGGTCGTAATGTTCGGACATGTACACCATCTTCTCGGTCATTGTACGGCCGATCAGCTCGGGTGCTCCGCTTGTCACGGTCCGGGTGGGGTTCCCCCCCGTGTGCGTGTCGATTGTGCTCACCAGCTTGGATATTCTCAAAAGATTACCTCCTGTCGGCCCGCCTCGTGGCGGAAACGGTCATAACGCAGCGGATCAACCGGAATACAGGTCTCCGCTCCGTTCAGCATTTCGCTAATGACTTTTCCCGTAACGGCGGCCAGGCTGATGCCATCACCTTCGTGTCCGGCCGCGATGTAGAACCCGGGAATTTCATCAACGGCAGATACAATCGGCAGATGATCCGGTGTCCAGGGACGCAATCCCGCGTAGGTTCGAAGCAGCGGAATCTGTTCCAGGGCAGGGAAAAAGCGAATTGCCCTTTCGGCGATAAGCCGGATGACCTCCTGGTCCACGCGAGCGTCCATCCCTACAAATTGGCGGCTCGATCCAATCAGAAAATTTTGCGATGCGGTCGGTTCGAATACAAGCGCGATCCCGTATTGTTCAAATTTCGGGTCCACGCTCCGCTTTCCGCCAAACTTGCTGATCAGGTAACCAAATTCCATCACCTTTCGCTTCCCGATGCTTTCCCAGCGGGAAGCGACCAGAATGTGCCCTTTGCGGGGTTCAATCGGAATATCCAGCCCGACCATTTGTCCAATATGCTTCGACCATACCCCGGCAGCATTGATGACGGTCTGTGCATGAATCGTGCCGCCGGTGGTCTCTACCCCGCGGATTCTCCGCTGAGCATCAAGCATAATCGCCGTAACGGATGTATGAACCCGCAGCCTGGCTCCATACCGGCGAGCGGCGGATGCCAGCGAATAGGTGAGCAGCACCGGATTTACCGTGGAATCCGTTGCGCACTCTAAGCCGCCGAGCAGATCTTCGGCCAGCGCTGGCCATTCGCTGCGCAGATCTTTTTGGTCGAGCATGCGGAACGGAAGGCCGGCCTCCCTCTGGCGTAAAACCCAGTTTTCGGCGGCAAGCATCTCCTCTTCCGTCTCGCAGACAAGGATGCTTCCGGGGGCGCGATACTCAAATTCCTCATCGAGCTCCCGGGCCCATTCCGCCACCAGTTCCTGCGATTTTAAGGACATCTGGCTGTCAAAGCCGGGATCCTTGTCAATCGCAAGAATATTGCCGTCGCATTTGGAAGAGGTCCCTCCGGCGAGTTCTCCCCGCTCCACCACAACCACATCCATACCTTGCCTCGCCGTATAATAAGCGATGGACATGCCGATAATCCCGCCGCCGATAACAACAACCTCCGCAGATTCAGCATTCATGAATCGATCCCTTGCCTCCCCTCTTACAGCACAATCAGTTCTTTATTCGATGTTGTCAGCACCTCGATGCCCGTATCGGTAACCAGAATGTTGTCTTCGATGCGGACGCCCCCAAAATCAGGCAGGTAAATGCCGGGTTCAACCGTCATAATCATGCCGGGCTCCAGCTTATCCTCCGTTTGTTGGGAAAACCGCATGGGCTCGTGAATCTCCAAACCGAAGGCGTGGCCGAGACCATGACCGAAATAATCCCCATACCCGCGGCCGGAAATATATTCCCTGGCCAACGAGTCACCCTCCTTCCCGGTCATTCCCGGTTTCAGCCCCTCCAGGACGGATTGGTTCGCTTCCAGCACGATCTGGTAAATCTCCCGATGGCGTTCGGTCGGTTTGCCGATAAAAACCGTGCGCGTCAAATCGGAACAGTATCCTTCGTAATTCGCGCCAAAATCCATGGTCACGAATTCATCCATTCCGAGTGGCTTGTCGCTGGCTAATCCGTGCGGAAGTGCCGAGCGCGCGCCGGAAGCGACGATGATCGGATACGCCGACGACACCGCGCCGTTTTTGCGCATGAAATATTCCAGCTCCGCCGCCACCTCCCTTTCGGTAACGCCAGGCTTCATTACACCCAGAATAAACGCAAAGGCCTTTTCCGTAATTTCGATTGCTTTCCGAATACAGTGCTGCTCCCCCTCATCCTTAATGCCTCGCAGCTTTTCGATGACGTTCCCAATTGGCGTTAGTTCGATGCCGGCAAACGTGCGCTCGTACGTTTCATAGTCGGCAAAGGGAACATGATGTTTTTCAAATCCCATTTTCTTGACGCCGGCGGCGCCCAGTTTTTCGTGGATCAGCTCAAGCGGCTGACCCCCATGCTGCACCACTTCAAATGCCTTGGCTTGCTGCCCCGCTTGGCTGACATAACGAAAATCGGTCACTAGCCACGCTTGATCCTGAGTAATTACAGCCCAACCGGCAGTTCCCGTAAAGCCGGTAACATATCTCCGGTTAAACGGACTGGAAATCAACAGTGCATCCATTTCCTGCTGCTCGATCTCTTCCCTTACCTTGCTGAGTCGCTGAGCTTCCATATTTTTTACGCTCCCTCCGTATTGTGACAAAGCCGAAATTGCTGCCTTTACAGCATGTTACGAAACTGAATTGAATTATATTCAATAATGTTGAATTATGGCTATGCCTACGCCCGAGTTACCCTTTCATTCCGGTCAACGTAATCCCTTCGATAAAATAACGCTGGCCTATGAAAAAAACCACGATGACCGGTAAAATGACCACGGTCGAGGCCGCCATCAGAAGGTGCCACTGCGCACTGTGAAGCGACTGGAACATCTGCAGGCCTAGTGCCAGCGTGAACTTTCTCTCCTCATTCAAGTACACCAGCGGTCCCATGAAGTCGTTCCAGGAATTCATAAAGGAAAACAATCCAATCACGATGAGTGGCGGTTTGGACAAAGGAATGATGATCCGGGTGAAAATGGTCCACGGGCCTGCCCCATCCACATATGCGGCTTCATCCATGTCTTTCGGTATCGTGGAATAAAACTGCCGGAGCAAAAAGATATCGAAGGCAGAGCCCAACCATACCGGCAGAATCAGCGGAAAATACGTATTGATCAGATCGGCAAACCTCCAGCCGATAAAAGTGGGAATCAAGGTGACGGCGCTGGGAAGCATCATGCTGGCCAGCAGCAAGCCGAAGAAGAGCCGCCTTCCCGGCCATTCTAGTCTGGCATAGCTGTAGGCTCCAATCGAGCTGCTAAAGAGTGCTCCAAACAGACAGCTGACGGTAATGAACAAGGTGTTGCGGAAAAACTGGAAAAAGTCGATGGTGGTCAGTGCCTCCACATAGTTTTGCAGCCGAAACGGCGAAGGAATCCACTTCGGAGGCATCTCAAAAATTTGCAGCGAATTCATCATCGAACTGCGTACCAGCCAAAACAGCGGGAGTAAACAGAAGGCAGCTCCCCCAATGAGGAACAAATACACGATAATTTGCTGAATACGGCGGCTTTTCTTCACAGGGAGCTACACCTCGCTTTCATAGAATACCCAGGACTTCGATGTGCGGAAGAATATAACCGTAACCAAAAGGATGATGATAAAAAGAATCCACGCAATGGCGGAGGCTTGCCCCATTTCGCCAAACTGAAAGGCCTGCCGGTAAATATAGTAGTTATAAAACAGGCTGGCGTTATTGGGACCTCCCTGCGTCATAATCAGCGCCTCAGTAAACACCTGAAAGGCTCCGATTGACCCCATGATCAAATTAAAGAAGATAATTGGCGTCATCATCGGAATCGTAATATGCTGGAATTTCCGGAGGGCGCCGGCACCATCCACAGTGGCCGCCTCATACAAGGATCGCGGCACCCCTTGCAAGCCCGCCAGGAAGATGATGATCGTGCTGCCCATCCCCCAAAGACTCATCAGCACAATCGAAGGCACCACCGTTTGTTCGGAATACAGCCAGTTGAGCGTGGGCAGATTCAACGCTTCAAGAAAGCTGTTGAACAATCCCAGATCGGGACTGAACAACCAGAGCCAGATCATGGAAGAGGCGACAGCAGGCACAATAGACGGCAAGTAAAAGATCGTGCGAAAGACGGATTTGCCGCGAATGAATTGCATGTTCAGCAAAAACGCAGCCATAAAAGAGAACACAAGGCCCAGCGGAACACGGAGAATCACGTATTTCAAGGTGACCCATAACGAGTTGTAGAAATAGGGGTCCGTTCCGTCAAAGAGCCGAATATAATTGGCGAGTCCGATAAATTTAGGCGTGTTGACAATCCGGTAATCCGTAAAGCTGAGCAGCAAACTGGCAAGCATCGGCAGCATGACAAACAACATCAGTCCCAAAATGCTGGGTAGGGCAAACAGAATGCCCGCCATTGCGATTCGGCGTTTATGTTGAATATGAATCCCCCCTATCTTCAATGAATATCCTTCAAGTCATGAACAGAACGCGGTTTGCTGCTGCCGCCGGAAAAGGATCACCTTCCGTAATATCCCTCAATAAGCGGCAGTACTTTGGGCTCCACGCCTTTTAGCGCCTCTTCCGCTTTTTGTTTGCCCGTCCACACCAAATCGAGTGCGGGCGTGACGAGCGCGTTGATCTTGTCGAGATTCTTCACTTCAAAACCGGGAGTGCGGAATCCGTTTTCAATGGTTTGTTTCATAAAGGCTTCCGTGTAGCCTTCCGGATGCGCTTTGTTCCCTGCTGCCCATTTGTTGATCAGCTCGGGATTCGTGTACCACTCTTTCTTCAGCGGCATCCATAATCCGCCCTCGATCAGCGGCAGCACCGATTCAGGGTCCGTCATATATTTGTACAGCAGCCAAGCTTCTTCAGGATGTTTGGTTGATTTGAAAATGACCGTTGGCGCGCCGTCCAGCAGCGTGTTGCTTTCCTTCAGCTTTGGCAGGACCCCGACGCCAAGATTAAAATCCTGTTCCGCAAAGGCTTGAAGCGCCCAGTTGCCGGATACCGTCATGGCGACTTTTTTGGTCTGAAGCGCCGTGTCCGGCATGTTTTTGGTCTGCAGCGGAGTAGGGGAAACATGATGCACATACATCAGATCTGCAAGCTTTTGAATCGCTTCGATCGCTTCCGGCCGGGCAAGCCCGAAGCCTGTGCCGTCTTCGGTCAGGAAGTTGCCACCATTGGAGACTACCGCCGCCATCATGTTATACGGATCGTACTGAAGGCCAAACTGTCTGATTTTATCCGGGTTAAAATTCGGATCCAACGCATTTCTTCCTTGATCGTCCAGCGTTAATTTTTTGGCGTACTCCACAAACGTGTCCCAATCCCATGCTTTGTTCGCATCCGTTGGAGGCAGCTCGACCCCAGCTTCCAGCAGCAAATCCTTGTTGTACATAAGACCATAACCTTCGACGGCGGTACTCATCCCGATGATGTTGCCAGGTTCGATTTCATACCATATCTGGTCCAGATAATCCTCCTTTTTAAAATCAGGGTCGTTCTCCATAAACGGTGTGAGGTTTAGCAGTTTCCCGTCACGTCCCCAGCTCAGAGCGGCCCCCGATGACAAATAACCGAGATCCGGCGCAACGTTCCCTGCGACCATCGTTGTCATTTTGGTCAAATAATCCGCTGGAACATGCATCGGCTCTACCTGGATGCCGGTTTCCTGCTCAAAGCGCTCAAGCGCTTCTGTAACCGTTTTCTTTTCAATGGTGTCTCCCCAGAAGGAAAATTTAAGCGTGACCGGCTCCTTTTGGCCGTTCTTGCCACCTTGGGCTTCGGGACCTCCTCCGCTGTCCGAGCATCCCGTCAGCAACAAGCTGATCGTCAGAACAGACGATAAGACCACTCCTGCGACACGTTTGGCTTTGTTCATCTACGAAACCTCCATTCATTGGCTGATGGTTTGTATATTTATTGTAAAAAAAAGCCGTTCCGAATAAAATTCCAACATATTTGTATTGGTGGAGTATTTTCACACGTTTGATACAGGAAGGTTGATTGTTACCGTTGTGCCCTGTCCTTCAACTGAAGTCAGAGTGACGCCATAGCCGTCTCCATAGATGAGTTTGATTCTTTTGTCCACATTCCGGATACCGATCGACTCGCCTTCAAGTTTTGCAAGCTCTTCTAATTTGTCTGGAGCGATACCCGTGCCGTTATCCTCCACTGTAAAAAAACGCTCACCGTCAGCCATCCATCCCCGGATGGTGATCCTTCCCCCGCTGTGCAAACGGGAAAATGCGTGAACAATCGCGTTTTCGATAAACGGTTGCAGGAACAGCTTGGGAACTTGGTATGCATACAGTTCAGGGGCAAGGCAATAGTTGACGGTAAACCGATCTTCGAAACGCTGATTGGTAATGTAAATATAATGTTTCAGCCAGTTCAGGTCCTGGGCCAAATCGCCGATGTCCTGGCTGTTCTCGGAGGTGTACTGCAACATGGAGGACAAGCTGACAATCATGCGGCTCAACTCTTTTTGGTCGTTTTCAAGCGCCGTCCAATTCATGATATTCAGCGTGTTGTACATAAAGTGGGGATTCAATTGAATGTTCAGCGACATGATCTTTGTTTCTTTTTCCCGCAGCTTGACTTTGTAATTCTCTTCAATCAAATTGTTGATTTTGACATTCATTTGATTAAATTTGTGGATTAACAGCCCCATTTCGTTGTAGGATTCCACGGGTATTCGCGTGTCGAATTCACCTTCGCTCGTTTTTTTGATTGCCTGGAGTAGCTGATGAATGGGCCTGGTAATGGAATTGGCAAAAACATACGCGAGCAGGAGCGAAATAAACAGGAGAATAATGGCCAAATAGAAGGTATAAGATTTGATCTCTGGCAAAAAAGCCGCTACCATCGCTTCTGGCGAGATGGTGACACCCGAGATCCATCCCGTCACCTTAGACGTATCAAAACAAACGATGAGCGGCTTTCCATCCTGCATCACCGTCAAGGTGCCACTTTTCATCTCCGTCATTTCATCCAGCCAAGCGAGATCGATGCCTGCCATTCCATGCTCCATGGACGTGCCCGCCACAGGCTGTCCGTCCGGGCTGACCACAAAAAAAGAAGCTCCGGCGGAAGGGAGCGTGTCGGCGAAGCGGGAATGATAGATTTCCGGCCGATAAACAACGGCCAGCACGGGAAGCTCGGCCTTGCCCTGCAGTTCGACGACTTCGCCGTTATTGATATTGAACAGCTTCAGCAAGCGGGCACCCGCCAGCAGGCGAACATATTCGGGAGGCTTGGAGCGGCGGATATCCTGCTTAAACATCTGATCAAACGAGAAGGTCGGCACCCACTCCATAGCCCCTTCCCCCTGTAAAGCAGCCCGGTACAATGCTGTTTGGTTGAAATTACTATACGGAATAAATGCGGAGGCGCCCGTTGGGCCAATATTGGAATAACTGGTAATGAGATGTATGGAATATATCTGCCCCAAGTCCGTAAAATACGTGTTTAACGTCCGGCTAACCTTTTTCTCCATCGAGATCATACTGTATTCATCTGCAGGGTTTGCATGCAGATACTGCTCATACAACGTTTGATCCGCGATGATGGCCAGGCTGCTTTCTTCCACCTGCGCGAGCTCGGCGTCCATGATTTCATTATTTTGCTTTACGATGGAATACAGATTTTTCCTTGCAAATTCGGAGACAAATTCCCGGCTTGAATGAAAATACATCCAGCTCAGGATGCTGAGGGGGAGCGAAACGATGAGTGCATAGGTCAGGAAAAGCTTGAACCTGTAGCTGAGATCCTTAAAACGCGGCAATAGACAACGTCCTCTCAAATGACATCCCTTCCTTTTAGAGAGTAGCGGATAAATGGCGATATTCTTCGGGGCTTGTGCCAAACTCCTTGCGAAACAGACGAATGAAGTACTTTGCGTCCTTATATCCTACGCTCTCGGCAATTTGGTAAACCTTCTGGGAGGTCTGCAGCAGCAGGCCAGCAGCCGCCCTCATTCTGGTGTGGGCGATGTACTGATGGACGGTCATGTGGGAATGTGTTTTGAACAACATGCAAAAATACGAGGGATTAAAATGAAATTTCGTTGCCAGCGTGCTCAATGACAAATCGCCATCGCCATAGTGCGTATCAATATAGGCTTTGCAGCTGTCGATAATGGACTCGGCTTTGCACTGCCGCCGTTGATCCAGACGATCCGTCAGCTCGAAGAGCCACTCCCGGGCCGCCTCTTTTAGTTCATCAACGGTATGACAGTGAAGCAAAGCTTCCTCATAGGCAGTGCTATGTAAGGGCGCAAGCCCTTTTTCCATTAAAAGGGAGATAACTTGATCGATCGAGGCGGCGAGAAAGTATTTCAATTTTTCTGGCTCGGGAAAGCCGTTCCCGGAATCCTGGCAAACAGCCGAATCCAGACAGGCTTCAATTTCCGGCTTGTTTCCGGACAGGACCGCTCGGGTCAGCCCGTTTACTTCAAGCTTCACGACGGCAGGCCGGTCTCCATTATTCATCTGCTCGGCTCCATACAGCGCCCCTCCGCCTTTATAAAACCTGGCTTTGAGCGCATGGCACGCCTGCTGGTAAGCTTGCCTGGCTTCTTGCCATTCGGCAAAATAACGTCCAAGGCCAAGCGTTAATTCCGCCCCGTATGCCCGTAGGAAGTGTTGAATGACCTCTTGCATCTTGTCTTCAAAGCCGGCAGTCACCATGGAGGAAGACTCGGAGTTCATAATCAAGGCGGTGAGCATTTGTT
This sequence comes from Paenibacillus sp. NPDC056933, assembly GCF_042674385.1. NCBI lineage: Bacteria > Bacillati > Bacillota > Bacilli > Caryophanales > Paenibacillaceae > Paenibacillus > Paenibacillus sp. NPDC056933. The sequence continues at coordinate 192,085 of NZ_JBHUQN010000001.1, read as the reverse complement.
CCTTCATGCAAAAAGCGCAGGAGAATCCGGATTTCTCCATCATGTTGAGCAGCCGGTCTTGGAGGCTGCTGAGCAGAAATTGATGGTCCTTCGCCATGCCAAAAACAGCGGTCAGAACGATCCCTTGCTTAAATTCCGGGAATGCGCTCTCCAATAATCGATAATCTTGATTGGACGGACATCCTTCCAACAGTTCGGAAAGTGCAGATTCTATGCATGCAAGACGGGCAGTGCTGGCTTTACGCTCCGCTTTTGCAAGCAGCGGCAGGATGTTCTGTTCTTCCACCGGTTTTAGCAAATAATCGCTGGCGCCTAACTGGAGCGCACGCTGGGCATAAACAAAATCCGAATAAGCACTCAGTATGACAACGCTTTCATTTCCTCCGCGGCGGGTCAATTGTTCCATTAATTCCAGGCCGTCCATAACCGGCATCTGAATGTCCGTGAACACCAGATCCATCGGATGAACATTCAAATTTTGCAAAGCCTCCTCCCCATCTCTGGCATGAAAAATGTTATACTCCGGTTTCAGAGCCTTCAGCATTCGGGACAGTCCTCTTCTGTGCTTCGGTTCGTCATCCACAACCAAAATGTTTAACATATTTCATCCCCTCTCCTAACCATTCGTGTCGGAGCAGAATACCGACAAATACTTGACTTCATCGGTCACCAGCATGTATTTATGGTTTTCCACCGAATCGAAATACAAGCTGTCACCGGCATTTAAAGTGTACTCTTCCTTCCCTACGTAATAAATCATTGTGCCTTCGAGGACATAGATAAATTCCTGCCCGACATGGGAAATCGTTCTTTTGCCCGTTTTGCCTTTCTGTGCAACAAAGTAAAACGGCTGCATCAGTTTTTCCGGCCGTTCGGCCGCTATGGCGGAAAACAGATACCCTCGATCCGTCTGGACCATTTTTTCCATGCTCCTGGCTTTTGGCGTGTACACCGTTCCGTTAAAATCGTTATCGTCCAGCAAAATGGAAATTTTGGTTCCAAGCGTTTCGGCAATCTTGATCAGCGTACCGATGGGAGGAACCGTCTTCCCGTTTTCGATTTTGGACAACAAGCTTTTGGTAAATCCGCAAACCTTTGCGATGTCATCTTGACTACGGTTTTGTTCCTTTCGAAGCTTTCGGATTTTGCTTCCCAGTTCCATTTCATTGATCTCCTAACTAAGCGTCATTCAACATAGTTTAATCATATGAAACAACATCAAATCCAAATTGTCAATAAATTTTAACAAACAGACCTAGACAACTTAACATAGCTGTGATACTAATTATGTCGAAATCTTGGGTGGCTTGGCCTTGCCCACAATCTACTCATGAAAGCCAGATCACGGAAAAACGCAAACGAGACGAAACAGAATAGACCTCTGCTTCGTCCCGTTTGAACATATCAGTGTTATTGCTCCCAATCGATATGTTTTTTAGAGCTTTTGAGACCACCCCTTTAATTTTCTATCTATGACAATGATTTTCACACCGTGTTGGAACGTCACTTAAGTCACTCTACTTCTTAAAGTCAGCCTGCTGCTGTTCATAGATTTCATAGAAGTCGTCCCAGACAAGGACATTGTCCTTTTCCTTGCTCCACCAGTCTTTGTACCACGCTTCGATCTCCGGGCCACCACCCTGCTCCCACTTTTGCTCCGCTTCTGCAGCAGCCTGCTCAACCGTGTACTTACTGCCGCTAATAATGGAACGTGTGAAAATATCATTAATGGCTGTCGTCACATTGGTAAGCTTCACCTGAAGCTCTTTGGGCAGCTGGGGCATATGTTCCGAATGGGTAACGCCTTCGCCCACCGGAAGATCGTTCATGTATACTTCCCGAGCTTCCTTGAAGAGACGAAGTCCTTCCTTCTGAGACGGGATCTCCTCACTGAACAGCATTTCGGTGTATCCGCATTTCCCCTCTTCCAGGCGACTGTACAACATCGCGTAATCTCCGGCCCAGCTAATTTCCTGTTTGTACTTTTCCTGGTCAGATATGCGCGGGCAGCCCTGTTCGTTCAATGTATAGTGTGTGCCTTCGAATCCGTTTTTGAACGTGCGACCTGATTCTGTTTTGGTGAGGAAATCGATATATTGAATAACGGCTTCCGGATTTTTGGCACGGGCATTCACAACAGCCGTCATCTGTACCGGGTTATTCCATACCATGGTATATTGACCCACCGATGTGGAAGGCAGAGCAATGACTTTCAGCTTGGCATCAGGTACATTTTGCATGAGCGTATCGAGCTCCTTGGCCGCAAATCCCGTATAATCGGATGTCATGGCCGCATACATGCCGATTTTCCCGTTCAGGAAATCCTGCTTGGACTTCGCTCCGTCCTTATCTGTCAGAAAATCCTTGTCTACTACTCCCGCCTCAAACAATGCTCGCTTAAACGACGTCGCTTCCTTCATGTGATTAGGGCCAACGACGATCTCCCCGTCCTCCACGTTAACCCAATTGGCATTGTACATGTAGCGAAATAGTCCAGCAGTGTCCCCGAACTGCAAACCTCCGATCCCATATGTATCGTTTGCGCCGTTCCCATCCGGGTCATTCTCTGTAAAAGCCTTGGCGACCGCCAGCATCTCTGCTTCGTTCGTCGGCACTTCCAGATTCAGCTTTTCCAGCCAATCTTCACGGATAAAGAAACTGGTCAGCGGAAATACCTCATTCATCCGGCCAACCTCATATAACTTTCCGTCACTCTTGATCCCAGCCTTCTTTAACTGTGGATACTTCTCCATCAGCGCTTTATACTCCACACTGGAATTCTCGATCAGATCATCCAGAGGCATTAATTGTTTTTGATTAAATAACGTATTGCGAATAGGCGTCCCAAATTCAAAAATAACATCCGGTGCACTGCCTGAGGCGAACAACACGTTTAATTTGGATTGGGATTCCCAGCGGGGAACCGCCGTATATTTGACGTTAGCCGGGCCATTCTCATTGATCCACTTGGACCACATGTTATCCTCAATCGTGCCCATGCCGCTTGGTACGGCGCCCCGATCATAGATCGTCGACGTTATGTTGCCGCGCCCGCCTTCTCCTTCAGCCTGCTCACTTCCGCCTTCTCCCGAACATCCCGCCAGTATTCCGCCGATCAGGCCCAGAACGAGACCGGACTTCACCCATGCCTTGATGGACATCACCATAAGATCAGACCCACTTTCTTATATAATATGAAACGAAACAAGCGAATGGATTGCAGCCTGCGCTACCCTTTGATGGAACCCAGCATAACTCCTTTAACAAAGTATTTCTGCAAGAACGGATATACTGCCAAAATGGGAATAACCATTACGATCACGGCCGCTGCCCGGATGCCCTCTGGCGTCAGGTTCGAAATCATTGTTGGATCGGTAAAATCCTGCACATTCAGATTGGACATGATCATATTCTGAACCAGCACGGTCATGTTGTATTTGGAGGTATCGTTGATATAAATCATCACACTCATGAATGAATTCCAGTACCCTACACCGTAGAACAGAGCAATGGTCGCCAGCAGTGGTTTGGAGAGCGGCAGCACGATTCGGAACAAAAGACCGAGTTCTCCGCAGCCATCGATGCGTGCAGCTTCGTCCACTTCCCCCGGCAGATTTTCGAAATAGGATCTCATGATCAGCATGTTGTACGTACTCACCAGACCCGGCAGCCAGAGTGCACCATAGCTGTTCACCAGTCCAAGGTTCTGCACCACCAGATAGGTCGGAATCAATCCACCATTGAAAATCATCGTGAACACCATCGCCATCGTAAAAAATCTGCGGTGATAAAAATGCCTGCGCGACAGCGGATACGCTGCCATAATCGTAACAGCCATACTGAGCCCTGTGCCGATTAATGTAATCTCTACACTGTTCCAGAACGCATTCAGGATCGGCGTCCCGGTCAATAAACTATGATAGGAAAACCAGGTGAAGTCGACCGGCCATAGCCCCACTTTACCGGATACTACGGCTCTCGCATCACTTAATGACAAGGCCACAATATTCAGGAGAGGCAGGATACAGCTGATGGCGACCAATGTTAACAATACATAATTGATCATATAAAAGACTTGTTCTCCGCGAGTTCTTCTCACGCTGCTCCCCCTTCCTACCACAAACCTTCGTTAAATCGACGCGCGATATAGTTGGCACAGTAAATGAGAATGAATGCGACCAGCGATTCGAATAATCCCATGGCCGTCGTCAGGCTGAACTGTGCTCCCTGAAGGCCTGCGCGATAAATATACGTACTGATTACATCGGCTATCTCGTTCACATTGGAGTTCTGAAGCATATACACCTGGTCGAATCCTACTTCCATTACGCGCCCCATCGACAGAATAAGCAGCAAAATAATGGTGGAGCGGATGCCCGGAAGGGTGACATGCCAGATCTGCCGCAGCTTGCTCGCCCCATCCATCTGTGCAGCTTCGTACTGGCTAGGATCGATGGTCGTTAGTGCTGCCAGAAAAATAATGGCGTTAAAACCCATGTCCTTCCAGATACCTGACCCGACAAATACGGCGATCCAGGAGCCTTTGTTATACATAAACGGATACGGCTCTCCCGTCCAGGCTTCCACCCATCGGTTCACAATTCCGTTCTCCAGTGAAAATACGGTCATAATCATCATCGCAATGATGACCCATGAGAAGAAGTGGGGCATATACACCACGGTCTGCACGGTCCGCTTAAATGCCATGTTTCTCACTTCGTTCAGCATGATCGCCAGAATAATCGGAATGGGAAAACCTACGATGATGCTCAACAGACTGAGGAACAGGGTGTTACGGATAATCTCCACGGTACGTGGATCGCTGAATAGGGTATGAAAATGATCCAAGCCCACCCATGGACTGTTCCAGAGTCCGTCATAGAAGTTGTAATCCTTGAAGGCGATGACCAGCCCTCCGATCGGTGCATAACGGAAGGTAAGATAAAAAAGGATCACCGGCAGAAACATCAAAATTAACGGAATATTGGTTTTGAAACGGCGAAGCCGCTGCTGTCGAATTCTCTGCATTACTTCATTGTCAGATGGTTCCAGCCCTGGCGGCCTGACGGCCAGTTCTCCCTTCATATTCACCACTCCTCTCTGCTGCTGATGTCTATAGTTGTATTTTAGATAATAATGTAAGCGTAAACATTCGATATTCAACGATCCTTTTTTAAATTTCTACGCAAAATAACCCCACATCGTGGGGCTGTGATGATAGCGAGCATGGTGTTAGGACCATCTTGATCATGGTTGGCTTAGACAAAAGATGACTGATTCCACCCACTTCTATCCGTTGCTCTCAAGGCTCGGCTGCTTGCGAAATTCACGGGGCGACAGACCGGTGATCTGTTTGAACACGGTTGTAAAATAACTGGAGTTATCGAACCCGGTCTGTTCGGCAATGTCCGCCATGCTCTGCCGGGTGCTGCGCAGCAGCAGCTTCGCTTTCTCCACTCTACGCTTGCTGACGTATTGGCTGAAACCATGACCGATTTCTTTTTTGAACAGGTGACTGAGATAGTTGGGGGTCACATGAACATATGCGGCGGCGGCCTGTAGTGTGCAGTTGGTGGAATAGTTCATCTCGATATACTGAAGGACCCGTGGGACCACATGATCCTGCTGTTCCTGCATAAGTCGCACCAACATAACAAGCCATTCTTTACTTTTGCAGCGTGCCCAAGCCATCACTTCCTGAACCGTATGAATCCATAACAACGGATCAGGGCCGAACTTGTCAGCCCCCGCAGACTCCTGTATACGCAACTGCTGTACAAGCAGATCGGTCATCACCTTCATGAGCATCTGAATCTCGGCTTTGCATTCGGGTAAAGGCATCCGTGAGGCTTTGCTGAACAACTCCTCAATCCGCGCTTCCATCTGTGGGACTTGATGATTCAACAATAGCGAGGCCAGTTCCTCTCGCAACCTCTCCAAACGATCTGCCTGACTGTACTGTTCCCTGATCCGGTTATCGGATTGTCGCTGGCGGTATCGCTCATGCGCTTTGCGCAGAACACGACAGGCATCATCGAGAGAGAAAGGCTTCAGCAGAAACTCCATGGCGCCATAACGGATGGCGCGCTGTGCATACTCGAACTCCCGGTAGCCAGTCAAAATAATGATCATAATGTCCTGACCGCTATCATGGATCTGTTCCGCCAGATCCAAGCCGTCCATCACCGGCATGTTGATATCCGTTATGATCAGATCCGGTGTACAGCTGCCCACGGCCTGTAGCGCTTCTTCTCCGTCGGCCGCTTCTCCAACCACTTCCCAACCGAGCGGATTGTTGCGAACCAGATGTATCAACCCTTGCCGAAACATCGCTTCATCATCGACTACCAGCATTCGTCCATTCAATGAATGTTCTCCTCTCAGCATTTTATCTGTTTACGTCCAGCAACCTATTCCACCTGATATGGCAACCGAAGCCTTACTAACGTGCCCAGCCCAGCAGTAGATTCGATCTGAACACCATAAGGCTCACCATGAATCAGCTCGATTCGTCTGAGCACACTTCGCATGCCAATGTGTTGGCGTTCCTCATCGGCGTGTGCCATGGGAGCAAAAATACGATCCATCATGGACGGGTCCATCCCGCATCCGTTATCTGTTATCTCCAGGATGAGCATGTCCGGTTCTGCATCATCTCCTCCGTTACAAAATCCACGAATCTCCAGACGGCGATTGTCTCTTTTGTTCGCAAAGGCATGTACAAAAACATTCTCCACGATGGGTTGCAGAAGCAGCCGAATAACCCGGCAACGAAGCAATTCAGAAGGAACGGAAACTTCAATTGACAATGCTTCCTGATACCGGGCCTGCTGAATCTGCAAGTAATGGTCAATCTGGGTCATCTCATCCTGCAGCGTGGTCAACCGCTGAACCGGTTCCAGTGTATATTGCAACATCTCGGACAAGGCCGTGACCAGACGCGCCGACTTCTCATCTCCAAGCATATAGAATTTCCAGAAAAACATGCTTAACGTATTATACAGAAAATGCGGATTCAGCTGTGCCTGAATAGCCTTGAGTTCGGCTTGTTTTTCACTTAATTCACGCTCATACACTTCATGAATCAACGTATCGATCCGTGATGCCATGGCGTTGAAGCGTTCTCCGATGAAACCCAGCTCATCCTGTGTCTGAATCGGAACGCGTGTATCAAATCGTCCGTCCCGCACCCTTTTCATTGCGTTCACCAGACTGGCCAGCGGACGCAGCAGCCTGCGGCTGATGATGGTAATAATGATCCAGGAACACAGAACGCTGGCTACCGCAGAGAATACGGCAACTTTTACGATGATCTTGCCCTTGTTTTGAATTTGTGCCAGCGAAACTTTGCTGATCAATGTAAATCTGGTCTTGTCCGACGTTTGTTTCGTATACAAATGGGTAGTCCCCTGCTCGTCCCTAATCTCGGTTGCCCCCATGCTCAGCTGAGTAAGCGGTGGTGGATCTGCGTCCTGATTATGGAACGCATATACCTGTTTCCCATCTGCATCCAATAAATACGCGGCAATATCCTCATTAAGACGCAGGTCCTTCAGATAGGATTCAAACAGGGAAGTATTAAAAAGGATTAACATGACTCCATAGGTCTCCAGATCAACCGATCGCATTAAACGCCCTGCCAGAATCCAGTTCGATTTTTCCTCCTGAAGGAAAGCCTCTGCTTCCAGACGGTTCCATACATACTCTCCTCCCGTCCCTTCCAGCTTATGGACCATCTTAGCCAAATATGAAGGGTCCATCTGTTGAAACGAGCTGGCAAATGTGCCGAGATTAAATATATTTCCTTTAAAATCATAAATTCGGATTCCCATGATCTCGGGTGCATCAAGACGCACCTGGTACAACTGGTCATCCAGTTCATCCTCCAGCTTCATCTGATCATAGGAAGAAATGCCCGCAGCCTGTGTCCTGATTGCATTTTTCACGGAGGGGTTCAGCGTAATGTAGTCGGTCACTTTATACATGTCGTGGACTCTGGAGTCGAGTCTTGCAAGTACCTGTTCTGCGGTAAGACTATACTGGCGACTAACTTCCTCATTAAAAAGCGAGATATGTATGCGATAAGTGATCAACCCCGTGATGCCTGATATCAAAACGGTCGCCGCCGACAAAAACAAAATCAGTTTCGTTCTGAATTTAAAGCGTTTACATAAATGAAACCACCTCATTGCCCTGCGCACCTCACCCTTGTCCCACACCAGCTCTTTCTAAAAAAAGATATCATACCCCCATCCAAAAAAACAGAAAAACCCTGACCCCACATTTATGGTAGTCAGAGTTCCTATCTATTTCCCGTACGTCTCTTCCATACGCTCTTCTTCATTGGTGGATAGCAAAATGTTCAGGAGCCCCATTGCGTTATTTGCGTCTGTTCGAGCCGTCTTATACATCTCTGCAAATGCCGCCTCGTCTTGAGAAGGATCTATTGCAGCCAGCCTTCCCCACGAATCCCGCGCTTTGTCGTAGAGTTGGCTTAATGTGATGTCATATGGATGCTGCGCTACCGGTGCCATGGATTCAAATTTGGCTGTTACCTCAAAGAAGTCCATGGAATCCTGAAATGATTTACTGCTGTAGTCCTTATTATTCATTGCATCTTCGGTGATGAGCAGACCTTCACGAGAGATAAACAACGTTTTGACCATGGCACGCTCCAGGTTGGTTGCTTCTTCCCACGTAATATAGGAGACGTCTGGCACCTGAACGGTTGTGAAAAAAGGAAAGGCATCATCGATCAAACGCTGTGAATCGGAATGAATCGGAATGCCTGTGTTCATACCCACTACCGCATCACTGTAATTGGCAATGTTAATATTTTTGGATCCTTCTTCACTTACCCTGCGAACTGGATGGTCATTAAGCGGGACACGAATATAGCCAAGCTTGTCGGCATACTTCTGCTTCAATTCCTCCAGTGTAGAATCCAAACCAATCTTGCCCTCTTCAGATGCAGAGTCATTTGCATCCGCAGTCGTTGTGTCGGTGGAATCCTTGTCACCGCTATCTGCTGCCGTTGTTCCGGTCTTGGACGTGTCCAAAGTATTGCTCGCTGTACCCGCTTCCTGAGCAGGTTGATTCGTTGTTGCGTCCTTTGCCCCTCCGCCACATGCAGTCAGTATTGCAGCCAAGCTGAAAATGGCCGTAAACATTTTGATTCTATGATTCCATCTCATTGTATAATCTTCCCCTTATCTTACGTTACCTGAATTGCATTAACCTCTACTTTAATGCATGTACAGCCTATTTATTCCATAAGTACCCTTTCGGATTACATGGGTACTTCAACATATAATCTGGTCTTTATTTTATCATAAGTTAAATACTGGGTGTATACGACAATATGCCTGAATCCTTATGTAACCTCACCTATTCCCTAATTTCCCGGACAAAACACAAACTACACGGTCATCCATGAAAGGATAACCGTGTTGATATGTATCCAGTGCTCTTCATTTCATTCATACTTTAACATCAAGTGATGGACCGAAATAAAGAGCACAAATTATTCAATTCCAATTCGTCGCGCTTGATTGATGCAACAGGTTCAGGTTCCGCTTATTTGATACCTTTGGCCTTCTCCATATGATCAGCCCGAATCTGGGGATCAGTGGAATTGACTGCGGACAACAAGTTGTAGATCGCCTGAACATCCTGTTCTTTATACAACGTTTCGGGAACCTCGGTCTCAAGCCTTTCCGTTTTACGCAGAATGGTCTCCACCAATTCATGATCATAGATAATCAGTTCATCTGAATTGACATACCGCACAGCGGGATCAACGCTGATCCGGCAGCGATTGGTGAAGGTCACCATGGAGATCAGTCGAACTCGTTTATAATCGCCAAGGTGTGCCTGAATAGCCTCAACATGCCCTCGGTGCTGCATCAGTGGGTTATACATCTTGATTCGGCTGCTGCTGACGGTCCAGTTAGCCTCTCTTCGGCCGCCGCGAATCTCACCTGTCGTCAGGTTTCGTGTCTCAATGACAAAGATACCCCGGGGACCAATGACGACATGATCAATCGATGAATAACCCGAGCGGGACTTGGTATTGGCAACGAGCAAGTCATTTAGAACTTTGTATTCACCAGGAAGACCATGCAGCTGCTGGGCAGTACTCGGCTCCTCCGGCTGACGGGTCCACTCCTCTTGCGATTTGGATTTGCGCCGACTGCGAACCAGGCGTGTAGGCGCAGGTCCGGATGTCGGCATAGGTGGAGCGGAAGCTGTAATCTGGTTGGCAAGCTCTGGTTGTGTCTTGAACAGAGACAGGATCTTTTTAAACATGGGCAAGCTCCGTTCTATATAGTGTGAGTTACAGGTGACCGTTAAGGGGTTGAGATACGTCCTTGCACATCCATTATGTATACTTCTATTACTTATGTCGGATAAAGAGGGGCAAAAATAAAGGGAAGAGAACCAAAATTCCACACTTAACTAAAGTATATACGATTCTTTAACCAATACTGTGACTTTAGACGCATAGAAGAGGGGAGATTTTAAAAAAACAGCGCATTCCTTTCTTATTGAAGAAAAAGAACACGCTGCTGGTCTGGTTGGTTGTGGCGATTAAGCCTGTAAATAGTATGTGTAAAGCACCTGTGTACCCTTCTCATCCAGACCGTTCCTTGAGATTTCCTGATATAAGGATTCGGCCAGCGCCAGTCCTGGCGTCTTCATGCCCATGGCTTGGGCAGATTCGAGAGCGATACCCATGTCTTTGATAAAATGTTTCACATAGAATCCGGGCTCATAATCGCCTGCGATCATACGTGGACCAAGATTGCTAAGCGACCAGCTTCCGGCTGCACCGGTAGCGATGCTCTTCAGCACATTCTCCGCGTCCAGACCGGATGTCTTGGCATAGGCAAGTGCCTCGCATACACCCATCATGCCTGAAGCAATGGCGATCTGGTTGCACATTTTGGTATGCTGTCCTGCTCCCGCCTTGCCTTGCAGCACAATATTGGTGCCCATCTGCTCGAACAACGGACGAACCGCTTCAAATGCCTCCGTACTACCGCCGACCATGATGGACAGCTTGCCATCCCGTGCTCCGATATCTCCACCGGATACAGGTGCATCCAATGCATGCAGTCCTTTGGCTTCAGCGGCTTCATAGATACGTGCAGCCAGCAGCGGACTGGATGTGGTCATATCAATCAAGTAAGATCCTGGTTTGGCGTTCGCCACGAGACCATCTTCACCGAGATAAATCTCCTCGACATCCTTCGGATACCCCACCATCGTGATGATGACATCACACTCGGCTGCCAGTTTGCCTGGTGTGTCATGCCATACGGCACCTTCTTTCACCAACGCTTCCGCTTTGGCGGCCGTGCGCGTATAGACATGCAGCGGGTAGCCTGCCTGCTGGATGTGACCTGCCATGCTTTTGCCCATCACGCCTGTACCGATAAAGCCAACTTTTGTCTCTCCAGGTGCCTTCGTCGTATTTGTCATCGTAGGTTTCCTCCTCATTTCTCTCTGTTTCTTTTGGGAGCTTGTCTTCTAAACGTGCTATATCTGTATGTTAATGCTTTCTGTCTCTTCCGTCTATCTTGTTTCGTCTTCTATTGTTCAAAAAGATAAAACAGGAATCGAAAATCCATTTCCTGTACAACCTAACGGAAACTTCCTCGTTCGGAAAGGAGGATTCCCATGAGTCGTGAAAAGGGTGAAATCACGATTTGGCTTTCCTTTTCCATCATTTTATTGAGTGCCGGGCTCGTATGTCATGTTCTGTCCATTCCGGCAATTCTGGATCAGGCAGGCAGAGACGGCTGGTTATCTGTACTGGCTGCTGCACCTTTATTTATGTTATTTCTCTGTATGATGTTTATTATCATCAAGCGGGTACAGGGACAGCGGATAACAGATTGGATTACCCGCGAATTCGGCATGGTGCCTTCATGGATTTTTCGGATTACTGCATCGCTGCTGTTGCTCAGTCTGGGAACACATACGTTATATGAAACAACCAATTGGACGGTGTCTACCTATCTGCAATTCACCCCACCCTATGTGCTTGCAGGAGGCAGTGCACTGGTTGCTGCCTGGGCAGCTGCCAAAGGCATACGTTCCATTGCCATGACCTCAAGCATTCTGCTTCCCTTCGTGATCCTGCTTGGATACTTCGTGATGTCAGCGAACATGAAATATAAAGACTATGGACAACTGTTCCCAATCATGGAATATGGTGCCGGTCCTGTCCTGAAAGGCATGATCTATTCGCTTGCCGGACTGATGGAGATATGGATACTGATGCTGTTTCAACACGATGTCAAAAGCAAAATTCGCTGGTGGCATCTCCTTCTGCTGGGACTATTCATGCTCAGTATGGCCGTCGGGCCTACCCTCGGAGCCATTGTTGAGTTTGGTCCAGAAGAAGCCGCCAAACAACGAAATAGCCCCTACGAGCAATGGAAGCTGGTAAACATCGGGAAGTTGCTTCAGCACGTGGATTTCCTTTCCATATATCAATGGCTGAGCGGTTCTTTTGCCAGAGTGGCTATCTCCATTTATCTTATCGTGGATCTGCTCAATTTTCGCAGACCGAAGAAAAGGTACATCGCCGTTCTAATCGTCACCTTCATTATGTGCTCCATTGCTGTACAGTGGTGGAGGATAGATTACGTTGATTATTATGTAAACCATATTCAGTTTCCCGTCATGCTGACCTATGTATCTGTCGTCACCATCCTGTTGACCCTGGCCGCACTTATTCACAAAAAAGACAAGGAGGCTCCGACCCATGCCGATCAAAACAGCACCAAAGAAGAACCCTCATCTGGCTGAGCCATTCCGAATCAATGAGCATAATCTGACGACGTTTTTTGCAGGTTCAGACGATGTCATTATCAGCAGTCATATGATCGGGGATTCTTCCCTACAGATTGTTGTTGTATATTGCAGTGGCATGGTAGATAGCAAATCCATATATGATATTATTCTTCCCGAATTGAAGCGAACCTACGAGAGTACTCATTTTGTTCGGACATCCGATATCGAAAAGTCCGTCACACTTCAATGGACCCGTATGGATCTGGAAAATGAGGCACTGGGGACGGAACTCATGGCACTGCGGGTATTTGAGGGACATATGCTCATCTGCGTCCCTTCTCTTCAGACGATGTGGAGCATGGATATATCCAACATTCCGACCCGGACACCGGAAGAATCCACCACTGAAGTATCCATCCGTGGAGCGCGAGACGGATTTATCGAACGCTTGTCCGTCAATATTGCCTTGATTCGTACACGTCTGCGTACAGCAGAATTAGCCTGTAATATTGAATTAATCGGCTCTCGCTCCATGACCAAAGTAGCCCTGATGTACATCAAGAATATAGCCAATCCCGAGTTAATCGATGATGTCAAGGATCGACTGCGCAAAATCGACATCGAGCGAATCATGACAGCTAATGAATTGGAAGAATTGCTGTCTCCTTCGAGAATTACACTGTTTCCGTTAACCCATTACACCGGCAGACCCGATTTTGCAGCCGAATGTCTTCTGAACGGCCGCTTCATCCTCATCGTGGATGGCAATCCCAGCGTCATCATTGGTCCCGTTAATCTGTTTCTGCTTCTCAAATCCCCCGAGGATGCCAGCTTCCCATTCCTTCCGGTGAATGTGGGCCGCATGCTGCGCTTTATCGGGCTATTGGTGACCGTATTCCTGCCCGGCTTCTATATTGCGCTAACTTCATATCATATGGATCAGCTGCCTTTTCCGCTGGTAGCCACGATCTCGGTTGGACGAATGGGCCTGCCCATGGAATCCAGTGTAGAGATGTTTCTCATTATGCTTTTGATGGAGCTCTTCCGGGAAGCGGGGGTAAGGCTTCCGAGCGCCATCGGTCAGACACTGACCGTTGTTGGAGGATTGATTATCGGGGATTCAGCCATCCGTGCAGGGATGGTTTCCCCGCTCATGATTGTTGTCATTGCCGTTACCGTGGTGGCCGGGGCAACCATTGTGAATCAGGTCATGACCAGCTCAGTTCTGATTCTGCGCTTTTTCTGTTTTGTACTGGGGGCATCCCTCGGGATATACGGGTTCATTCTGTCCATTATTCTGTTCCTGATCTATCTGACCGATCTGAAATCGTTTGGCATCCCTTATCTGACGCCGCTAAGTCCGCTTCATTTCAAACAAGCTCTGGCCTCCTTATTCAAGCTGCCCAAGGGATGGACGAAACGCAGACCTGTCTATCTGGAAACTCAGAATCCGCGCAAAGAAGGTAATGATCAATGAATCGGGTTCTACGCCGATGGACGCTAGGACTGCTAAGTCTTTCTCTATGTTTGGTAACCAGCGGATGCTGGAGTGCTTATGAGATTCAACAGGTGGACTATGCCAAAGCGATCGGAATAGATTACAAGGACGGAATGTACCACATGTATGTTCAGACCATGGACTTTGCCAGTGTGGCCAAGAGTGACAGTCCAACCAAAACAGCGGAAACCCCGCCCGTATGGGTTGGACATGCAGCGGGAAAAACATTTAATTTGGCAGTCAACGAGCTGTTCCGAAGTTCCCAGCTTCATATCGCCTGGGGGCATGTGACGGCCATTGTCATGGCCGAAAGCATCCTGACAAGCAATCACATCAAGGATGTATTTGATATGCTGGGACGCTTTCCGGAATCACGATATACAACTTGGGTGTATGGCACTCGAGAACCGCTGGAAAATATTTTGAGTGCCACATCCATATATAATATGTCGCCGCTGGACAGCATTCTGCATAACCCTCTTCCCTCATTTCTGGAAGAATCGCTGTACCCTCCGGTGCTCAGTTTCAAGCTCATTGCCACACATAACGATGCATCCACGACAACCTATCTGCCTTGCATCGCGTTGAACAAGGATCATTGGTCTCAGAACAAAAAGAATCATGAACTGTTTATCATTGACGGCGCTTTTTTTGAAAGAACCGGGAATGATTTCGAATATTTGACCCACAGCAAGCTTTCTGGATACCCTTGGCTACTCAAAGACATGCGGCGAGCGCCATTAATTATTGAAAATGAGGGAACGATCTATGGCGTGCTCAGCGTGGGTTTGCCCAAAATCAAGATTGACCCTGTCGTTCGTGGGAATGAAGTTCATTTCAATATCGATGCCAAGTTCTTGACCGCCTTGTATGAATATCTCAACCCAATTTCCTATGATGAAATGGTCCAATTCAGCGAGAAAACGATACGTGATCAAATCCTGAAAACATATCGCGCAGGTCTGCAACAAGGGGTCGATATCTATGGACTTCAGGAGAAACTTTATCGCAAAAATCCAAGTCTTTGGCGTAAGCTGTCCAACAACGGCTCGAAGATGATCCTTACGGAAGATTCCATTCAGAAGCTGAACATTCATATTACGATTCCATACACGGGTAAATTTCGTAGAAAAGTGTAGCTATAACAAATCCCCTGCCGTATCGAATGGCTAGGGGATTGTTATTAAAATGACCTCCAACACATAGGTTAAGAGGTCATGTATGATATTAAATTATCCGTATGCACCAATAGGCAGCGGCCGTCTATAAGACTATTTTCCATTCTGCCTATAGTACTCCATAATTCGCAAGCGTGTGGTCAATATCAGGGTCTGTGGCAGCAGCACCACAAATATAAATAGCGGCACGATCAGCACCAGATGAGCAGCAAAATTCTCTGCACCAAACGATGGTTTGGGGAGCTCAATGAAGTACCACCAGCACGGGATGGCAACAAACCATGTCAGTCCAGTCGAGATGAACATGTCCTTCACCCCGCTCCACAGAAAGCAGAACAACGCGACAAACACGATTGGAACAGCCCAGGAATCCAATCGTGTTCCCCAGCTCTGGAAGACAAAGATAATGGCAGGATACAGAAGATTAATGGACCAGCACCAGATCGGTTTGTGGTAGATAAACATAATACCTCCTTGCTCGGCAAGTAAACGCGATTAATAAGGAGACCGCGCTATACGCCGATCTTCGCGGTCTGCCTCTTCCATCTTCCTTATATATCGTTTTAATTGCTCTTTATGTGCTTCTAGCTCAGCTAATTTTGATGTAGTCCCTTCAAGAAATGTCGACATTTTTGCAGACAACTGCGCTGCAGACTCTCCCTTCCAATCTTGCATATTACCATAATTTATATTAAAGTTTATTTAGATTTTATTTCCATAAAAGGAGAACTAATACTCTATGAAAATAAAACCCGTAGCTCTGATCTTACTTATTTTTTTATTTTTATTCGGAGGATGTTCAAGTATGTCTACCTCAGATAAGCAAAATATTATAGAAACAGCTACACCAATAAGTGTTCAGTACATAAAAAAGTACTACAATGCGGACTTTATTGTGACGAGTCATGATATTGATGACCCTTCCATCCATTCACGCCTATATCTTTACGGTCATATAACAGGACATGAGGATGAACGTATCACCGTCTCCTATAATTACGAAACACAGAAGGTTCTCAGTGTAGAAGGACCAGGCTGGTTTATCGATAGCCGAAATCCGAAAAAGGAAGTGCCTTCTTCCTGAGAAAACTCTGCAAAGAGATAGACGAATATATTTTATATTTCCGTTAGATATGACCTGGAGAAAATTTTCGGATCTATTTTTATAGTTGTTATACGAAGTTTATTCGTGGAAATTTCTCTTTATTTATAATCCATCCATTATAATTCAATATCTACATATCCGAAAACACTTGCTGACAAAAATAAGCAGAAAGTCTGTAATTTCATTCTAAAATAGCTAAATATATTGGAATGCTTATAGGACGTTTTTACCAGTCCGATCGGAAATATGCTTAATTCTGGGAAAGAAATGAATAAATGAAGCATGATTTTGGATAATATAGCTCATACTACCTTCAGGAAAATATTGAAGGAGTGACAGCATGAGGTTAAAAAGCATCATCGCCGTTGGAACAGTGTTAACTTGCTCCGCGCTGCTGTTATGGGGCTGTGGCAATACCAATATTAATCATGCTTCGGAGCAGACGGATACTGTGCAATCCGAGAGTTGGAACGATCCCAAACGCCTGGAGGCTTCTCACTTGGAGGCACTGGAGCGGATGGAGAAGGATCACATCCATCGCATGGTTTCGCTGAATGCGAGCATGGATGGAGACAAAGTGATGACCACCCTTGAACGGTCAAGCCAGAAGCTGGAGGAAATGAGACCGCTCGCTGAAATGCTGCAACATGAAGGTCATCCGACCCTGTTACAGCGAATTCAGGACATGTCGGGAGATATTCAGGGCTCAAAACAAGTGATTACCGAGATGAAAGATTTACCACAGGACGGGAAAATCAAGATCCAATCTGAAAACTCCGACTCCTTGCACCACATTAGCAGCTTTCGCGATTACCACCAGTACATCCAGGAGAAGATTCAGACGTTGAACAAAGCTAACTCAGCCACACATTAATCAATAGCTACTCGTATGACGTTACTCTATACCGATGCATAAACAAAACAAACCATAGTTAGATGGGAAGGTTATTCCTGTCTAACTATTTTCTTGTGAAAAGGTTTATTGTACCCTGCTGCGATCCCTGCGATCTTCTCTGTCTGCTTCCTCCATTTTACGAATATATTGCTTCAGTTCTTCTTTATGAGCTTCGAGTTCAGTCTGCTTTGCAGATGCCCCCTCCATAAATGACTGCATCTTATATGTCAGTTCTGTTGCGGATGTCCCAATCCAATCTTGCTGCAATCGGCCATGAATGGAGCGTATTTTCTGTTCCTGCTGCATAAGCCGTTGCTGCAACTGCTCACATTGCTGAACAGCCCTTCTTAAATCCGACAAGGATACGGATATTCTGCCCATTGTCCATTTCCTCCTGTTATTCCTTCTATGTAGAGATGAATTAGTGTTGGTCCGCGATTACAAAATCCTCTCTTTTACGTTCAATATATTCCGCAATTTCGCTGATGGATTCCTGATACCAACGATTGATTCCTTGCAGTGTTGCTGTTGCGTTATAGGCGATGGGCGTAAAGGAATGACTTTCGCTCGTAGATATATGTGTCTGAAACATCTGAATCGAAGCCCGGGCATCATTCGAGAAGCCACTCAAACTTAGCCTCATCTCCCTAGCAGCCTGTGCTAACTCTTCCGGTGTTAATTGAATCTTACCCCCGCCCAATCCACCAACATTTCCTGTAGCCGCTGCGATTAATGGCGGAACAATGCCTGACATCAAATTGGAGAACATGGCTAATGCTTCCTGATGGGCCGTCCACCTTGGAGAAATATCGATGGTTTCCCCTGTGCTCCGGTCTATTAGCGGACCTTTCAGATTTCCATTCTCATCGAACTCATATTGATCCATGGAATGATATCCCTTGCCTTCGTCCTTCGAGAATGAATCAAAAAATCTCATAATATCACCAACATGAAGCTTGTCCAGATCCACACCTATTCCTACGTCATGAACTAACATTGGTGAGCCTGCACCCAGAGGTTGAAAAGGAATTTTTAACTGAAGCTGAAATTTCCAGTTCTGATACATCGCATTCGCGGTGTCAAAGTCCTGACCTTTATACACGGTACTTCCTACGTGCCTGTCATATTCACTTATTCCCCCAGCTCCTACAGAATCATTGGGATGAACCACGTTAACCATTTTGTTATCAAAATGACCTTCATTCACCTTGGCCAAGCTTACATCATCCAGGAGATTCGTTACGCTAGGAGCGCTATACGTCATCCCAGACACATCCTGACGAGCAGCTACATATTGAGCCAAACCGCCACCAAGGGAATGCCCCGTCAATGAAATGTCTGAATCAGGATACGCCACCTTCACCGCCTCATACAATTCCTCAGCTTGGTGAAACTGATTATTTTCCCAATCCATATTATCCTTCATCAGCTTGAAGGGACTATTTTTAAATATATTATGGCGCTCTGGATCGGTTACCGCATCTTCAAGCCTTCTGGTTCTACCACCTACCACATCGAAGGCATCTGTCTCAATATCAGCTGCCTTTCCAATAATACCTTCAGGTTCAGTACCTCTATAGCCGATGATAACTTGATTTGTTTTGGGATTCTCAAGCACTACAGCATCAAATCCTGAATACGCGCTGTGTAGATTTGCCCCCTTGGGTTCAACCGTCTTCCAATCTTTGTACTCATCCTTGTCCAAAATATCACTACGGCCTACAGGAACATCCGTATATGCAAGCTCAGATATTTTTAAATATAATTCGTCAGTCATGTACCTATCCATCCTATTCACCCTTTCTTCTAGTTAAAGGAAGTTGTATAATGCACATTATCAAACGACAACATTAGGAATATGAGGTGATTAATTGAAAAAACCAGGATTACTTTTTATATTAATGATCTGCGCCATATCATTCACTTTAGGAGGATGTATGTCCAACGAGAAAAAAGAGATTATCCAAAAAGCCCAAGTAGCAAGCCTCGACTATTTTAAAGAGACCTATGGTATTGATGTTGAGTTCACGGACCATAAATTTATTCCCGCTGATTTATCCCATACCGTCTCGTTGACAGGATATGTGAAGGGAAACAAAGATCAAGAAATATTCGCTATGGTTGATTATGATACCTATGAAGTCAAGACGGGTTCAGTACCTGAAGAAATCAAACCTCTTAAATAAATGAACTCTTTCTAACTCATAGGAACATATACGATTTTTTATCAGAGGGCCTTTAATAATAAGGCTCTTTAATTATGTAATAGGGACCCAATACAACAGATTTCATCCTCTTTTTCCCAAAGAAGTAGAATCATTATAGTGCATCTTCGGTGTAACGTGTATATAACAACTGAAAAATGAGCAAAAAGTCTTTATCTCTTTTGAGCAGTAGAAGCAGACTCATTCAAATACCTAGGCAGTTGTTACCAGAAACGATCTCACACTTTTGCGTGTATACGTGAGGCAGTAACTGTACACATGCTTCATACATTTGCCACTGCCCCCTCACATTAAAATGCAATTCATTCAACAAAGGTACTTACTCTCTTCTTCTTAGGCTCATTCCACCCATAAGGATACCCATATAAATATGCTGAATAACACAACTGGCATAAGCGCCCCAGTAGCTAACATGATCCAAAGTGATGCTGGCCTTATATTCTGGAAGTATTGATCAAACCTGCGGAGTCGCCGTGTTCGCCATTGGGTAAACTTAACTTGTCTGATCATATGATTCAATATTTTTTGCCGCTGTTCCCCTTCTTCTACATCCTCCAGCGCACGTTGCAACTCGCCATATAAGCGCGCCTCTTCCTGCTCAGCCACTATAGGTCTCGTCATCCCTTATCCCCTCCCTAACCTAATTAACACGGTAACACTATCCAAAGTTTGGAGTTTTATCGAAAAGCTGCCGTCACCATACATGTAGAAGCTCCATATGTTCATATAAGCCCATATCTGCTTAATCGTCATGTCCTGTACATGATAATCTTCCGTATCATTCTATTCCTGAGGAAGCAGACCATACAAGAACGAACCTCCCGAAGACCAAAAAAAAGAAGGGATCAAATCCCTTCTTTATCAATCTTTAAAACCTCTCACCAATAGATCAGATTCAAAAACCTCTACCATCTTTTGCTATTGTAATCGCCCATATTGGTATCATTGATATTCCCCAGTCTATCGAGGGTATCCTTGTAGATTCGAATAATGGATTGTACCTTGCCAAAATCAGCATCTTCTGGTCCAATACCTTCCATAAACATTCTCTGAATAATTTGCTGGAAAAATTCCACTCTTGCATGGATCTGCTGCTGCTCCAGCTGAAGAATCTCTTCAAAACTATGATTTTCTATGTAACTCATCAGACCATCATCATCCTGATATGACCGATCGGCAATTCGACGGTTTAATTCGAACTCTTCCGGTTCGTCGTCTGGTTGAAGATTTACGGTAGTTCGTAAATGGGAAAGCATAATCTTTTCTTTTGCAAGCATCACATGAAAATCCTTATTCTTCAGCAATTCCGCTACAATTAGACTGCACATCTCCCGATTTTCGATAAGAATGCCATCAAAAGGATGCAATGTCCAATTGCCATTGGACCAAAACAGATTAAAATTAAAAAACTCATTCCCGTATTTGTACTGAATGTTAATCTTAGTCTCATCAATAATCTCGAATGAAAATTCCAGCATGTTGAGTAAGCTCCTTCACACATTTCCAAAGTTTACCTTCATTCTATCAAACGCTCAATAAAAAATACAGAAGATTAACGGTCATTCAACTCCGCAATCGACTCTGCTTTCTCACTGCTGGCAACAACGATTAAAACGCAAGCAATGCCGGCAATAACTATAGTTAGCATAAATCCAACTCCTTTCCTATGAAGAATGCATCCTTCTTTACTTACCAGATTGTATGCAGGAGAGTTCGAGGTATGCCTATTATTGCCGGGTAAAGACGCTAATAAACCAAATCCATTTCAAGTGTGGATCTCTATAAATCTATTTATGAAAACAAAAAGAGACGCCGCAGCGTCTCTTTTTAACGAAAACGAGTTTTAATCCAAATAAGAGCTTAACGAATTGGTATCAGGTTGGCCTTTCCCCTGAATGGCTGCAGCCTTCGGAGCCTCCAGTCCCAATCTCTCACTCATGCCTGCGTTCAATGCGGTCATCTTGGTTGTATAGTCATTACAACTCTCAATAATACGGCGATTGGACTGCTCAGACAGATCAAGAGCAGCCATTAAGTCTCCGATCGCCTGATTAACGGACTCAATAGACATGGACGGTTTGGATAATAGGTCATTGGTCTTCTCCGTTGTGGTACGCAGCAATCTCGCATTTTCCTTAAACTGATCTTCAATCGTTTTGTTCGTAGCTTCTACAGCCGAAATAACTTTCTCCTGATCATTTAAAGCCATAGCAATCATCGCGGATACCGTAATCAAATTAGCCGTCTTGTCTATAGCGTTATTCACGGAGTCAATTAGTTTGTCATTGTTGTCATTAATGATATCTGTCGCCGCAATTGCCTGATTATACAGCATGATCATCTCAGTCATAGATTGTGTACGTGTAACAACTTTGCGCAATCCACGCTCCAGATGTGCTTTACGGTTCTCATTCTCCGGCTTGGCAATCTCTTCCTCAAATAATCCTTTAAGCTGATTACCAAAAGCAATCTTGGTCTGCAGGTTGTATATCTCCTGGATCGAGGAACGTTTCAGCTGACGCATGTTTACGATACTCTCTTCCAAATTGTCCTTCCCATCACGTAACCCGTTGATGATGCTGTCTATGTTGGTTCGAACAGACTGATATCGGTATACATAGTTCTTCAAGGGACTTTTGCGAAGTAAACGTCCTACAAAACTGACGTTCTTGCTCTGTTGCAGACTTTCGCACTCATCACGCAATTTCAATATCATGTTCGACACTTCAGCCCGATTTCCGGACATGAGGTCATTCACAGGACGATCCAGCATTTTCAGCGTTTGGCCGGCTTTTTCCTGTGTTCTTACACCCAGCTTGCCGATATCATCCATTAATGTATCCAGATGAAATACATCACTCTGCGATACCTTTTGAATCAGTTGGGTCGCTTCCTGGTTAATTCGCTGTTCGTCTTCCTGCTTTAATGGAACATAATCAGTTGCCATGCCAATCCCTCCTATAATTCGGAGCTATTATACCTTTGATGAATAAGCTCTGCCTTGTTCTGAAGCTCCAATAAATCTTTATGTTCTATGGTAGATACAATCTCGGAAATTTTTGAATCCACATCTTTCAATCCGTTTAACAACATCCGTCGGTTTGTACGCTTGGCTTCTCCACTCAGACGAAGGAATGGATTGATGAAACCATTTAGATCCTTCAAAACCAATCTGCGCATCGTGTGGTTTATGTCCCCGTTGTTTAATTCTTTCAGTGCAGGGATAACACGCTGCAATCTTGCAAATAAGGCTAACGACTTCTCAACAATCTCATTATCCAATTCATTCTTCTGTCCTTCGGAGATGACCATATCTTCCAATACTTCGAGATATTCAATAACAGGTCCAAATACAAGATCCTGCTCGGACTGATCATGCTGGCGTCCCGTTCTGGTTCCTCCTGATTGTGCTGTCATCTGAGATTTATCATCCGTGGGTGTCAGGATAGATTGGTCATTGGTGGCTCTCTCCAATTCTCCACCATTTCCTTGACCCTTAACAGACCTCTGGGCTGCCCCTGATGTTTCAACTTGCCGTTGCTGAGGCTTGGTTGAGGGGATCAAACCACCTACCATAGTAGCCAGAGCTGGAATTGCCCATGAGACAAATTCGGGAACAAAGGGACTACTGGCGGCCGCGATACCATATCCAATCAACGCGCCCAGTCCAATTTTTGTTTTGCGTAACATCCTGTATCCTCCTGCCTGTAACAACACATGGTATACAATGAACAAATGAAGACTACACTTGATCACTTCGTTTCTGTGTAACTCTCAAGATCATCTATATAATCGTATTGTAAAAAAACCAGTCAGAAGGTGTCAATGTTTGGAAACTAAACTTTAATGTTCCTAACCTTCTGCGC
Source organism: Paenibacillus sp. NPDC056933 (assembly GCF_042674385.1). NCBI lineage: Bacteria > Bacillati > Bacillota > Bacilli > Caryophanales > Paenibacillaceae > Paenibacillus > Paenibacillus sp. NPDC056933. Next base: position 168,514 of record NZ_JBHUQN010000001.1, on the reverse strand, counting down.
ATCCATAATCAGTGGCTGTTCTACATGACTCCCCAATATACCATATTGTGGATATAAGGGACCTACTTCATAACCTAGAGCCAGCTTCACAGCCAGATAAGGGAAGTTGATTCCCGATAGACAGGATACGTGTAATCCTCCAGACATTCGTGGATTAATCTCCAGAAGTTTCGGAGTCTCCTTGCGATATTTCATCTGGATGTTGAAGTTATAAGGAATGCGATAAGCAGCAGCAACATCACTGGCAACTTTCAATAGTTCAGTATGCTCTTCAAGCCTTCTTAAACGTCCACCTGCTTTGCAGCGAGGGACAGCCGCCAGTAGATTCCCCTCACTGTCAGCTAGACAATCAATACTGTATTCATACCCCTCGAGTCGTTCCATGACCATAATATTGGGGAAGGATTCCACAGAAGAAAATGCACGGAATGCATCTTCAAAAGAGATGCGGTTCTGGGTATGCCCAAACAACTCCTCTAGCGGATTGCGACTGTTATCGATAACCCTGAATCCCATCCCACCTTCACCGTTACATGGTTTGAAACACACCTCATGACCAGAGCCAGAGAGTGCCTCATAAGCCTGTTTGAACTGCGAAGCGTTGCTAACGGTGAAATAATCCGGAATATTCATAATTCCCAATTCACGCACAGATTCATAGAAACGATCCTTCTCCATCAGTTGCGCCAGTAATTCTGTATCTGTGCAAACCAAGACTTTGGTTCCAATCTCTTCGAAGAGGTGAACATGCTTACTAATATCCAGCATATGGAGACGTGGAATAAACACATCAATCTGGTGTTTACGGCAAAAATCCAGACAGAAATCAACGTACTCTCTTCCCGTAACCTTCGGCTCTAGCTCTGCGTGGTCACATCCCTGAAGCGCCATGTTGTTCGGATCGGAATGTGTGCCGTAGATCTCGAACTGCAAACCATCTTCGTTGTTTCGAATCAGATTCATATAGTGATATGCCACCGAAAACCAACGATTAAAATAAATACGGGTCTTGTTCATGAGACAGCATCTCCTATCGCAACGTGGTGTATAGAACGGACATATTCCAATATCTCGTCGGCGGCAAATATACCGGATTGTTTGGTAAATTGGTAAGGGATCAAATCGGGATTCCGCTGCTTCTCTCGGTAAAGTTCACCATGGCGCGGAGCAATAGCATAATCTGCGAAGTCAAGTAGACAACGGTCCAGTAGAGAATCCCCTGAAGCAATAACAGGTACATTTCCGATCTGCTTCCGAACATGTTCTACCGCAGCTCTCTTATTTACTCCAGAAGGAACAAGGTATAGCTTGCGCCCTTGAATGGAGGCCTCCCATCCTAGTGCTTCCAAAGCCTGAATCTTCTCTGTGACTTGCTCTATCGGCATACGGTCACGGTGAATCACAAAGGCAAAGAACAAGTCATCACATAGTCGCTCCCCTACAACCCAGTCGCTGTTCAGCACATCGCCAAACATCTGCCTCACCTCAACAGCCTCCACCGAATGCTGCTGAAGTTGAGAGCGGACATACTTGTTCCAGGACAGGTCCACTTCACCGTCAATCAGAATATTCCCCCCATTGCTCGTTATCGCATAAGCCGGAATGACGTCCTGCTGAAAAATCCGAATGCGTTGGTACTGCTCTACGGTCCGTGTAGTTACAGGGATAAAAAAGATATCTTTGGGGAGAGTCTTAAGCTGATGTAACGCTTCACCTGACATAAAGGCTGATAACTCACCCCGAATCCATTCGGCTGGAACCAATCCCGAAGAATCGTCGGAAACGCCCATGGAGCGGCGAGAATAGATCAGGGTCTGATCCAGATCGCTTGCATAGATCATTCGCCGCCCCCCTTTACCGATTGAATAATACCGCAGCATGAATAGCTCAATCCAGGAAACACTTCAACGGGGACTCCACGGTCCTCCGCCAGAAGCATAATATGTTTCAGATTAGGATTGTTTGGGCGATCAATCAGGATCTTCCAAGGTACACGACGCAAAAGTACGCGTGTAGTCTCTCCAATCCCCGGCTTGATCAGATTCACATCTTGGATACCAAATGCCTGTTGAATGGATTGGATATCTTCCATTCCCTTCCAAGTCACTTCTGAGGGATGAGACAGTGCTTCATCGGCTTGAAGTGTTGCCTCTTGTTCAACCTTAGAGAAGTAACCAGCTACCTTGTCCACAAAAACAATCGACAGATCCGAAGTGGCCCACTCCTTATACCACTTGGCTCCATGGAAGTCATCTGGTCCAATGAGGTCCTCCCGTAGTACGGTACGGCTCATCAGACCGGACACTGTCGAGTTCAGACAAGCACTCGGAATTAAATAATCCTCTCGAGTGCCATAGGTTTCAGAACATTGGCCTGGGTCAGCAAGCACGGCCAGATCATCATTTAGTCGAATACCGTAACGCTCCTCCATCTTCGCGCAGGCTTCAACCAGTACTTTACGAATTGCCCCCTTACCCGTCCATCCATCAATGAATTGAATAGGTGCATTCAATCCATGCTGTTGCCAAATATATAGAATGGCGTTCTCATCAATTCCTTTTCCGCGAATAATGGAAATACTGTAATGAGGCATATTCACGTTATATTTCATTGAAATATAACGTTTGACCAAAATGCCAATTGGCGTTCCTGCACGAGCGAGCGAGACCAGAACGGTGTCCAATCCCCTCTTGCGCACGATCATCTCTGCTACCACGGCAGCAGCCATAGCCACTTTCTCCGCCGATTGTGCTAAAGTATCATGAAATAACTCCATATATTCATCCGTAGGGTGATACTCCACGGGCAGCATTTCCGAATAATGCACACCCGACTGAATGGCATGTTCACGCTCTCCGGTCTCTTTTTCCAAATGAATGTTGCTTAAGTCCTTTAATAAAAACACAACATCGGACGAGTCATAACTGCCCAGTGGCTCAGGGGATTTAATCTTGCGCTTCATCATACTTTCAATCGTAGATAAATTCATAGCTTGTCTTCTCAGCCCTCCTGTGGAACACCGCAGTACACCACGTATATTTGCTTACATCCGAGTTGTGACAAAACATCCATCATGGGCTGCATGCGAACATCGGACATATGTCTTTCCATCAGTACAAAAATCTCATCATATTGCCCCGGGGATACATTATAGATGTAATTTTGGATAGCCGGATCTTCAGGCGAAGCATATCCTTCACCTGCAATAACAGCGTATCCTGGGTGATTCACAGGATAGATGGGACTTCGAGTCGTGGACTGGTACAGCACCCCGTCACCCATTTCAGCTGCAACCCGCATCGGAATATGCATAAACTCGCCTGTGCCCATAACAAGGGTGCGCTGGCCCTTCCTTTTTTCTCGCAAAAGCGCTGCGATCCTTGAAATACCTGAACTAAGAACGGGATTATGGGCTGAATGAATTCCGAATCGTCCTGTATGTCGAAGATAGGGAATTGACGAGCGATTCCCCTCCGAATCAGCAGAGTCAGCAGCCCATTGCTCCATTTCACCTGCTACAGACAAAACACTTATCGACGATGAGGGTTCATTCACCAGTTTCTCTCTGGAAGCATCGATCAATGGTTCACCCATGACCTGAATTTTCCCTTTTAACAAGCATAATGGTGTAATTGTTATTCCAAGTTCATTTTCCAGTGCAGAGAATCTTTGCTCATCCGCATCTGTGCGCCAATCCAGCAAAGAAGCGATATAATATTGCTTGCGCGGATAAGTGCGCTGGATATCCCTAATAATGTTCAATGTTGTATTGCCCGTTGTAATCTCATCATCCACAAGGACAAGAGGTCTACCCTCTGCGAGTGATTCGGAGTCCAAAGCGTAACAGCGATGAGACATCGCATGAGAATGCTCCTCTTCGAATTGAATATCAGGCTCTATTTCAGGCAGATACTCCCTTGTAGAATGAATGTACGTTGCATGATCAGCGAATAATTCGTACATGCTGTGACCGAGAGCAGTGGCTGTCTCGGCGAAACCGACGAATTTCACCTCTTCAGGCAAAGTCATTCCGACATCCATTAAATACTCATAAGCCTCTCGAGCTTGATCCGGGTCTGTCAATCCGTGAACCATCCGTTGTTTCCATTCTGAAATACGCTTGTCTTCTCCGTGACTTAGATCTTCATACAGAAGAACGGCTAGGGCAGCCCCGCTTAATAGCGAGGTATAGGGATTGACGGCAATATGCTTGCCAAGTAACTTACTGACAAAGAGAAATGATCTCTTTTTATTCAAGCGAGCCGCCATGGAGAATAGATTCTCCAGTGGGATTTCCAAAGGATTGTGGGTAGCCTCAATCGTGACATTGAACTGATCAAGAATAGGAAACGTAAGTTGGTTCGTGTTTGGGCAAGAGCCCAACATAATGTTGCTGTTCATGTAACACCCCATATATTTGTGATCGGATTAAAATTCGTTTAGCCCAGCTCAAGTGCGGCTTGATCTCGTTCATTTTGTTGGTATACGCGCTTTTGAAAACCCCTAAGCTTCCATCATTACGGGATACAATACCTTGTGCATCCATGAACTCTTCATGCGTAACAACATACATTGCCTGAACGGGCTTGATATGTGTCGGATGAATGATTGTTTTTCCTATAATACCGTTCTCCTTATCCATCATGACTTCACGCATCATTCCGTCCATGGAGTTCGAAATATATTTCATTCTGAGATTCCGGCCTGTCTTGCCCAGTGATTCCTCAAATGGTGTCTGTCTTAATTGCGGCTTAAACACTCGTTCACGCTGGCTAAAATATTCCCAGACTGGACCCGATATCACATAACCATTGTCTACGCGTCCATATAAATTGATAATGTCAGATATGCAATCACGAATGGTTGCAATATCATATATGGTGAGTTCCGGACTTCTTCTCAGTCCAAAGAGGCTTGAGAAATCCGTCGCTCCAATTCGAATGTTCAGTACATACTGTGCATACTTATCCACGATCTGCTTCAACTGGAGCAATGTATCCCAGCGCGTCTCACGGTAAATCACTTCCGCCGTCTCCAAAATTGGCATGGCGTATAGGATTGCATGTGCGCTACTTTTCTGCTGATTATATTCGTGAACAAGCTGCAAATAAGCACGTCCATTTTCACAGTTGAACTTCGGCAAGGCAATACCTGTCAGCAGGGATATCCGTTCACCCAGTACTTCAAAAAGACGTTCCAACTGTTCTGGAGATCTTACCCGTACAAAAAGCAAAGGCATTCTGCTGGAAAGCAGCATTCCTGTCTCCATGTACTCAGCAACAAGAGTAAGATGCTGGGCCAAACATTGTTCGGCAAATTCAACTTGCTCATCTCCTACAGCATCTTCCAGATCAATAATGATGGTGGTGAGTCCTTCATGCTTACCGTTCATAATATCGTCCGCAATATGCGGACGGGTAGCCGGCATGTACAAAGCAGCCCCAACAGCGTATGCCAGTATTTCTTTGGAGGTTCGATGACTAAACGATACGGGCGAAGAAAAAAATAACGTTTCTTCCTCCTCTGAGTTCAAAAAATTAAAATATTTCAGGTTATTCTCCTCCTTACACATCTGACTTGAAGCCAGTCTGCATCGTCAAATGAATGCTGTCGGGGTATAAAAACCAATCCCTCCAAGAAGCGGAGGGATTGATGTGGCAAATGTGACGAAAATGATTAGGCCTGACCTTTGTTTTCTTTTTTTCTTCTGGCAGAACTGAGGAGCATGGCTCCAGCAAATACAGCAATCAGTAACGAGAAGAAGATCACATTTGAGATATGGAAACCAAAAGCACTCAACATCATTTTCACTGAAATAATAGCAATAAGGACAAATGCTGCTTTTTCCAGTTCAGGGAACTTGTCAATGAGTTTAAGGAAAACCTGTGCAACACCACGCATCATGAGCACCCCGATAATGCCTCCGAGGAAAAGTACCCAAATCTGCTCACTGATACCAAATGCTGCAATAACACTGTCAATACTGAAAGCAATATCCATCAACTCGACCATAAGCACAGTTTTCCAGAAAGAATATTGCTTGCCCTCCTGATTCTCCTCTGCCTGAGACTTGAATAGTCCTTTGTAGGCAATGTACAAGAGGTATAACGCTCCGAGCACTTTGATCAAGGTGATCTTGACGAGGAAGGTCCCCAGCCCAATGGCAATAAACCTGAAAATATAAGCTCCTAAAATACCATAAAACAACGCGCGCTTCTGTTGTTCTTTAGGCAAATGTTTAACCATAACGGCCAGCACTAACGCATTATCTGCGGATAGAAGCCCTTCCAGCAAGATCAGACTACCAATAATTCCCCAACTTACAGGGTCAGAGAGCGTAGCCACAATCTCGGTCCAAGAGAAAAAATGGCCATAGTTCTCGCTAATACTTTTGAAAAAATCACTTAACATGAAAAGAGAGCCTCCGCTAACTCAAATTGTTATTTACTGCCGGCAGTCCAGCGCATTCCCCATCCATGGGCTTCATCCAGGGCACGGTGTCCATTGTAGAACTGGACAATTCTCTCAATACTAAACGTCTCATCATTTACGTTGCGGAACATAGCAATTCCACACATTCCCAAGGAACTTCCGTATTCATTCATGCGCACGATAATATCCGGACCGTCTTTCTGGTTGATCGTGACTACGCCATCGGCTTGTGACCAATTCGTAACCCCTTCATAAATGTAAGTGAACACCAGAATGCGCTCGATATCGGAGATATGCGCACCGTTAATGCGTAAATTCTCTCCAGTTCTCACGGACCCTGTTCTGTCATCTCCATCCAACGCAATGTATGGATATCGGTTCAAGGACCCGAATGATTCTCCCAGTGCCTGAATGACTCCTTTGCTACCATCCTTCATTTCAAACAGGCAACCGAGATCCAGATCCACACTCTTGTTTCGCCCGAATAACCCTCGGCTGGTCTGTTGATTCCAGTTGAGATTAATTAAAATCTCCCCGAGTCCGCCAGAATTTTTCTTCAGGTTGATCGTGTCGCCCTTTTTCTTCAGTTCAATCTTGTTAAGGTTCAGTTCAATCTTGGGTTGAGGCGGCTGAGCAGGTGGAGCTGGGGGCTTCGGTGCGGGCGGCTGAGGTACCGGGGGGGCAGGCTGTGAAGAAGAAGTATCACTCTCTACACTCACTCCAAAATTGCCGCACAGTGCATTCAGTCCGCCAGCAAAACCGGAACCCACTGCATTAAATTTCCACTCCCCATTATGTCGGTACAGCTCGCCAATGACGATCGCCGTCTCGACTGTAAACCCACTGACTAAGTCATATCTCAATGCTTCCTGTCCACTATTGGCATTCCCAAAGCGGATATAGGTATGCTGAACCTGCCCAAAGCTTTGGTTTCTGGACTCACCTTCATAAATCGTCAGACTGAACGCAATCTTCTCAATACGAGCAGGGATTTTGCTCAGATCAATATCAAATTGCTTTTTGTCCGATTGTTGTGGCGTATCCTTGTACGTAATAAATGCCGTTGTCGGCTGGTTATAAAAGATAAAATCTTCATCACCGGATACTTTGCCGCCAGCGCCAAGAAGAAATGCAGATGTATCAAGCTCAAGAGCTGAGGAAGAGTCCCATCCAATGCCAACCGTTAGACGGGAAAGCCCGGGATTGGTTTTGGTCAAGTCCGTCTTTTGCCCTTTGACGACAGTTACAGCCATAACAAATTCACCTTTCTTCTTCTCTTATTGGGCGTCCAATCCGTAGTTCTGACACAGAGCCGCAAGTCCGCCAGCAAAACCGCTGCCGATCGCCTGGAACTTCCAATCCGCACCCGAGCGGTAGAATTCACAGAAAACAACAGCTGTCTCGGTAGAGAAGTCTTCTCCCAGGTCATAACGTAAAACCTCTCGCTCATTGGATGCATCTACGACGCGAACAAACGCATTGGACACCTGACCGAAATTCTGTGCGCGCGCTTCATAATCATAAATGGTTACGGTAATGCCAATCCGAGTAATATTTGCAGGAACTTTGCTGAAATCCACGATAATCTGCTCATCATCGCCTTCTCCCTCGCCTGTACGGTTATCCCCAGTATGAGTTAATGAACCGGCACCACCCGTTGGGTTGTTGTAAAAGACGAAGTCGTCCGCACCTTTGGCTTTGCCATCTTCATGAAGCAGAAACGCAGAAGCATCCAAGTCAAAGTCGACTCCACCGCTATATTTATTGGTATCCCATCCAAGGCCTACGACAACCCGTGTCAAGCCAGGGTTTGTTTTCGTTAGATCAATACGCTGTCCTTTAGCCAAGCTAATTGTCATATATTCGTCCACCTTTCTTTATTGTTGAAATACCTTTCTCTAATGAAAAGGAAAACCGCCAAATTGACGGCTTCCCTGACTTTTATATGGTCACAGATTAATAAATGAATCCTATTGCAGACCGTAGTCGCGCGTAAGGCCGACCAGACCGTCCTGATAACCGCTACCAATCGCGCTGAATTTCCATTCACCGCTATGACGGTACAATTCACCAACAACAACACCTGTTTCGATGGAGAAGTCTTCGCCCAGATCGAAACGGATCAGTTCTTCGGAATTCGCTTCATTCAGAATACGTACATATGCACGGGACACTTGTCCAAAATTCTGGCTGCGTTCCTGAGCTTCATAGATTGTGATGGTGAACGCAATTTTCTCGATATTTGCCGGAACATTAGGCAGATCGATTTTTACTTGCTCATCATCGCCATCTCCTTCGCCCGTACGGTTGTCGCCCGTATGCACTACCGAACCATTTTCATTTTGCGGGTTATTGAAGAAAATAAAATTCTTCTCTCCGTCAACCTTACCGTCCGCATTAGCGCAAAATACGGATACATCCAGGTCAAAGTCCTTGCCGCCATCATACTTATTCGTATCCCAGCCCAAACCTACAGTGATTTTGGCCAGCCCTGGATTTGTTTTCGTTAAGTCAATCTTTTGACCTTTGGATAGATTGATAGCCATTCGATTCATCTCCGCTTCGCTGTAAAATTAGATACAAAATGTTATTCCGGAAATCCAATATATTTCTACGTATAGCGACGTGCAAGCTCATCGATATGTACCGCATGAGCGCCTTCACCGATTGCAGAGAATTTCCACTCTCCACCATGTCGATACAATTCGCCACAGATGAGGGCTGTCATACCTGCATAATTATCGGATAGATTAAACTTTATTAATTCCTGTGAGTTGCTCCCATCCAAAATACGGATATAAGCTCGTTCAATCATGCCAAAGTCCTGCTTACGATTCACACAGTCATAAATATTAACGACGATAAGAATTTTATGAACATCGGCAGGTACAGAGGAGAGGTTGATTTTGATCTGCTCATCGTCCCCTTCACCTTCGCCAGTTAGATTATCTCCTGAATGAACTACAGATCTACAAAGACTTTGCTTGTTATGGAAGCAGACCAGATTGGTTTCCTTCGTTAACTTGCCATTCTCATCCAACAGCAAAGCCGAAGCATCACAATCAATATTCGCCTGCTTTTTTCTTCCGAAAAATCCTTTGGAGGCTAAAGGGTCCCAACCCAAACCGGCTATAACTTGAGTTAACCCTGCTTTACCCTTGGTTAGATCAATTTTTTGTCCCTTGACCAAATTAATACCAGCCACTGATATTCACCTCCTTTCAGCTATTGGTTATGGTTACAGACTAAATTCACTTGGATTCAACCCAAGAACCGTGCAGATCTCAGCTACGACTCTACGCTCTTGATCATCGAAGTTTCCGTCAGCGGAACCAATGGCACTACATACACCCACAATGACACGACCGACTTCCGGCTTGGCCTTGAACTTAGCGATAGCTTTCAAGGCCTCCTGCTTCCCAATCTCGGGAGAAAACTCAAAATTATTTACATAATGATTGAAACGTTCGATAACAACAGTCATATCAAATACTTTCAATTCCTGACTAAGATTTATGTACCCCGCCATCTTGTTTTTCTCCGCAGCATCGATCGTACCATCTGCAAAAGCAACTAAGGCACAACCTGCCACTACAGCATCCATAAAATCCTTGTTCTTGAATCGTTTAACCTGGTCCTCAAGACCTTGCTTTGTCGAGTTAAGCCAATTTCGGAATGAGCTCATTCTAATCCTCCGTTACTAGATTCATTTCATTTCAACTTCCTTTGCAAACTATCAAAATACAATATACATCATTACATCCTAATTCATGACATAAAATAGTTAAATTATCCCTTTACTATACTCTATATTTTGTCATTTTTCTACATATAAAAACAAAAACATCTCATATACCATGAAGTATTTTATAAAGGGATATCATCTATTTTTTAAACGTTCTACATTTTATTACAAAATTCGACAAACAAAAAGAACAACCTTCAGATCCATGATGTTTCAGGAGGTTGTTCTTCACTTTTCATCCATATTATAGAATTTACACGCCAATAGCAATGCGCATTTATGCAGTTATAACAAATGTTTTATTCGTTTAAAATTCATAAATCCAGCTTAACTATTCAACAATGCATTCAAACATACCGCACCCTGCTCGCGCACATTAACCACAATAATTGGCGTCTCCAGCATGCCGTGCATCCAGGACATATATTCCTCAACTTTAGCGTTGGGAAGGATCGTCAGAATGACGCCAGCGAAGCCTCCACCGTGAATGCGACAAGCGCCATCACCCAAGTTATGCAAATAATTCTCTGTCAGTGCCAGCGCGATCCCAATCTCCTGTTCCTTCACCGAACCGCTCTGATATACATTCTGGAGCCACTTCCAGGAAGAATTCCCGGATGCCGTAATCAGATTCAGGAAATCAACAAAACGCCCTTCACGCAAAGCCTTTACCTGACCGTCTACCCGATTGTTTTCCTCCAAGAAATGCAGCGCACGCAGTACCGCGCGATCCCCTGCAGCCTCACGGACCTGCTTGAGATTGGCATAGATTGCCTCAGCCGTAATTTCCCGAACATACTCACTGCCCAGCGCCTGAGCAACAGCTCTCATCTCATAAGGAACAGCAGCATAATCCTCTGTCAGATCCGCGTGGTTCCCACCTGTATTCACAATCACGAGAGAGTATCCGTTCTCCTGGAAATCCCACTTTACAGGCTCAATCACCGGCTGTGCCGAATTTTCAAAATCAATTGCAATCAGCCCACCATAGGCACAAGCCATCTGATCCAGCAAACCGGACGGTTTGTTCCAATAGTGATTCTCCGCGTATTGACCAATCTTCGCCAGAGTTACGACATCCAGCGTACTCTCGTTGTAGAAATGATTCAAAATCGTACAGATCAGCATCTCGAACGATGCCGACGAGCTCAGCCCCGACGCCGAGAATACGTTACTGGAGATGTACGCCTGGAAGCCACCCACCTTATATCCGAACTCCCCGAATCCTGCAGCCATACCACGAATCAAAGCCGTAGTGCCATCGTCTCCCGCCTTCGGTGCCAAATCCGTGAGATCGATTACATATTTCTGGTCATAACCTTCCGAATAAAAGGTAATTACCGAATCTGTCGTTGGCGCAGCCACCGCAATCGTATCCAGCGTAATACTGCCCGCGAGCACCTTACCATGGTTATGATCCGTATGGTTGCCCCCAATTTCGCTGCGTCCAGCCGCGCTGAATAACTTGCTGCCCTCTTGTACGCCAAAATACTGTTCGAATGATTCATTGAGCTGCGTGTAACGTGCTGTCTGTTCTTCCAGTTGTTGCTGACCATACATTTGGGCAAGCAACGCTTGGCCTGAAGTGGATTGGATCAGTGCCAATGGTTGTGTAGTCATTAATAATCCTCCTATGGATATGCAGCATTTATTTTTCTACGTGAATGATGAACGATAGCGGGATTACTTCATGCCCGTTTACTTTTCCATTATCTCAGCTTCGTTTCCGAAAAGGTAGGGTAGAATTGAAAGTTTGTAAGCGTTTTTTGAAAGTTGATGTCTTCACAATTATACGGGCTTAACGTCACTCCAATGTAATTCGATTAATTCAGAAAAGGTGCAATGCTCTCCTTCAACGAAGTTATCGGTTGACCCATCAATTGCTCAAGGTCCTTAGACGTAGATCCGGTATCAATACTGCTTAAAAAAGGATAGATCCAATGCTGTACCGACACATCCTCGATGTGTATGACGGGTTTATCTGCCAATGCTGTGAGCACCTTAGCCAGATCAGCAAAGTTCCAAGTCTTTGGCGCGGCCAACTCATATATCCTCTGCTCATGGCCTTTCTCTGCAAGCACGTTCGCAATGGCCCGTGCAAGATCACTGCGTGTAACCGCATTAAACCGCCAATCTCCGGCTGGAGTTGTTAGCACGCCATTTTGTATCGCCTCCTGTAGTCCAAGGACATTCACAAAATCAATATACAGCCCATTGCGCAAAATCGTATACTTCATCCCCGAATCAAATATGACCTGCTCGGTAAGTCTATGCACGCTACTCGAACCCTTAAGACCCGTCTGTGGGAAAGCAAAACTGGTATAAAGGATATGTTCAACTCCAGCCTTCTTCGCCGCATTGATTACACTTGTATGTTGAGTTAGCCGGACTGTATCATCGGTATGTGAGCTGGAAATCAGCAGCAGTTTATTCACACCGGTACAAGCTTTCTGGCATGTTTCCGGATTATCATAGTCCATGCAGCGAACCTCTCCACCCTGATTTTTTAAAGCTTCCAAGGTTGCGGACTCCCCCCAATTACGGACACCTGCGATAATTTCTGTACCCGGGATCTTGTCTAGCAGATTTGCAATAATCAGATTGCCTAATTGTCCAGTGGCTCCAGTAATCATAATCGTCATCCTGCTTTTCCCTCCTGTAAATGAATTGCATCAAGTAGTTAAGCTATTAACTAAATGAACAGAGTGATTCACTGGACTACAACACATTCCTCGCTGAACCAATCCCATCCCTTTCCAAACATATCCTGCCTCAGAATCGACTGGTCTTAGTATCGTTTTAAAGTGTATTAAGGATTAAGACCTGTTCAGCTTCTGTAACAAAACAATCAACTGATGCTGCTCCTGTTCATCCAACTTGCCCATTTGCCCAGCCACAGCTTCACGGTTACCTGGCAGATGCTCCCTCAATAATGTCCGTCCTGCATCGGTAATGGAAATCACCGTCTTGCGACCATCCCGGGCATGTTCAGCCCTCGCAATGTAGCCATCACGCTCCAGCGGAGTCAGCAGCAAGCTAATGTTGGCCTTGGTGACACCGATTTTTTCGGCAAGCACTGAAGGCAGCATCGTTCCCCCATCTTTTGCAATCTCTACAAGTATGCGAATTCTTGCTCCATTCAGCCCTTGGGATTGCCAGTATTTCTCCGACACGGCCACCAGATTGGCAGTCGCCTCAACCATCGTAAAAAAAGCTTCATTGGGCAGTGGCAGACTAAGCAAATATTCTTGCAGCGTATCTTTTTTGGGATCAATTGGCAGTAAGTTCTCTTCTTGAAGGTTATCCATGTGTTCTGTCATCTCCATTTAGTTAATAACTTAACTATATAGGCAAAGATAACTTACCCCATAGAAAATGTCAAATCATTATTTCTTTTCTATGAAAATCAAAACGCTCGCATGCTGGACTTCGTCGATTAAAGGTAGCCGTTTCCTTAAAATGACCCATAGATGCGCGGCCTTTCGCTTTTTAGGGCGAATAATACTTCCATAATTCTTATCCTCCAAATAGTAAAATTAGGTTTGCACTCCATTACATAATAACTTAAATTTGTATTAAAAGGAATAAATACGGTTTGCACACGGCGATGTAGAACTGCTTTGAATCTGATGGTGGAGGAAACTATGAAGATCAAGTCGAACTATACTAAACTCTTTGGTGCGTTCTCTCTTACTTTCTTGGGTGATGGACTTACGCTCGCTGCGGTTCCATGGCTCATTTCCAATCTTACGAGCGATACTTTATATGCCTCCATAACCATGACGGCCCTCCGTTTGCCTTGGCTTCTCTTCAGTCTGCCCGTGGGCGTTCTAATCGACCGATATTCTCGCAAATATATGCTGATCGGAGCAGGCTTTACTCGAATGATTCTTCTCCTTGTGCTGACTTTATGTATATGGGGAGACTGGGTGAGCATTCCGATTCTGGCTCTGTTCATGTTTGGTATCGGACTGAGTCGAGTCGTATTCGACAGCACTGTGCAGACGATCATTCCGCAACTTGTAGATGAAAATAGATTAGAAAAAGCCAATGGGCAGTTCACCGCAGGACAGTTAATTACGAGTGATATTCTGGGCGTTGCTCTCGGAGGGTTCATCATAACCCTGCATATTGTCTTTCCATTTGCCATAGACGCCGTGACGGCTGTCATTGCTCTGCTCTTTTTGATCAGTTTGAAGGGAAACTTCTACCCAGGGGATACGGAAGCAACCAAGAAGGAAGCTCGCCCAATGAAGAATTGGAAACGGGAGATGTGGTCCGGGATTCAATATGTCTATCAGGATCGTTTTCTCCGTGGTTTGGCGATTCTGTCCGTCACGATTACGCTGATGTATTCGATCATTCTGGCCACTCAAATCTTCTTTGTACGAGATGTCCTTCAGTTGGATTCTTTTGCATTCGGTATATTAATCTCCATTGCAACGATCGGCAGCATCGTGGGAAGCCAGGCTGTCTCTTATATGCGTAAGAAATGGAGTACGAAACAATTAATTATCTCCTCCATTTTGTGTATGGGGATCATCTACGGTGTGGTAGGTCTAACTACGAACGCCTATTGGGTAGGCGGCTTGTATTTTTGTGCTGCATTTTTCATTATTGTCTACAATGTTACACGTTCTTCAATCCTGCAACGTTCCGTACCTAATGAGTTGCTCGGCAGGGTTGGAAGCGTGTTTCGCTTTTTGTCTTTTGGGATTAGTGCCGTTGGTACCTTGCTTGGCGGATTACTGGTTCGAATCAGCGAAACAACATTCGATAGAGTATTTTCGTTACAACTGCCTTACCTTTTGTTAAGCCTGGTCTATATCCTGTCTGGTCTGTTATTCACCTTTAAAATGCAGAATCATTCAGAGAATCAGCGTAACACCCACCATGTGTAGTATTTTATATCGATAACCCAGAAGACCTGTGAGGGGCTTCCGGGTTATTTTTTTATAGGCCGCTGTAACCGCAGTACGTGTCGTATATTCAGGGCTTGACTGTAACGTAAGGTCATACTTGATAATAAACTCAAGCTTACATGAAGGGAAGATTAGTGATGAAGATTACCGCATTACGCTCGGATAAAATCTATGAAGAGATCACCAATGCCGCACCCGAAGAAAAATTGGAGCTATATCGCGAGCATATGATGCGTCCATTTATGAACAAGTGGAACATTCAACAGATTCCGTTTCGATCCAGTGAGCCTAACGGCTTCGACGTGATTATGATGAACAATTTTATGAATATCGCTCCCGCAGATATAACGACTGAGATTAACGAACCGTTAGCAGCAATCTCGTCTGAAGCATTTTGGCAAAAGTGTCATGAAGCCGTTACAACAAGCTTTTCCACCTTTACTGATCACGGGATTGAACTACCGGTCTACGAATATCTGTACACCATTTTATTGGGAGACAAGAACAGCCCGTCGCTACAGATGAATGAAGGCATTTGCGGAGATGGCGGCATTCCTGGTTATATTATTGCTAACCTGATTCCGGATGCGTATACTTTACCTCGTATTCAATCCGTGTTAGCTCATGAATGCAATCATAATGTGAGATATCAATTTATCCAGTGGAATCCACAGATTACGCTTGGAGAAATGGTTGTTAGTGAGGGGTTGGCAGAGAACTTTGCGACATCGTTGTATGGAGAAGACTTACTAGGACCCTGGGTATCCAAAACGGATATGGAGACATTGAATACCGTAATCAAGCCGAAAATGAAAGACCAGCTGCATGTAACAGGCTTCGAACATATCAATCCATATCTATTTGGCGATGAACTTGCAAGACTGCAAAACTTCACGCCCGTAGGGATGCCCTATGCGGCTGGTTATGCCTGTGGTTATCACTTAATCCAATATTATTTGAACAAAACAGGCAAATCGATTACCGAGGCAACCATCACTCCGGCAAGTACCATTCTTGCGGAAACAAAGGACTTTTGGAATGAAGACACCCTATTTCACCGTTAAAGATATCATTCAGATTACAGGCATCACCAAACGCGCATTACATTATTACGATAGAACGGGTCTTTTGAAACCGAGCAAAGTCGAGGACAACGGCTATCGGTATTACGATCAAGAGGCACTGGGGAATCTGCAAATGATTCTGTTGTTCAAAGAAATGAATTTCTCATTGAAAGACATTGCAGCCATGATGCTGCTCTCCAAAGAAGAACAGAAAGATATCCTAAGAAAGCATCGCAGTACACTCGTTGAACGAAAACAAAAACTCGAAACCACCATCGATCAGTTGGATGCGTATGTGAACGGAACGGATATCTCTCATCTTGATCTGTTTGGCGACTCTTCCATTCTGTCCATTCAAGAGCAATATGAATCTGAGGCAAAGTTTGTATATGGAGATACCGAGAAATATCAGGAATTCGAAGCCAATGTGAACCGACTGTCCAAGGAAGAGCAACAACAAGCCTACCAGCAGTTCTCGGCCAACATGGAGCAGGTATTTCGTAAGCTGGCGAAACATCAGGATCTTCCCCCTGATTCTGGTGAGGTACAAGCGTTAGTGCGTGAATGGAAGAGTTGCATGGAACATTTCATGGTCTGTGATGCTGAGATTCTGAGATGTATTGCGGAGGCCTACACGACGGATCATCGCTATGCGGGTTATTTCGATCAGTTTGGTGATGGGGATTTTTTGAGGTTTTTGTATCAAGCGATTATGGTTTTTGTTAAGGGTGAGGAAGCATAGAACTAGCGTTGTGTGGGTGGGAAATTACGCTAAAGAACACAAAACAAAAAAACGTACCTCCATCACCCAACGTTATGGTAGGTACGTTTTTTCGGTTGTTCACACGTTCACATGAATGAATGAATTATTTCTTCGTTTTAACTTACGAGCATTTACAATTACCTTATAACCTTATCCTTCTGTTTCACCGTTCGTTGCTGCTGCACCTCATCCAGATATTGCGTGAATCGGGATTCACCAGAGTAGCTCAGGAACAGCCATTCCAAGGCTCGTGTCATACCGATATAGAAACGGGAGACCTCCCGTTCATCCACTTCATCTGTTTTCCCCACCTTACGTGGCATCGTTTCAATGGCAATGATAAACACAGCCCTGAAATCAAGCCCTTTAGCGCTATCGATGGTTAACATTTTAATGCTTTCCTCTTCGCGATCAAAACTCTTCTTGCTCTGTTCATCTTTGGTCACCCAATTATACGGAAGACTGTTATCGTCTAGAGCTTGCTGGATCTCACCAATAATGTTAATTCCTTGATGTTCCTGTACCCTATACAAGATTGCAATATCTTTCAGAGCAAACGATTTTTCCCGGCGCAGATAGTCAATCGACTTGGCTACAAACGCCATCTCCGCCTGCGTGCTTTGGCTTTGATAGATAAGAGGCTCTGGACCTTTGCGTTTTGTAAACTGAGGCGGTATAATCTCGATTCCATCTGCCGCAGTGCTAATGACTTTGTGCTGTAACCTGGAGTGTTCCTTGTAAAAATCCCACGCAAATTGCACGATCTGTGCCGTGTTCCTATAATTGATCGTCAGAATTTTGGAGCGGCCACGGAAGTCCAGTCCCGTATCTTGGGCCAAACTGTTTTTTCGTTTGAAAATCGTTTGCGCACGATCCTCCACAAGCAAGAGCGACTGCGTCTCCTCATTGAGACAGGCACTCACCAACTTCAACCAATCCGGTTCGAAATCCTGACCCTCGTCAATCAATATTGCATCATATTTCGGTAACTCTTGTATGCCCTGCTCCATCTTCTCCAGCAAGGCTGGCAACTTCTTGTCCATAATCCGAAACTGCTTGCCGAGCCACGAATGGAACGTACTCACCTGAATATTGGATCCAAGCGTAGAAACCCCATCATTATCTACAAAATCAAATAAATCCTCAGGCTCTTCCATCTTCTGCACAATGGCCTGCTTCAAATATTGGGACAAAGTTGAGCCATAGCATAGTACAAGAATGTTCCAGTCCGGATTGGCCTTCGCCAGCATCCGTGCCCGACTGACAAGCACCAGCGTTTTACCACTCCCCGCAACGCCGCGGATTAAGCGGTGCTTGTCTCCAACCTGCTTCGCCATCTTTTCCTGATGCAAGTCCATCGTCTTGATATTGTGCAAGGATAACAATAGCTGGTCCTGATGAGGCACGATTTCTTTGCGCTCCGCACTAATCCGCACTTCGGGGAACAGATGGTAACGAATTGTTTGTATATCGTCATGGGTCAAGCTATATCGGTTCCGGGTAGGCACCGTAAACATGTGCAGAAGCTTCTCAATCAGGATTTCTTCCGAGAAATCTTCATCCTCCGGATTGACCTCTTCTCTGGTCAGCACAAACACCGGATCAATAACACTGTATAAATCCATATGTAGAAAGTCCTTTTGCTTCAACCGGGCAAAAACAACACCATACCCATAATTGAATTTTAAATATCCTGGGGTTCCCTCTTTGATCAGATTCTTATCCTTCTTCAATTGATCCGCTATGAGGAATGCGTAACCTCTTGCTTGCTTCAGTGGACTCGGTTCAGTAATCGTCTCACCTGCCGTACTGTGTAAAATCCATTCATCCCGGTTCACCTGATGCAATGTTCCTTTGGTATAATCCTTCACTTCAAGGACAAGCAAGCCCAGATCTGGCCCGATAATAACAAAATCCGGTCGCCTTCCGCGAATATCAGGTTCATAGTACACGATGTAGTCTTCAGGGAGATGTTTCTTTAAAGTCTCAAACAATAATCTTTCTCCTGCAGTCGCTTTCTTCGGTATAACCTCTGGTACTGTATTTGCCATACAAACCGCTCCTAGTCAAATCTATAATTGCTATAAGTATATTATTCAATATAAAACCACAATTTTCCACAATAATTTTTATATATGGATCTTTTCTCGAAACAGTATTCGTTGCAAACGAATCTATCCGCGCTAAAGCAAAAAAAGAGAGACTCCGAAGTTCAGAGTCACTCTTTTGTTAAAAATGGGAAACTAAACTCATTTCCAGTTGTTATATACTAAGAAGTACCAATTCCTAATTAAGGTTTGTAATTCTGTTGAGTATAGATGTGAATGAAATAAGGAACAATAGCTCCGGCTGCTTGAGCTTTAGCACCTTCATTGTTTGCAATAGTGATTATGTTGTTCGGGAAGCTGCTTGGAACGGTTTTATCTTGAAAATCATACTTATCATAAGTATGAATATATACTTTCCAGCTTCCACTCACTTTTTCAGCTGCCCAACTAACAGTAACTTTACCCAGAGCCAGATAAAAATCCAAACCCGCATTTCCAGCGCTTGTAGCAACACTGGAATCACCAGAAACAAATGTTTTCCCAGCAGCATTTGCATTATCAATCGCTTTGGCAATAGGTATTGAAACTGTAGTGTAAGCTGAAGTTAGTGACCATGCATTTGAACGACTGCTGCCTGCAGCATAATCGAGTGCTGAAGGAGAGTCCTGAAGCGAATTTTTAAGGGCCTGTCCTGCAAAAGGGCAAGAGAAAGAGCCTAGTGATAGCGCTACCAAATTAAAATCAGAACGATACTGTGCTTTTGTTTTTTCTGCTGCCGCTGCAAAATTCAATTGATCATTGGCATTTGTAGCAGACTGAAATTGTTGAACTTCTTCCAAAAATTTGGCCTCAGCCTCTTGTTGAGCCTGAGCTTTCAAAGCAGAAATATTGTTGCTTTTAATAGCTTTTAAGACCGTCTTTGCCTCATCGTCATATCTTATATTCCAAGTCGATAAATCTGCTTCTTCTTTCAACTGTTCATTATTTACAGTACCATCTGTCCAGGCATTATTTACGCCATTCGTGATAGGAGTTGATGCTTCGACTGAGAGGGAATCTGCATAAGTAGTATTGCTAGGAATAGCATAAGGCATAAATGCTGCAGACAGTAACGAGAATGCAAGTACTGGTTTTAGTAGCTTACTAGAATTATTCATCACACTTCTCCTTCTTTATATGTTATTTATTAACATGTATAATATTATCATATATAAAATATTTTGTAAAATTTATCTATAATAGAAAGGTTGATTTTTATGAAAAAATTAATCACTAAGTTAGCCTCTGTGCTAGGTTACGGACTTTTAATTACTCTTTTTATTTTTTTTCTTATAGCACTAATTGCTATCATAATTCTGGCTATCTACGAATTTAAAAACTAGATTGATAAGCAAATTAATCGTTATGAATCGATCAAAAAATATAAGTGGCAACAAAGCAAGGGTCTTACCAGCTTCATTGCCACTTATCCTTTATAAAACAACTTCAATGAATCTCACCAAAAGAGGATTATCCCCGCTCAAAATACGCATGCAACCGATACAGACAAATCTCCTTCGTCCAGCGATACAGCAGTGCCCGTTCCTTCGCATCCTGCACCTGCACATTCAGCGAGAACAGGCCATCCTCGAATCGCGTCATACTAACCTTCGCCCCACTCCACATAGACATTGGCATATCAATTATCAGTTTCTCAATACGTGTTGCCGTCCTCTCGTTCCATTCCCAGAGCGCTAGCTTGTCCTTATCCGAAAAGTCTTTCCGTTTCCGGTATTCCTTCTCCGTGAGGTACGTATGGAAAAAGCTTGCCATCTCCCCCGGCGTGATCGGGTCCATCCAGTGCGCTTCGCCTCGCTCCAGCATGTACAGCAGCACGATCATTTTGTAGCTTTTGTTCATGACCGTCTTCTCCACATCACGCAGCCAAGCCTCGTGCCGGACGTACATCTCTCCCTCATATGGGGTCAGCAGCTCTGCCCAATACAGAAAACCAACATAGGAACCGAATTCACTCCGATACCCGACACTCTTCGAACGCCCCATCAGGTGCAGCTCCAGATACGTCGGAATACGCCCCAGTTCTCGCTTCACATCCAGAAAATCCTGATGCAACTTCTCGCGGCGCGGCAACCGTTTGCGGCTCAGCTCCTGAAGCAGGTCCACTACCCGGGTCTCCAGGTGAATTTCACAGTTAGCCGGAACCTCAGGCACAGCCGAATCCATCGTTTTTCCGATTCGTTCCTCGTCTCCGCGCACATCCAGAAGGCTCAGCTTCACATCCGCATTTCGGTAGTTCCCGATCAGGTCGATGATGACACAATGTGATTTGCCTTCCGCCAGCCGTAGGCCGCGCCCTACCTGCTGGGTAAACACCGTGAGCGACTCGGTTGGACGCACGAACAATAGCGTATCCACGCGTGGAATATCCGTACCTTCGTTGAAGAGATCTACCGTCAGCACAACCTCCAGCTCACCCGAATCAAGCCGTCGAATGGCTTCCTCCCGCGACATCTCCGTTGTACGGGAATGCAAACTAAGTACCTTAACGCCCTGACTTCGGAAATACGCAGCCAAATAATCCGCCTGCCGGATCGACGAGCAAAAGCCAATCGTTCTCGTCTGTTTGTGCCGGGCCCAGGCTGCATAGATCGTCTCTACGTGCTCCTCTTGCAATTGAACGGCCATGAGCTGTTCTTCATCATACTTTGTCCCGATCCACCGAATCTGCGAATAATCCGTGTCGTCGAATACCCCGTAATATTGAAATGGCGCCAGCCACCCTCGCCGGATTGCTTCAATAAAATGCATCTGGTAAGCCACATTCCCATCACAGAGCGCATACACATCCTTGCCATCCAGTCGATCCGGGGTCGCCGTAATGCCCAGCAAGAACTTTGGCTGGAAATGCTCAATCACCGACATATACGTCTTCGCCGCCGCATGATGGAATTCGTCCACCACGATCAGATCAAATGCATCCACTGCAAATCCATCCCGGTGCTTCTGCATACTCAGCGTAAAGATCGAAGCGTAAACACAATCCGCCGCTCCATCTTTATACTGCCCGTTATAGATCCCATGACTGCGCTCCGGCATGATCCGTTGAAAAGACTTCTTCGCCTGGAACAAAATCTCTTCCCGATGCGCCACAAATAACACCCGCTGGAACCGCTGGGCGAAGAAACCCGCCAGATACGTTTTGCCAAGCCCGGTCGCCATGACGACCATCGCCTTGTCGTACTGCTCCTCCATCGTGCCATGAAGTGATTCGAGGGCATCCAACTGCGCAAAGCGCGGTTGAATCGGTCCAAGCGATAGATCAACGGTTTCTTCTTCTGTTTCTTCCGGCAAGCTCGTGCCGAACTCCGCTTCTTCCATCTCTGTGATCCGCTGGATCATCTCCGGGTTCTTCTGGTGATATTTGCGATACTCTTCTTCATACAATGCAATGGAATCCGGGTTAACCGGCAATGTTGTCTCGTGGTAAAAACTATGCATAAACTTCTCCAAAGCCGACTGGAACGTATACGGCTCCGCCTCCGCATTCATCGCCAGATTCCATTCATACCCTGTCTTCAGCGCCGTGAACGAAAAGTTTGACGAGCCAACAATAAGCATCCCTTCCCCATTTTCATGATCGAACAGATATGCTTTGGGGTGAAAAGATGTCCCCATACTTCGCCACAGCCGCGCTTCAATTCGTGGATCAACCTCACACAGCGCCCGCAATCCTTCTGGCTGTGTGATGTACAAATAATCTCCCGCGAGCATCCGTACCTCGGCTCCACGTTCTGCTGCCCTTTTCAAATGTGGAGCCAGTAACTTCACCCCGGACTGCATAATAAAGGACGTCATAATATAAATCCCGGATGCATGCTGCATCCGGGCAATCAGTTCGTCTGCCAAGTTATCTGTAATCAGTTTAACGTTAAGCTTCGTCGACATCGATCAGATACACCCGTTCCTGGAATCCACCACGCTCCTCGGCTTTGTCTGCCCGCATCTTATCCAGTTGGGCCGCATTCGCACCATGCACCTCCGCCAGCGCCCGGATCACCTCCAACATGTCAGCCAGTTCTTCCAGAGCTTCCTGATCGCTTCCTGCACTCATGTATTCTTCCGATTCTTCTTGCAGCTTTGTTCTTAGTTCTTGCTTATACTCCTCCGGGTCCAGAATGCGTGTGCGGCATTCCTTGCCGCTGGATGTGATAATATGGGGAATCTTGTCCCGCACTAATTTGTTGTATGTAGGCATGTGGTTTATCATCCTTTCTGCTATGAGAGGAGAGCCTTCGAGCCTCGCGCCAGAATCTCCCTTTTTGCCATTATACAAGTTGCTATGTTGAGGGAAGGGTTGATTTAATAGAAAATAATCAACAAACACACCAACGGGCAAAACGTCAAGAGTGCCGCTGTCAAACTGATCTGTCCCGCGACTCGTCCTCCGGTAAACTCTTGCCGTGAAAAGAACATCCAGATTGATAGGTACATCGCGAATAGCGGGAATGTAATCATCCCTCTAAACGTACTAGGTTCCATATACCCATTCATCATGCTTTTACCGATTAGGATTAAAGTAACCAATTCCAATATAGATAATATAAAAAACGCGATAGCAATTGCTCTTTTCAAAAAGTACACCTGCTTTCCAGATGCAAAGCAAAGAGCATCCTTTGTAATCTCTGGATCATATATCCTTTATTTGGATGATGTTATCTTGTAAGCGTAACATAGATCAATCAAACATTTAACCCAAATAGTCAATTAAAAAATATCTTACTCTGATGAATCATTCTTCATTCGAGTGGCTAACTCATCCAATATCTCTTCTGTTCGTTGAAGAAGCTTTTCGATGTTGTCCAGTTCTATTGGCTGGTCGTTCGGGTAATCTGCTAGGGAAGACATATGTTGTATCGTACCGATGAACAAGGCAATATCTAGTCCGGGTTCAGTCTCCGTGTGCACTAAAGGCAAGATTTCATTCATGGTGAGTTCCTTAGGTGGATGAACTGAATGATACTTATGGATATAAAGCGCCTTAATCATGGAGGCTAGAGCCCAATCACATAGAATCAGGCAGGCTTTGAACTGATTGTGATTACGCATGATGGCGGCAAGTTTGAGATGATACTTAGCATGTTGGTGATAGTCCAATATTGTAGTATGTAGCATATGGTAAGCAGGAGTTTGTTTGGATCTAAGTTGTGTGGAGATATCATGGTCTTGCGAACGTGGAGTAAAATCTACTTGGTGATTACAATGTGCTTCGGTTATGGACCAATTTCTTGCCATTGTCATCCCTCCAAAGAGTTAATACCAGTATTATACAATAAATATATACTCAAAGATATAATTTAATAAAAATTATACGATTCAAATAGTCATGTTTAGCCCCCAAAATCTTGTCTACACTTTTACATAGAGGGGGTGCATAAAGTGGAAGACAGAGAAATTTTAAATTTAGTCGGCGCTCGAATCAAGGTTTTAAGGAAAGAGAAGGGGCTATCTCAGGAGGCACTTGGAGAAAAAGGTGGATTCCATTTTACATACATTGGACAAGTTGAACGTGGGGAAAAGAATATATCTTTAGTTAATCTTGCTAAAATTGCTGAGGCATTGGAAGTGAATATATCGCAGTTGTTTGCTTATGTGGATGAAGACATGGAGATGACCGAATTGGAGGCTTTAATTCAGGATATTGTGACTATGTTACGTGAGGCTGACATAAGTACTATTCATCTTTCTAAAAATATAATACGTGAGATTCTAAATAGTCACAAATCAAGCTAATACAAAAAAGAAGCAAAGTAGATTTTACTAGCTACTTTGCTTTTTGATCATCAAGCCAATTAGAATAAAGACGCTGAACTTAAACTAATTTAACGTATTTTGAGAGCTCATAAGATAATCTTTAATTAACTTCACTTCAAAAATATCTAAGTTGTATATACTATATATAACTTCGTTTAAGGACGCTTCGAGAGCTATTTTCTTTTGCACCTCCATCTCATCTACAATTAAATTGACTAGTTCAACAACACGTCTGTATTTCTTGTCATCTTTTGCAAGAAATATAATTGGATAATTCTTCATAGTTCCAGTTTGGAAGCGATATTTGTGTGAATGAATTTTATTAGGATTTGCTTTCTTATGAAAAAATTCTATTATCTCACTATTTAATATCCCCAATAAATACTTATAATCATCTAAATTTCTATTCTCGTCTCTAAACTGTATTCCATAAAGACTCCCAGTACAAAAATAGCCTTGAGAATCAAGCGCAAAGGAATTTTTAGATGAGATATCTGGAGTAATAATTTTAGGCATTTGAAAAGTTTTATGAGAGTGCGGTACCCATAATTCAAACCAAGATTTGGAACTTTCTTCGAAGTATTTTCTTGATTCTAACAAAGTTCTGTTATCCAATAAATATTTTTCAACATAAGGAAATTCTTCAAGATTTATAGGAATAGTATTTCCCATGTCATCTTTAATATATGGATACAGTATGAATGTTTCTTTCTTTTGTTGATTACCTGACCATGAATAAGACCATCTTCTAACGTTAATACCTCTTAACAATGGAAACATTAACTCTTCCTCGAGTTTCATTTCTTTTAAATTATCAACTGTAAAATTCTTAATAAATACAGAATCTGCTGTAGTTTTAATCCCTACAAATATCCTCGTGATATCCTTCAACTGAATTTCTGAAGAATTAATAATTTTTTGGAAGGTATCTTCTGATCCCTCATAATTATATCTCCATACTCCTTCTACAGATACTTCTCCTATATATGAATTTTGCAATTCATTGTTTACAAATTCCATTCTTCCAAGGATTGGTTTTTGTTCTGTTGATTTATCAAAAAAATATACAGAAGAAATTACAGCAGCTTCAAAAGGAAAAATTCTACTCAAATCTATCACTTCGGAAAGGTTTGCATTTTCTTTTACAAATTCTCTTACTCCTCTCCCATAGGATGAGGTCATAAATTTATCAGAACACAGAATAATAGCCTTTCCTTTCTTTTTCTTAGCTAGCTTAATTGACTTCTCAATAAATAAGGTATATAAATCATATCTCCCTGTTGCAGATTGATATCTTTCTTCAAGCAAATTTCTATAAGATTGTTCTATTAACTGTAACCTTAAATACGGAGGATTAGTAATAACTAGATCATATTTACTGTCTTTTAAGAGAGTTTCACTTTCATCAAGAAGAGCGTCATTCTCTAATATGGGTACACGTTTCCCTGTGCTATACGGAATTTCTTGCCTTATAAACTCCATTAAAATTCTAACCTTAGCAATTAAACAAGCAGTTGTTTGAATATCAATACCAATTAGATTATAAGAATTAATAAAATTACTAATCTTTTTTTTATCATGTACTTTAGACACCAAACTCCTTATTATTGCTATCAAGAAATTCCCCGACCCACATGATGGGTCGATTATCTTAAGTGACAAAAGATCTTCTTCTGTTTGATACTCTTGAAAATATTTCTCCACTATAAAATCAGCGAGATCAGGCCTAGTATAATGCTCTCCAAGCTTCTTACGATGAGCAAAGGGAGAAGACACTAAGTAAATACTTCCCAGTATATCAACTCCATCAGTAAATGGTGGAGGATTTTTAACAATCCATTTAAATATGTCATTATCTTCTTCATTTAATGTAAAATTTCCAAATAATTCCTTACTCACTTTTTGTTTAGCTTCATTAGTAATCAATTTCAAATCAATATTATTACTATGAGATATTGATTTGAAATTTTCTTTATATTGATGAAAGTATACAACAAGATAAAATGTATAAAAGTTGTTATTATTCTCTAAATTAAGTGATTTTAAAAACTCACTTGCTTGTGTTATATAATTTTTTTCTTCGACATTCAGAATGATCATTCCCTACATATTCTTTCGATAGAATCTTTAATTGACATAACTAATTTATTAAAATTATGATTGACACATAAATAAGCTTTCGTAGTCTCTCCAACAGACCAGTTTATATCTAACTCATTAACTTCAGAATTTTCCTTATTAAAATATGCTACCATTATAAAACCACTAAATATTGAAGAATATCTCCTCTCTATTTTATCAATAATTTCCTTCTCGAAATTTTTAAATTCATTAGAGTTTCTCTTAGATTCTATAGGAATTATAAATTCATTATTACTCTCCTTATTTTTCACTCGAATCAAACAATCAATATCTTTAGTAGCTCTAATGACTGAATTAGATAAAAAATCAAACTGTTCATCAGTGTTGAAATTTAACATAATTAAGGGACTATCCTCTTGCTCCCAAATAAACTGAACTTTTTCTACAGCAGCTTCTACAAACTTTTGATGCCAATGGCTCCTTATGTAATAAAGGAGATCATCTGTCAACGAATATATTCTCTCCCCTTCATACGGCTGTATTCGTTTTGGATCTGTGTAGTTAGCTTCATTATAAAACTTTCCTGTTATATTACTGAACCATATGAAATCTGCCAACTTTTCTTTTTGAATTCGAACGTATGGATGTAAAAACTTCGCTATTATCTTTTTGTTAGAAATTTCTGAGTACTCAATCTCATTTAAGTAACCTCTTTTCAATAATAAGTTTAAAGTATAAGAAAAATCATCAGCAAACTCACTATTTTTTGTCGTTTTAAGAAATTGTTTTGTTAAATCATTTTCAAGTACTAATGAATCTGTAATTCTATATCCATTAGAAAACTTTCTACTGTATAGATACTCCCATGCTAAATTATCAACATGAATTATTTTTTCTTTGAACGTATTTTCAAATTCCTTAATTAATGCAAGTATCTCATCATAATCAAAAGCTTTTATTCTTATAAACATCCTATTATCTCTTTTCATATAACCAATAAAACTAAGACCAAATTTCCTTTGAGAAAGAAAAATAGCTAAATTTTGTGTTCTTATATTATGAATCAGTGGAGTTCTAAAGTCAGACTTATACTCTAAGTTATAAAAATGCTCATGTTCTGGAGCATATTCATATACAAACCCAATTATTTGTAAAAAGTCTATTAATTGTTCATCTTCTAATGATTCATCATTAATATAAAATGTAAATATAACTTCCTTTTTAGAAGAATCAGCAATGGAAAACACATCATCTAAATCTTCATTATCATTTGAAATGATATTCTCTTTTCTCAAATTACGGACTATATTTATATTCAATTCATTCAATTTATCTTGATCCAAGCCATTAGATGACTCAAAAACCGCGATATCTCCAGCAACTAATCTGTATTCCGCATCGATTTCATCAAGAGTCTTTTGTAAGTTCACGTCTACATTTCTTATAATTTCTAAAAGATACCATTCACTCTTATTTATTAAATTCATTTCTATCCCTCTCTAACAATCCATTCTTTATAAAGGAATCTTCTATCTTATGAATAAGGTAATTTAATTCATCTTTATTTTTAGCTAATCTAAGAGTAAGCAAATCATAGTAAATAGTCTGTTCAAGTCCCATATCATGTACTTCAGGATGTAGTATGAACTTTTCAATTAAACTATCGTTTCTCGCTTCATAAGGATAAACAAAGTATAACTTTATACGATGTATATCGTCGTTCATCATATCATCCTTAAGTTTTAAGCACTCTTCAAATTTTTCAAGCAGTGTTTTTCCTGTTTTTGCTGTAGTTACATAGAACACATAAAGATCATCAACATTCTTCGATGCTTCTACTCTGGTTGAGGTCCCTTTTTTATGTGTGAAAATTTTGGTCAGATTAAAACCGAAATTAATTAATGCCTTCTCAAATGATGTTTTCATTTGAGAGTTTCTACCCTGACCACTTGATTTATCCCAAGCATTAACAGCCTCGTTTTTTAATTTACTAACTTGAAGCTCCAATGCATTTGGACTTGTATCTAGGTTTATATTATCTTTTCCTAAGATTTCCTCAGTCTGACTATTCTCAAAAAAAGAGAACAAATCAAATTCGAGTTCTTCAGTTTTATCAATAACTAGTTCTTCAGTAGGCTTTGAGAGGTTAAATGAAAAGTTATCCTTTTTAGAATCTATTATTCTAATAAGACTTGACACCACATATCTGTAGTTTGTAGCCTGAGTTGAATTTAAGTGCTTCAGTAATTCTTTCATAATCTCATTAGACATAGAACTATCTATTAAGTATTCGTAGGCTTTCTCATACCGTATAGCAATGTGATTTAATAATTGCTTAATATTTTCTTGCGTGATCCTAAACGAATCTAATTCAACAATGTTCGGTTCTAATCTGGTCCACATGGCGGTTTCCATATCTTCTTTTGATTTAGAAGCCTTTGCTGATTGTTCAGTTAATGCTGCGATAAATGACACTCTTTTAAATCCAGGTCCGGCAGCATCATAAAACTGCTTAAAGTTTGGAAAAAATATATTTCTTGCATATGAAGGTAAACCATATGCATGCTCAAACTCATCCAAAATAATAATAAATAACTTTTCTCCATTTGCTGAACAATTAGAGAATAGACGCAACACCTCAATATAATCTGTGCTAGATAATTCTTTAACGTCTAATTTTTTTAATTCAGTGCGTCCATTACTTGCTCCCAAAATTCTTATTGCAGCTCTTGCTGTATCAGCTTTTCTTAATTTGATAAGAACTTTAGCTAAATCATCTGCAACATTTAACTTCATTCTGATTATATTCAATTCATTCTCGTAAGTTACATCATCTAACATAGGAATCTCATTAATAATAGTATGGAATGTATTAAAAAAGTCTTCATAGTAATTAGAGAATAATTCTGCTACCATTGTTTTGACTAGATTTCTCTTATATCTTTCAGTATCTTCGACTCTTAATTTAATAATATAAAAATTTTCTTTGTTTTTCTTAAAGTGCGAATACATATGATTTAAAAAATGAGTTTTCCCATCTCCAATTACTCCTTGTAATAAAATACACGAAAATTTGTCCTCAGATAAAGAGCCTTTAAGTTTTCTTTTAATCTCTTCCTTCGCCCTCTCTTGATTAACAAAAAAAGTAGGTTTCTCGGGAGGTTGCGTGTTTCTCATAGCGTTCAGCTCATTTTTACTACTCTCTGCAGTTAGGTTCTCTTTACGTACATTCTCAAATAAGTGATCTATTTCTTCTAGTCCTTGAGTTTTCATTAGACAAATCCCCTTAATTAAAATAATACTAGTGGACTCTGATACAAAGAATCGAAAATTTTAATAAAATAATAATTTTTCTTTGATATCTCAAAGTATCCCATTTTGGCAAACTCAACATTTGCATTAGTAAATGAAACATTTCTTGATAATAAAATATCTAAATATAACTTTTCTATATATATATTTATCTGAGAGGAGCTATAAGGAGTATTGTTAATTATGTTTTCTTTTAATAAATTTAGAGGTATTGCTTCTCCATAATATTGACCTGTAATTCCAAGGTACTCATTCTCAAGAATACCTAAAAACTTTATAAAGCTTTGATATGTTTTAAATTCATTTTGTTCATCACTAGGATTACAAATATTTATTAATCTCCTCAGAGCAAACATCTTTTCTTTAGCAGTTGTTAATTTTTCTCTATGATAGCCCATGTTATATACAAGAAAATCTATTATTTTAGGATTAGATAGGTCATTGTAATTAGGTATTTCACAAATATCAAAACATACTTTAAAAAGATCAATATTTCTGAAAGTTAAATTTAAAAGTAAATCTGAAACCTTTTTGCTCATATCCAAATACAATTGAGTTTCTTGTGATAAATTAATTTTTTGATTGCTAAGGGATAACAATCCTAAATCCTGAAAATTCCTTACTATTATTTTAGATCTTGATTGACGTTTCCCATATACTTGCTGGACTATTTCCACTGCTTCACTACGACTAACTGGTTGAGAATTATCAAATTCAAATAATATCTTCAGTAAAGATGCCTCATCAGGAGGAAATTCGTATAACGGATACAACTTCATATGAACACCCCCTCGTATCAATGATATTTCAAGTTTATTGATGAGAATTTACTTAGTCAACTTTCACCTCTCAACTTAAATATATTTATTGTCTTTTTCACTTGAATTATACTTCTTTATAACCCATTAAAGATATACTTAACTTTTCTACAGAATCAAACCATTCCATTATAATTCCATATATCCATATTTTTTTCAAACAATACACTTATTCGCCACCGCCACCATCTTCGCAGGCATCTCTTCCCGTAACCGCCACACGAAGCTCATCGGTTTGTTTCCCTCATGACTCACATAATCCGCTTCGCCCAGAAACACAAACGGAGATGTATAGTTATGCTCCTCCTTATACTCCCGCACAAAAAGCACGATCCGATTACCCGTCTCTCGATGATGAATATACCGCTGCGCCGTAGCCGTATGCTCCGACACCCGGCTCTGTGTCTGCCAGTGGAACAAACGCTCGTTTATCGCATAATCCTCATACAGCGTAGATGGAGAGAAATCTTTGTCCGATTTGTTCAGTGTAATGAAGAAGATATCGGTCTGTTCATCGGCAAAATACTTCACGCCTTCGCGGAAGGCGGGTGAGTGCTGGGCATTCCAGTAGCCAAAGGCGGCAAGCACTTGGTCGATCGAGTACATACAGTGGATATCCAGTGGACAAGTGTACGGGAACGAATTGCTTTTATCCACAAATCGCAGATGAGCCCGATTATATTTGAAAATATCCACAAGCTCTGCTCGGAATGCTTCACAAGACAGCACACGCTGCACACCCTCTTCGATGCTGTTCAGTCCTAGTTTCTCAGGCGCAGCCCGGTGGAAGGTGTAATAGAACATAATCAACATGCGCTGTTCATCCGCGTTGGTCGGTTCTTCGCCTTTTTCAATGTAGTCAATCAGAAACGTTAGCCAGCTTCGGGAGTTGATCGTCAGCACAGATGGCAGTCTGCGGATATACTCATCCTGCTCATTCTCTATTGGCTCTGTCAGTCCGGCTTCAGCCAACATACCCCGGAAATACCTTTTGCCCGTACGTCCACCATACAATTCAACTAGTGTCATCCCGTGATGCTCTACAAAATGAGCCAAGGTCAGTGGCAGTCCGGTGTCTTGCTGGAACGTTTGCAACTTCTGGATCAACGCTCTGCGATTACGACTCATTTGCTTGAGGTTGCGCATGACGTATTCCTTCGCTTGTTTTTCCAATTGAATGAACGTGCCGCGTGGCAGGTTCGAGAAGCCATTCTCGACGTAGTACGAGATGGAATGTTTAGTAGCGCCGATCAGGGCGCGGAATTTATCCTGGAACCTGTATTCCTGATGGGCTTGTCCGATGAAGTCGAGCACGGTCAGGCACTCTTTGCCCTCCACCATCCGTAGTCCACGTCCCAACTGTTGCAGGAATACGGTCAGACTCTCGGTAGGACGCAGGAACAGGATGGTGTTCACCTCAGGGATATCCACGCCCTCATTGTACAGATCCACGACAAAGATCATGCGCAATTCCCCGTTCACCAGTTGTCCTTTCGCAGAATGACGTTCCTGTTCGCTCGACCCGCCATGCAGGGCTATGGATGGAATGCCGGCTTCGTTAAATATTTTTGCCATATACATCGCATGATCCACCCCTACGCAGAACCCAAGCCCCTTCACATCGTCCAGATCAGTTACGTATTTATTCAGACTTTGGATGATCTGGTTGGCACGGATTTTGTTATGAGTATAGAGCTTCTCCAGTTCGTTCAGATCGTAGCCTTTGCGCGACCACTTTACCTGGGATAGATCGACAGTATCGGTGACGCCAAAATACTGGAAAGGACTCAGTAGTTTCCGGTCAATGGCATCGGTTAGACGGATCTCGGCGGCAATCGTATGATCGAAGTAGGCGGTAATGTCTTTGCCATCCATCCGTTCAGGGGTCGCGGTTAATCCTAATAAAATCTTCGGTTCGTAGTGGGACAACAACTTCTGGTACGAAGGCGCTGCGGCATGATGGAATTCATCCACAATGATGTAATCGTAATAATCTGGACTGGTGATCTCCGTCAGCTTCATAGCGTTAAGGCTCTGAATGCTAACAAACAGGTGGTCCAGCGCCTCCGCTCGGTGATTCCCGACATGCAGCTCACCAAAGTTCATATCCTTCAGGATATACCGGAACGTATCCCGGCTTTGCTTCAAGATTTCTTCCCGATGGGCGACAAAAAGTAGCTTGGCTCCCGCATGGCTTGCCCGGAATCGCTTGTAGTCAAAGGCAGAGATGACCGTTTTGCCGACGCCTGTGGCGGCGACGATCAGATTGCGATTTCGTCCGTACAGCGTACGCTCAGCGTGCAGCTGCTCCAGCACTTCTTTCTGATAATCGTAAGGCTGGATGTCGAGATGAAATTCGTTTGTGTGATCTTTTTTACGATTCAGAGCTGCCTTCAATTGTGCCTCATGTCCTTCATTCTCAGCCACATATCGCGTGAATTCGCGGTCATTCCAGTAACTCTCGAAGGTCGCTTCAATCTTGCGCAGCACGTCGAGTGAATCCTTCTCCGTCACCTTGAGGTTCCACTCCATACCACTGGTCAGCGCCGGGTTGGACAGGTTGGAGGAGCCGACATAGGCGGTGGTGAATCCAGTATCACGGTGGAAAATATACGTTTTGGCGTGCAGCCGTGTCACTTTGGTATCATACGAAATCTGGATCTCTGTATTAGGTAATTTGCTAAGTTCAGTAATAGCCTTGAGGTCGGTTGCTTCCATATAGGTGGTCGTGATGATCCGCAGTTTCCCACCGCCCGCTGTGAATTGTTGAAGCTGTTCCAGAAGGAGGCGAAGCCCGCTGAATTTGATAAATGACACCAGCCAGTCGATCCGATCGGCGGTCACGATCTCCTTTTGCAACTCCAGTAACATACTCGGTTCAGACTTCGCACCTGTGAATAAAGAGCTTTGGGAGATCGGCGTATCTGGACGAACGATTCCGATATCCCGGACCGCACGGATGCTGTTCAGCTTGGAATACACATGGGTCAACACTTCCCCCTGCTCATCCAATTGCAATTCGTTGTACTCTTCTTCCCCCAGTGTGCCTTTCAGAGTAGCAATAATCTCATTACACGTTCGAATCTGCGCCAACACTGCTGTCTTATCTTCCGTCTGTTCCCGCACAATCTTGAGCGCTCGCCGGGTCACCGCCGCCAAATACGTGGACAGCAATTTCCGTGCTTCCTCTGCATCCAGCTTCTCGGTCCCAATGTTATACACATCCGGGTCCAGTGCCGAAATCTCCTGTCTGGTGATGGTGTTGATAAGCTGTTCATATATGCCTTGTTTCATGAATGTACCTCGTGTGAGTGTAGGATGGTTGTGGATCGTTCTCTATGTATATGATGAGCTAAAAATTGTTTCTTCTATATTATCGACCAATAGGTGGAAGATATCATTAGTTGTTTTGAATCCCTAGAAAAAAGTACCTCTACTTGTGGTCTGATTGGTATTGTCCCCTCAAAGTGTAGACAGTGAAAGAGAGGCGATTTGCTTGCGAGAGGAAGAAGGCTGGGCTACGTCGGATTATGGGGAGGTTTAGAATAGGAGTGAGAGCATTACCGTGGTCGCTGGA
The DNA here is from genome assembly GCF_042674385.1 of Paenibacillus sp. NPDC056933. Classification (NCBI taxonomy): domain Bacteria; kingdom Bacillati; phylum Bacillota; class Bacilli; order Caryophanales; family Paenibacillaceae; genus Paenibacillus; species Paenibacillus sp. NPDC056933. The sequence goes on along the minus strand of NZ_JBHUQN010000001.1, from coordinate 133,940 downwards.
TGGAGTGAGCAAGCGCGAAACCAAATTATGGATTACACTTCATTCTGCAACGAGGACCGTTGCCACAACAAAACCAGGCGACCTCTACGGGTTAAACTCAGAGAAAGGTCGCCCTTAATAGAAATTTTTCTTTTTTTATTGTCTCCTTGACCGAGCTATAACCAAGCTGCTCTCTGTTTTTAATAAGAATGTTGCCTTACATATCTTTTACTTCTTCAATTTCAGACTTGAATCGTTCTTCAACGCTTTGTTTGAGTTCATTATGTTTTTCTATGTCATTTTCATGACCGTGATCCAAGGAATTTATTATTATTTCTTCTGATTCCAAACTAAATCTGCCATTGTTCATATTAATAACGCTGTAATCCCCATAGGTATTCTGTTTAAGGTACAGCACATACTTTTCGCCTTGTTTAATTTCATTATAGTTCTCAATGGAAATTTTCTTCGATTTAGCATCTTCTTCAATTAATGAAACAGGTTCAATTATCTTCATTTCTTTATTCTCTGTGATTGTTGCGGATGCTGGGCTTTTCAATACTTTGAGAACCTTAATCGGTGTTTTCGTGTAAAAATCTTCAATAGCTTGTGGTAAATCTGCTCCAGCCGTATCAGGATCTGCATATTTAACAACATGCTCACGATCCACAAATTTACTATCCGTTGTGGCTATTACAACCAAATCTGCATCATCAAATAAATTATTTTCTTTATCAAACTCCTTATAATTTCCATGAGTAACAACAGTCTCAATATTATCTTTTCCAACTGAATCTGAATTATTTTTTTCTATAATACTATTACTGCAGGCGAATGCAAGTAAAGAGAATGATGAAACCAATAAAAACAGTTGAATTTTTCTCATACAAACCCTCCTAAAATTCGTAATTTAAGTTGTCTGAAGCAGAGCAACCTTAATATCATGGAAAAGAAGGCCATTTACTGTTAACTTCTCCAGAGTCATATGTGGTAATTGAACCAGGAACAGCCCTCCAACCTTGTACCATCACTGAATTGTATGGAATGGGAACATGGGCCATCTTAATGGTATGCCCAATTTCATGCGCAGCATTATATCTTATATTAGCTGACGTATAACCAGAACCAGTTGCCCTCATTGTATTGTCATACATAAACACTGCGGTATAATCCCAATAATCATCGGGTCCAACTGTTGATCCGGAACTATTGTATGGAACAATTTGTCCATAAAAATTAGCTGTAGCAGTATTTCCAATATAATAAATGTCTGGGCGAGTTACAGTGGAATTTGTTAACGTTCTAGCGATATTAACCCTTGAATTACCGTTCCAGTATGTTCTCCCTGCATCATAGTGACTAGTATAGTTATAATCAGCTACTGATGAATGATAATATGCCATTGGCTTAGAACCATTTTTTCTGGTTCCGGAAAAATAATCCGCACTGGCAAAGCTTCCACACAGAAATACTGCTAAAAAAGAAAATGTCATCAAGTACAAGTATTTATTCTTCACAATCTAACCTCCAATGTTTTGTTTTTTATGAATTTGATTTCACTTCCATCTGCCGCTTGCTTATAATCTACATTTATCTCCCCTTTCTATATTAATAGGCCATTTCATTTTACCGTTGATATAATTGGAATTCAGTGGCCTATAATATATAGACTGTAAAAAAAGATAAAATGTTTCAATTTATAGTGATTTTTTTGAAAATTTTGGCATTTATTCTTTCTCTAACAATCATTCCTCTTCGATACTCTCCTATAGCTGAAACCAAAGTCTTGCCGATACTTTCTTTATGCCGATATCAAAAAACTGTAAAGCCTCGGCTCAGCAGAATTATTTGCGTGCATGGACTTAGACGATATGAACCTCCACTATTTTGGTAGACCCAGATATATCTCGATGATTGAAAGTACCAGATGGTACCGCTCATTGTAAAAAATACTCGAATCACTTCGCCAAGCATGCTCATGCCAAGTTCACTCTCTCGCAGCGAAGGTTTTTCAAGTCGAGGCGAAGGAATTCAAACGCTTTTGTACATTCTTTTTCCTTTATAGAAACTGTAGGATAAAACGAGTAGTACAGCAAAACCGAAGCATCCAATTAGTAATAACATTTTTTGAAATTCCATGTTTGTATCACTCCTCAGTTCGATTAAACAAAAAAATACCCTTGATAAGACTTATCTCTTATCAAGGGTATTAAATAAAAACAACCATTATATAGTACAATGCTCAATGCAAACTTACTTTTCTTGATAATCCCTATTTTCGATGAAACATTTATAGTCGCCCCGATCCCAATGTGAATAACTTTAGACTCATTTACCATTAGAGAATAAATACCCTCACACAATTTTTTTACTGCACCACCTAGGGTCATAAGGCCTTTGGCTTAATTTTAATATATCGTCAGCTGTGTAATACCAATCAGCATCATCGAACCATAAATAATCTTCAACATTATCTTTAAAATACTCTACAACAAACCTATAAATAAATTCGTATTCATGATTAATATTTTCAATGTCTATAGCCCAGAAGTAATTTTCGTCTTGGGTAAGCCAAGTAAAACTATCATATGAATTTTCTACAACTCTATTCACATTAAAAGAAAAATACCTAATACCCTCTTCATTCTCAGTATTCATTAACGTTACTTCATCTACCTCGGACAATGTACCTTCTGCTGAAAGAAAGTTGTTATCCGTATCAAGATCAACTTTCAAATGAAAACTATGCATATCGGCTTTTTTGGCTACATTATTAAAGTTCTTAAGTGTCTGTTCTGGAGAGTAATTTATAATTTTTTTTAGAATTATTATTGAACTCACTTACTCATGACCTCCTTCAATTCATCTAACGAGCTTATTAATTTTATATCTAGATCGCTTAATTTTTTAACTAAATCCGCTTGAGTTTTGTTTTTCACAGTTACATCTTCAATATAGAAAATAACTTCTTTGTTATCAAAATTAAAATATTTATCATTGATTGGATTTGTTAACTTATCAAGTTGTTTTTCATCTAAAGCACTCAAGGACTTTTTAACCTCGATAATGTGAGAGTCTGTTAAAACATCTATATCTCCTGCCCTTTTTTATTTTGCATTTTCAGTTCTATACCCGTACCTTCTAGTCTTCCCGTTTCTTTTATTAGCTGCGCTACCTTTCCTTCTAGCACATCACCAGCTTTTGAGCTTTTTAAATTCTTCTCGATAATAGCATCTATATCTTTAGAACCTTGTTTGGTCCAAGATATCTCATTACCGAATTGATTAGGGTATATCGTTTTATTTCCTTCCATTCTTAACCTTGATTCATTAGTTAAACCACTATCTTTTCCTGACCCCGCCTTAGCACCCGATCCTCCCAGATCGCTATGCTTATTCTCCACCGAACGAAAGGCTTTGCCAAATAAAACATAAGCCAGGGCCTGACCCGTCATCGCTCCACCGTAATATCCTGCTCCACTCTCATCAATCTGCTTCTTCTGCTCATCCACAAATTGCTCTATATCAGACCTCGCCGTTCCCGTGCCCCAGGCTGCATCCCATGCGAATCCAATACCTCGTCCAACGTCAACCACTTTCCCCACTGTCATGGCATATGCCACACTGCTTAATGTACTGAACGGATTATAAAATAGCGCCTCCGCCGTCTGGCCCATTCCGGTTATCGTTTCGCCAATGGATTTATCAAGCAGTCCTACAGCGAAATTTCGCTTTAGTTCTTCTGGGATGTACAGCGCAACCTCACCTGAGCCATCTGCCGTCCTGAAATTCTTCGCAACAAAGGTGAACACGAGATGGATTTTTTCCAAATGTTTCAATGTAGCAGGGAAAACTTCTTTCATCTGCATAAAGTCCCAAAAGAAACGTTCCCCTGTCACACCCGACCAATCCGATTGCAACAGGTAGATTGATTTTTCCAGTTCCCTGACCATCCGCTCCAGTTCCTGTTTCTTTTGCTGGACGAGCCGGGCTTTTTCCTCCAATACATCGGGATGTACCTCGATTCGTTGCATTCCCTCTTCACCGCCAACCTGACCGTAGTATGTACCTAAATTTTAACAAGTCAGCAGGGGAATTGGAATCAAACGGAGGATTCATTTTCTCAGTTGTTAGCTGTATGAGTCAGACCCTTAGAAAGTGAAGATTAAAAAAATTTTAAGGTATATTTTCAATACCCTATAGGACTCCAACGGGCGCTATCCCAGAGCTAATAATTACTGTTTTATAATAAGTTCGCGTAGATATTGCCTGGCTCTCGATAATCTCTTAGAGGTAGTAGCTTCTGTCAGAGAAATAGATTCCCCAATTTCCTTACAGGTCTTCCCCTCTACGTAGAACATTTTGAGCATTATCTGATGATTTAATTTTAATTCCCCAATAGCTTGATAAAGCTTCTCATTCCTCCATTTTACTTCCAGTTCAGATTCAACATTATTAGTCCTATGAGTATCACACTCGTACAAGGGAATAAGGGCTTTTAATGTTTGATTTTCTTTAGTTTTCTTTCTTAAAAAATCAATAGTGGTATTGTAGGCAACTTTTCTAATCCAAGCGGGGATATTTTGTTCTGACTGAAGATCGGGTCCCTTTAAAATGATTTTAAGGTAACTCTCATGAATTAAATCTTCTGTGAGTGCATGATCTCCAAGAAGCGAATACAAATTTTCATAGATAAATTTGTAATATGATTTGTAGATTTCTTCATGTTGGTCACTTTCCAATTCTTCCATTGGCCTGCGTAATAAATAAAACCATTTTTCCTTCGTCAACTGGTGTATACTCCTTCCCATTTTGCGTATGTAATGATGGTTCGCTTCAAATACAGGATTAAATTATGAAAGTGCGTTAGATCATATATTGGGTAAATATAGTATACCTTATATATAAAAAATTGGTAGAAAAGGTCAGTATTTAGTATTTCATACGTTATAATCAATAGGCTCCGATCGAAAGGAGCTTTCCGTTCTTCCTGTAAAGTAAGAATGAATATTATCAGAGGGGGTTAGGTGTTGCGAATTTTTGGAAATTGGAAACATTTCTCATGGATGGATCGTTTAGAGTATGAAAGCCCGATCCATTACAGACCTGTTCAGGGAATCCAACAAAAGGAGGATGATGTTTTAGTATGAAAACAAAAAAATTACGTATAGGTGTGAAAATTGCCATCGCAGCAATGATGTCGGGCCTTCTCGTTCCGTTTAGCGGAGTTACTGATGTAACGTACGCATGGGTTCCCACTGGAGCTAAATGGTCTACTAATCAAGTCAGTAAGTTAAGCTATAACAAAACCGGGTCTGATTCGGTTAATTCTATTTGGAATGATGCTATCTATAACTGGAACCAGCAATCAACCAAACCTAATTTTTCTACGCAGACAACATCAAGTCCTAATGTTGAATTTCAAGGTGTACACCTAAGCAATACTGACTATGATGGAAAAGCACAGTGGTATACCGACGTTAACGGAACAACATATTACTCCTACACTTGGATAAACACATACTACACTAGCGGCTATTCTAGTCTTAAGGCACGTTCCGTAGCAGCACATGAGATCGGCCATGTACTAGGACTTGACCATGCATCAGGATGTGTTCTGATGAGGGACAACACACCTGCTCGGTATGATACATGTGGCGTATATACACCTCAATCCGATGATTTAAGTGGTATTAATTCTCTTTATTAAAAGAAAGTGGAGGCGGTAAATTTGAAATCTGTAAAGATAATTGTTGGATCTATTGCAGCGGTTGCAGTAATTGCAGGATGTTCTGCGACTCCCTCCCAAGTGAGTCAAAAAACAACTGCTCCAGCGGCAGATCAAGTATCAGTAGCAACAAGTGATCCTAAATCTAAGGCTGTCACTGGAGGGACCTCCGGAAGTTTGGCATATTCTTATGATAGTATAGAGGAACTTGAAGCGGCTTCGGTCGTCATTGCTGAAGTGAAGATAAAGGATGTTCGTAGCGAAGATGTTGAAAAGGACTCTACATTTTATACCGCTACAATTACAGACCAGTTAAAGGGCGATGGTGAGCAGAAAGAAGTTATTCTAACACAAGTTGGTGTAGAAGAGGAAAGGGAAAAAACAGGTGAACTCACTATTCAGCGTGATAACCCGCTTATGAAACCGGGTGACAGTTACGTATTATTTTTGAAGGCTGGACATGATGAAGAGATTGGCCCACTTTATTATGTTGCAGGTGAGTTTCAGGGAAAATATGAAATCCAAGGCGACAGAGTATTTTCTGTAAATCAACAGGAGAAATCCAAAGCTATGATAAGTGGCCAGGATCTAGCTGCATTTAAAGAAGAAATCAAACGTATTGTTGATGAGAATCAACAATAGGTATAGTAGTTCATGGGTGCTTGCCCTAAGCTGTAACAGCTTAGGGCAAGCACCTTTTTTATATAGGCAGCTCACAGCATTGGCAAATTAGATGACTTGATGTTGCCTGAACTTAAAATCCTAATTGAAACCAAAAATGTTAATATAATAAATATATCATCACGAAATGCAACGTATAACAATAACGAGTTGCAGATTGGACATGAATTAAAGGGAAGCGGATAGTCCGAGAACGATTTGGGATATGCCTTCTATAATAAGGGTGAACTTTTCGCTGAAGTGGAGACCTTCCTAAAATCGGAGACAAACATTATTACATTACAACAAGAACGGATCATGTCCGTGATCTGCCAGAAACAATTGGATTTCACTTTTGAAATTAATGCACGTCCAAACTCGGCAGAACTACACAACATTTCTATCCCGCAGTGATTTCTTCAATTTACCAATTAGAGTTGGGTTATGGCATTTGGGCATATATCCCTCTACCCTATAAAAACAATTGCATCCTGTCTTTGAAATGCAAGTGGCAACTTGTCTCGAAGTCCCTCTATTCTTTTGACTATTTTATCCTTTTGCTCATCTTTTAAATTTTTTGCAGCCCATTCCTTTATCAGGAGTAGTTCCTCAACAATAATCGGTACGTCTTCCTCCTCTAAATCAACTCCAGTTGAAAAGAGATCTATCCATTTTAACTCTAATGATTCAACAGCAGGTTGCCAGCACTCTTTGAAAAAAGCTTCTGTTGCTACTGCAACAAAAAAACTCTTTTCAAAATGATTTTGTGGTTCAAGTATCACAGCACTGATGGACATTTCTTAATCCCCTCCAAAATAAAAATTACCAAACATATTTTTTTCCTTTTCTAAGGTTTTAATCTCGTTATCTATCAAATCTAGTTGTTGTGATTTTATAGAAAAAGCACCTCTACTTAGGGTCTGGTAGAAGTGCCTGAATCTTAATTATTGTGTTTCACTTAAATGTTTTTTGGATCTATATAGCACCAATTATTATTGTAGGAAGACTTTATTTTTTTCATATCCTCCAAGGTGTAAAACCAATCTTCCTCAATCCATACTTTTGCATCAGGAAATTCATTTAGAAAAGCAAAAAGGAACTGAAATAACAAATCTTCATTATCATCAAATTCATCAGATACTACTGCTTTAAAATATTCATTTTGCGTATCATCCCAGTCATAAGTAACGGTTTGAAATTCATAAGGTTCATCATATACACTAAAGCTAAGCGTCCTTGAGTAATTCTCCTTGAATGGGGTGTCGCTTATATACAATCGAGTATATTTTAATGCACCTTCGCTATTGTAAGTTTCTTCATCATTATCAAAGAAAAGATTCTCTTTTTTACATATGTTCCGAGCAGCACTCGATAAAAGATAAGTCGGCATGCTCTTTCCATGTCTAAATAGTATAAAAGATGATAACCCCATGAATTAAATCTCCCAATAATAACATGATACAACTTTTCACTGCTTGTCGGCCATGATCAGGAATGAGCTTTACATCATCTATTGTATAGATTCATTTTCTATACTCTCAACTTCTAACATCTTTTGTTCAACCCATTTCATAACCATTTCTGCCTCCTTTAAAGCAATCACTCCCTTTTTACTTTTAAATTTGTAAGTTTCGTAAGCCCATAGTAATATAATTTTCACAAATTCAACTGTCTCTAATTTACAGATCGGTTCAGTTTCATCTTCTTCCTCATCATAAAATGGATCTTCAATTATTGTATAGTCTTTATGTGATATAACGCTGGATGCATTTCCTCCATGTCTATATTCGGGTATATCCCCCCTTAATAATTCAAAATAATTCTCAATATCTTTTTTCAAATCTTTAAATCTCCAAGGTATATCAGATCCTAAGGGATCACTTATCATACTAGCGAACTCTAGTGATTTTTCCTCGTCAAAATCCAATACAACCATATTAAATTCATCCATATATTTTAATTTATATTTATATTTTATCATCACTAATTTACCCTCCAATTCAGTATATTGGGTATGCTGAGATTATCTTATCATTTCTTAAAATAAGCTCTATTTCCATTCCTGTGCTTGTTTTCCCTATATATTTATTGTTTTTTATATTTACTTTATTATTAAAAGCTTCATTTACTGAATCAATTACCTGTTGTGGTGTCCATTCCTTTGGAAAAAATGTGGATTTGGGTCCTTTTGGTACTCCATTAATTTCAACATTGGCTTGATAGACACCGAACTCATTAGGTGTATCAACTTTCCCGATAATTTTACCGTTACTATCTGGCATCCCTTCATAATGAAAACCATTGGCATTCCCATTTTTGAGTATTTCACCACCAAAAATATGGCTTAATCCGTTTTCTTTAGTTCCTGTTTTAAAGTTTTCTGTATTTTGTAGACTCCAGAGCCATCTCTCTTTATCTACAACAGGTTTACCATCTTGTCCAGTCCCTTCTTTACTCTTATCCGACTCTTTCTTACCTCCCCCTCCTGATCCAATGTCGTCCTTCGAACGAAGAGCTTTGCCAAACAAAACATAAGCCAGGGCCTGACCCGTCATCGCTCCACCGTAATATCCTGCTCCACTCTCATCGATCTGCTTCTTCTGCTCATCCACAAATTGCTCTATATCAGACCTCGCCGTTCCCGTGCCCCAGGCTGCATCCCTTGCAAATTGAATACCCCGCCCAACGTCTACAACTTTGCCCACGGTCATGGCATATGCCACACTGCCTAATGTACTGAACGGATTATAGAAGAGCGCTTCCGCCGTCTGGCCCATTCCCGTTATTGTTTCTCCTATTGATTTATCAAGCAGTCCTACAGCGAAATTTCGCTTTAGTTCCTCTGGGATGTACAGCGCAACCTCACCTGAGCCATCTGCCGTCCTGAAATTCTTCGCAACAAAGGTGAACACGAGATGGATTTCTTCCAAATGTTTCAATGTAGCAGGGAAAACTTCTTTCATCTGCATAAAGTCCCAAAAGAAACGTTCCCCTGTCACACCCGACCATTCGGATTGCAATAGGTAAATTGATTTTTCCAGTTCCCTGACCATCCGCTCCAGTTCCTGTTTCTTTTGCTGGACCAACCGGGCTTTTTCTTCCAATACATCGGGGTGTACCTCGATTCGTTGCATTCCCTCTTCACCGCCAACCTGACCGTAGTATATACACCTAAATTTTAACAAGTCAGAAAGGGAATTGGAATCAAACAGAGGATTCATTTTCTCATCGGTTATCCGGTAATTGGGCAACATCCCTTAAGCAGCCATTTTGCGCATTAGTGCATGTTCTTACGCCACTTGAATCACGTCTATCAAGCAAAGTTCAACTTTCTTTTCCCACTCCATTTCCCCCAGAGCATCAATAATACAAGCACTAATGCACCGATAACCAAGTTAAGTCCCATCTCCATCAAACGCTGCATATTACCATCCAGGAAAACGCCATATCCCTGAGTTACCGAGGAACTAAACTGCTTTGACGTAAAGAATGCGTAATAGAGAGTGAACATCATCATATGAACCAATGTATACATGGTGGAAAAGACAAACGGGAGTATCGACATGTACCGATTTTTACTTATAGCAAAAATGATGATCGCCTGTGTAAACAGGAACAAATCGCCGATCAACATGACTTCAATCCGACCGGAAATATCATATGAACCACTGAAAAATAACTTTTCAAACATGGTGAACGATAATCCCTCACCCCAAAAATCAACCAAGATTTGAAAGTAAGCTTGCAGATATCCTAAGGCAAATAACAGTGGCAGAGATAGCAGACAAAGTCGATCCACACGTTTACGCGTGAAAATAATACAGATGCTTAATGCACTCACGGTAATCAAAACAATCGGCATAATCTCGATATATCGGTTATGTACACCGTATTGATTGGCTACTAGTCCACCTACGACTGACACTATGAAAAGGATAAAACTTGCTAGAGCACAGCCAAGTATCGTCCTCATATTGAATCCATATGTTTCTTGGGTTACCGTCCTGCGTAGTTCTGAGATAGAGCCAAATTGTTGGATGCTGCGTTCAATAGCCTGTTCTTCAGAATAGCCCTGATTTCTATAGTGATCGGTAGACGAATGGAGATGAGCAGCCATTTCTTCTCTCCACTCGGACTTTTCCCGTTTGGATAAAAACGTATAACGGAGTACTTGATCTAAATATCGTTCAATGACTTCCATGAAGACTCCCTCCCAAGAAAATATTGATGATCTTTATGTTATCCGTCCATGATGTTCTCAATTTGTCGAGCTGAGTTTGACCTTGGGAGGTTATTCGGTAATATCGTCGCCGTGGTCCTCCAATTTGCTCCCCCCAATAGCCCTCAATGTACCCATTAGCCTCCATTCGTTTGAGCGCGGGATATAACGTGCCTTCTTTCAGATCAAACTGACCGTTCGTCTCGTCATGCACCGTTTTGGATATTTCATACCCGTATGCATCCTGCTTACTCAGAACAGACAGTACAATACCATCAATATAACCTTTCATCATTTCATTCTTCAGTTCATACACCACCTACTATGTAATTCTATGTAGTAGCATAACAAACAAATATTGTAAAAATCAACATGATGAATCAATTATTTTCCAAATTAAGAACTCTACTTTGAATAATAAGATAGATCTGCGGATATAGTTGCAAAAAAATATCCCTTCAAAGGTAAAACCTTCGCTGGGATTAGAATTTTTCACTCAAACAAAAAACGCAAATGCTCATAGAACGTCAACGGCTCCGCATAATCCGGTAATCCGGCTACCTTCAGGGTAATACTCTAACTCGATAGAACTCATTTGCAAATAGCCGCTGGAGGGGAACCTTCGCTGTAGATTTGCTTCCACATGTTGTGCATGGCTTCAGGTAACGTTCCATGTACCTCAAACACAGCCCATTGGAAGGAAGGTACCTCAAGCTTCAGCCATCCTCCTGGCAATGATCCTTCATATTCGGCGGCCACCCAATAATCCATCGCTCGACTGGCGTCCTTGTCCGGAGCTGTTACGCTGATCCCCAAAACGCCTCTCGTCTTTGCCAATCTTACTTTCATCGGTTATTCTCCCTTGAGATTTACCTGTATGGCCAAGCGATTAAAGGAGACAAACATTCCTCCGCTGGATCTCATTGCGCTTGGAGTTATCCCGTGCTGCCTGCGGAAAAGCTTTCGTGAACGCCTTGAACTTTTACTCGTCAATTAAATATCTTCATTTATTCGCCAGCGAGCATCTCCCCGGTTTCAAGCAACGTCTTCATACCTGAAAGTACAATCGGCAACCCGTTCTCAAGAATCTTTGCAGTGCTCATCGCCTGTTCGAATTCATCATGTACAACGGTTACGAGGGTCACGCCATGAAGTTCGGCATGCGAACCGATCTCCCACGTAATGCGCGACGGGGTGTCCTTCTCCGTGCCCGGAAACGAAATAAACCGCCAGCTCATCATAAGTTTTTTTGGAGGATCCATCTCGAGAATGATCCCTTCCGCTTTCTTCTCTTCCCCGTTCCATAGTTCGAATGGAGATTCGATTTCCCAGGTGGTGCGGATGGCGCAGTTGAACCAAAACTTCGACGTTTTGGCCGGGTCCGTGAGAGCTTGCCACACTTGTTCAGGCTTTGCTTTAATCGCTATCTGGTTTATATTCCGGGGCTTCTTATCCATATTAATATCACGCTCCAATTCGTTTTGAAGAGATGTTAATCCGATCGCCCATGGTTCGGCGTATTTGCTAACCCATCGCTCATAAATTTGACGAATGGGCACCGCATTCAAATAATGAAGCTTTTCACGACCTACTTTTCTCGTGGTAATGAGTCCGGCATCTTCCAATATATTCAGATGCTTCATGACGCCGAATCGGGACATGTCGAGGGGCTCGCAGAGATCACTCAGAGTCCGCCCGTCAGAAGCATGAAGCAAATCTAAAAGCTTACGGCGGCTGGGATCCGCAAGGGCTTTGAAAATGTCATTCTCCATCAAAACACCGCCTTCCTGTCGATTTGAAAAAAATTCATTTGAACCGCTTGACATGTTACCTATTAGTAACGTATTATAAAACCATAACAAGTGACCTAATAGTCACATGATATCACAAACGGATCTGTTTGTCAGCCGGTGACTTGCATATCCACAATGACAACCATTTGAAAATGAAAGGTGATGTTGAAGATGAAAGGTGATGTTGAAGATGAAAGTAACCTTGATTGCAGGCAGTAATCGCACAAACGCAAGCAGCACGAACCTTCTTCGGTATATTGAAAGCCTTTTAGAAGCCCAGAACATATCTGTCCAATTCATTGATTTATCGGAGCTTCAGCTACCGCTTTTCTCACCCGACAACTGGGATTTCCATCCTAACGTTAAGCATGTATTGGAAGCAATTGCAGATGGAGACGGTTTGATCCTTGCTACCCCGGAATACCATGGCTCCGTATCAGGAGCGCTTAAAAACGCCCTTGATTATATAACCGGAAACCAGGTTGCGGGCAAGGCAGTGCTTTCCGTAAGTTCCGCAGGCGGTCCGCTCGGAGTCAGCTCGCTGTCGCATTTACAGACTATCGTACGCAATTTACACGGAATTAACTGTTCGCAGTGGATTTCGATCGGATATGGATCGAACACGTTTGGTCCCGAAGGCGCTCCGTTAGATGAGGGAATGAGAGACCGGATTCGAGATGCGGTGGGGAGTTTCATGGATTTGACCCATAAGCTTACACCGACAGCAGCAGCAAACTAACAGCACAAGCCTTTTTTTATCACTATTACGTTACCAAATAGTAACATTAAACCAAAGGAGTTGTTTATTCTTGATAATGAATGAACATAAGTATTCTGACAGCCATTGGGTGGGATCTTGGTTTGCAAGTCAAACGTACTTTGATGGGAACTTTGCCGAAGAGCGATTCGAGGATCAGACCATCCGAATGATTATACATCCGCATGCCTTCGGTTCCAAGATCCGCCTGAAGTTTTCCAATCTTTACGGTTCCGAGCCTGCGGTCTTCGGCACAGTAACTGCAGCTTTAGCCGCAAAAGACAAGGGAATCGTTCCCGGAACTGGTCGGCAAGTTACCTTGAATGGTCAATTCAACATCGCCATTCCTGCAGGGGAAGAAATTTATACGGACCCTGTCGATCTCCAATTAAACGAGCATGTTGACGTAGCTGTCAGCGTTTATGTTCCTAAGTCGACCCGAACCTCAACATGGCATTTCTCGCCTCCTAGGTCCACTTATGTTGCCGAGGGGAATCATGCCGAGGATAGCAACGCGGATTTTTTCCGAAATAACCTTCATTCATATTACTGGCTATCCGGTATGGAGGTTTTAACGCAAGATGAGCATTTTCGTGTCATTGTCGCACTTGGCGATTCCATTACAGAAGGGAGTACGTCTACTTCAGATGCTAACCATCGTTGGCCGGATATTTTCTTTGAACGACTTCGTCGAGAACATCCCTCCCAATCGATCTCCGTTCTCAATGCGGGAATCGTTGGCAATCAAATATTGAAAAATGGGCCAGAGATTGGTATGCCAATAGGTGGAGAGAGCGTGCTTTCCCGCCTGGATCGTGACCTGTTTTTACATTCTGGAGTTACCGATGTGATCTTTCTCGAAGGAATCAATGATATTGGACTCGGAAATGCGACAGCAAATCAGCTTATTGCTGGACTGAAGGGGGTCGCAACCAGGGTTCATGAGAAGGGACTACGCATTTTTGCAGGTACCCTCCCACCGTTTGGCGGCGCTCCGTACTACTCCAATGAGAAGGAGCTCATCCGGCAAGAAGTGAACCGCTGGATCCTGACCAACGAAGTATTTGACGGTATTATCGACTTTAACACTGCGCTGGCTGATCCCGAGCATCCCGAACAGCTGCTTCCCGTCTATGATTTCGGCGATCATCTTCATCCTTGCGATGCCGGATTCAAAGCATTAGCCGATTGTATTCCATTGTCCCTGTTATAAATCTGATTTGGTTTGACCCGGTACAACTGGTTTCAATAAACAATACAAAAGGAGATGTTTTGTATGAAAACGATGGAACAAAAAAATGCAGAAGCGGTGACCGCGTTTATCGAGGACATTGCGAATCAGGACATGTTGGCAAAGACCGATCAATTCTTTGCCCCGCAAATCGTGGAGGCTTTTACGGATCGGCGGTTTACCGTGGATGAAATCCTGGCCCAAGGCGAGAAGGTCATCGCAAGAATTTTCATGGCGGCTGTGCATGCTGGCCATTTTGCAGGAAATGCACCTACAGGAAAAACCGTAAAGGCAACACAGTTCCGCGAATTCCGGGTCATCGACGGGGACATCGCTGATCACCGCGGCTGGTTCGATACGGCCACGCTTTTGCCTCAAATCCAAGCTCAATAACCGCCTATGAAGAACGGCATTTCGTCGTTAAGTCAATTCCTAATAACCTAATAACCCACTTATAAGGAGATATTTAAGTATGAAAACGATGGAACAAAACAATGTGGAAACGGTAAACCAATTTATCGAGGCATTTTGGAATCAGAGTGAATTGGACTCTGTGGATCGATTTCTGTCCGACGATTATCAAGAACTCGCTTACCAATCCAAGGATGGCCTGAAAAAATTCGCAGCAACGATCTTGGAGGCATTTCCTGATAAACAATACACCGTGGAAGAGATCATCGGTCAAGGGGATAAGGTGCTCGTGAGAATGACTGTGAAAGGCACACATCAAGGCATGTTCTTTGGAACTGCCCCCACGGGCAATACGATTGATGTCACGCTGTACCGTCAATATCACGTTGTGGACGGCAAGATCGCCGAGCATCGGGGCTGGATCGATATGGTGACCATGTGGAGCCAAATTCGAGGCAACTAACTTCACGTAAATACAACGCTTAACGTATTACCGAGCCAACACTTGGGACGGTAGTACGTTAGTTATAAACTTATCTCATCGGCAATCGGTACAAGTTCTTGTCCTTGGCTCGGGACAAGAACTTGTACCCGCAAAACAGAAAATCCGCTAAATTAGCGACTTTCTATGGGACTATGTTCTTGTCCCTCGACATCCTTTTCCTCATACGAGTCTTTTGTATCTGTCGAAGGTCGTTGCGATTACGGTCTGTAAAAAGCATCAGATACCCATAGGAACGATCAAAATCTCTACATGTTCACCCCAAGATCAAGTTTTTTTATCGCGCGGGCTGCGGTACTATTCGCTGAGAATTGCT
Organism: Paenibacillus sp. NPDC056933; assembly: GCF_042674385.1. Classification (NCBI taxonomy): domain Bacteria; kingdom Bacillati; phylum Bacillota; class Bacilli; order Caryophanales; family Paenibacillaceae; genus Paenibacillus; species Paenibacillus sp. NPDC056933. The sequence goes on along the minus strand of NZ_JBHUQN010000001.1, from coordinate 118,345 downwards.
TCTCATAGATGGGCGTAAGTACCTGTGCGATGGACTGTTGGATCACTCGGTCTACCGCCGTTGGGATTCCCAAGTTTCTTTTCTTCTTCCCGTCTTCTTTCGGTATTCTTGGTTCAGGTTGTCTCTACTCACAATCTGTTCAAGCAGCACATTCTTCAACTTGTTTGCGTCGGTGTTGTTGTTTTCAGTTATCCTCACAGGACGTGCACTCCCACATATCCTTCGTGTTCCGCACTATTCTTTTGCAGTGAGCCTTCCTTTAGAAGTTGGCTGCCCTTTACTCCTGTTTTGGAAACATTCATTGACTAAACACCTCCTAAGGTTCAGCCCTTCCTCCATGACCTCGACTTCATGAAGTAGTATCGCTTTTGCTGACTTCTCATGACAAATCTTGTTTCAACCGCGATTCGAACTGCAAACTCATCCCATGCCTTATGCCTGATGATGTTCGTATTCCTCGGATCGGAATTTTGCCTCCAGCTTCCTTCAGATTCTACCTCGCGATGGACACCCTTGCTTTTGGCTAGTGGTTTGGTCACTACAAACCCCCACAGCGGACTTTCACCGCCTAGTTAATCGCCATTCGTGGCGCACAAAAGAACGACTTCTATCTACGATAGAAGCCGAACAAGGTAATGATGCATCATGATTCAGGTAAGCGTTAAGACACTACGAATTGTACGACAACTGGAATTCCAGCATTCAGTGCGTCGCCTCCAGGGATCGTAATCGTGGTGGTTGTAACAGTGGAAGTATCTGCTGTCTGCATAATGCCGTTAATATAAAGATTGTAATAATTGAACGTGCTTGGAAATGCCGTTGCAGCTGCACCGGCGTCGTTCGTAAAAGCAGTTGCAGCAATCGCAAACGTTGCTCCGGTACCCGTTCCGTCACCAATGGTTGCAGCAAATCTTACACTGTTCTGAAATGGGGTTACGAGTGGCATAGTTCTCACCTCCTACCTGACATAGTATATGTGGTAGATTCGAGAGTAGTGAAGGCGAAGTCACGAGGAGGTTTGACCAAATTTAACCATTTGTTATATTTGCTGTTAGTCGAATTATCTCCACAATGATTGGCGTTCCAGCAAAGAGAACACCGCTTTGTGACGGGAAGAACAGCATGTCGACACTTACGTCATATGAATTGCGCGGCTGGACAATCCCGTTTATATAAAGATTGTTGAAGCTGGTAAGTCCAAGCCCGGCAAATTCGGTTGCGCTATCGCCTTCGTCATTCATGAATTCCATGGCGGGAATCGTAACCGGGGCCGATAAATCCAGATCGGTTTCCGGAAAGTAGAAGTAACGGTTTACCGCGGGAACAATCTCAATTCCGGGTACGCTGCCCGGCGGACCTTGCTCACCAGGAGGACCGACAGGACCTTGCGCTCCGGGCAGGCCCGGTTCGCCTTGCTCGCCCTTAGGGCCGGTGGGGCCCGGGGAACCGGGAGGCCCCGGTACCCCCTGCTCACCAGGAGGTCCGGCGGGACCCTGTCCTCCGGGCAGGCCCGGTTCGCCTTGCTTGCCCGGAGGGCCGACGGGGCCTTGGGAGCCGGGGAGTCCTGGCACGCCCGGCACTCCGGGAGGACCGACGGGACCTTCCGCTCCGGGTGGGCCGACAAGCCCCTGGGCTCCGGGAAACCCCGGTGGGCCATGCTCGCCGTGAGGGCCAGCAGGGCCTTCGGCACCTTGCTCCCCAACTAGACCTTGCATTCCGGGCGGTCCGACCGTCTCCGTTTCATGTTGTCTCATCGGAGCGAGCTGGGACCCGGGCTCCGGAAATACCGGGTTGACGCCAATCCCCCTCGGCAAAGCAATGACTTTTTTGCCACAGACTACTTTCAGTTGTCTTATTGGGCGCTTCGGTCGGAGGTAGCGCCGCTTTTTCCGGCAAGGTTTACGGATAATATGGCACATCCTGCGTTTTCCCGGAGATTTGTTTCTGCATTTTCGTGTGGAACGTCTGGACCTTAATTGGCTGGACGCAGCTATCCTCTTATTCAGATACCTCAAAACGGTCACTCTCCTTAGGCCAAGGCACACAATGTGTATGCCCTATATATATGTCATTAGCACATTCGGAGAGTGTGCGTATAACTAGAAAGGATGCCCAATAAAAAAGACAACAGCTCCTGCCATAGTCCTTTGTCTTACTAATCGTTCATTCTCCACTCTCAATATCTCAAGAAAGCTAATTACTCTCCTACTTCTTTTCATAAAACTTAACCATCTCTTCAGGCTGCTGTGTTTCAAGAATGATTTGATTTTCTTCAATAAAAACAAGATGCGCGGGTATGTTTTCAAATCAAAAATTTTCTCGTAATTGAACAGCTGGTCCTCACGAACATTATAAAAATTCACATTCCTAATGGAGCCCTCTGTTCTCAGGAATACTATCAATAACAATCCTCGTTTCACAGGAGCTAATGTCAAATAATCCTGAAAAGCCTCGGCTTCACAGGATTATTTGTTTGCAGCATTAACCGTATTTCTGAATCTCCCTTTCATAGCTTGGGCATGGAAAAAGTACTCCCTTTCTTCTCACACCCGGTTAACACGTAAAAAACACGTCCTTGCTCACTCTTCATCGTCCCGACCCCTTTGCAGGTGTTGGTCGTCCTTCCCTGTTTGGAGCCATAGAGATCCCTTGAGTTATCATAAGTCGATTGAATGGCTTTGCCATCGTATATCAATTCATGGATAATGGCCCCACCTTCAATGGTATACATCGTAACTCGGACCTGATCCTGAAGTTTTCCCTTCACATTTTTCATAAATGTAGTCCATTTATCCCCGTTCCGTATTCCTTCGAGAAGTACAACAACATCCCCGCTTTGCTCCGCTTGCTCAGGGTTATGTGGCTCAATAATTTCCGGAAATGAATTCAAGATCACTGGAGAATCCACTGTCTGATCATTTGCCTCACAAGCTGTTAACAACATTAACGCTAACGAAAGCGTGAGCAGTACTCTTTTCATCCAATCACCTCATGTTTACAACACTAAAGTCTCCGTACATGTTACTTATGTGCTGTTAGAAATAACTTAAATAACACTCAGCGCACTTCAATATAAAAGAAATTTTATCATTGGTATGTAACTTCAATCCTTCAAAAAGCGTTTATATAACAATGCATCATTCACATCCATCTCATCCGAAAAAGAGGCGATACCATGCGTTCGGTTAACCCATCCGATGATACAGCAAAAGAAAAACGAGGCTCTACTTCACGCTTGAATCATAGGAACAAAGGTAAAGGTAAAACGGTCCGACGACTCGCCATTGCAATGGCTACAGCATTAGTTGTGTCAAGCCTGTTGATTGAGCTGACAGCTGAGCCAAATGCTCATGCAGCCCCTAACGTACAGCATTCAACCAGTAACACTTCTGTTCGATCGACTGCAACAAACACAGAGAAGAAACTCCATTATACCGCTGTAGAGGGAGCTTATTATTACAGTGTTGCCTTGAGAAGTGATGGTTCGGTCTGGACCTGGGGCCGCAATCTGCTGGGAGAGCTGGGTGTGAGCGAAAAGGTACGATATCGTCATACATCTGGTCCTACCCGCATACCGGAACTAACCAATGTAATAGCTATTTCGGCCGCCGGTGGTGGAATTAATGCAGCCGTTCAGGCGGATGGAACCGTCTGGGAGTGGGGTGCTGGTAAACTACCCAGCAAAGTCGAAAGCATCCTCTCTGCGAAGGATGTGGTGACTGGTACTTTAACCGTCGCCCTTCTCCAGAACGGGACAGTCTGGTCATGGCAGCACCCGGCGGCTCAAGGAAGCGATTCTGATCACTTACGTAAACCGCATGCGATCAGCGGACTGAAAGATATCATCCAGGTTGGAACGGCAGGTCTGCATGGATATGCTCTGAAGAAAGATGGGTCCGTATGGACGTGGAACGAGCCCGACGAACCCGGTAAAGTCCTGTCCAAACCTACCAAGATAAAAGGCCTGACCAACATATCATCGATCACAAGTTCAGATACATCCCTGCTTGCACTGGATAAGAACGGGAAAGTTTGGGGGTTGGACGAGAAAGGAAAAGCGTTCGGCTTTCATTACGACTTCAAGGTGAAGAAGATGGATGGAAATTCGCAATATATGTTATTACTCACGACATCCGGTGAGGTGTACAGCTACGGAAGGACCGTGAACGGCAAAGAAGGAAAAGTAAACCATCTATCCGGCATTACTGATATTTCAGCAGGATATTACCACAGTCTTGCCTTATCCTCGGATGGAAGCGTCTGGGGCTGGGGAAGTGATAAATACGAGGAAGCGGGTGCACCTGCAACATCATCGGGAGGCATGGTTTATAAACCCGTTCAAGCCAAAATTGGTACAGATGTATATCTGAACGGTGAACTGTTCCAGTCGTTGTATGCCGCTGTTGAAACGCCTAAGACCGTGCAGCTGCCAATTAAGGCCATCGCCGCAGCACTCGGAGCAGAATTTGAGGTTCATGAGGTGGAAGGTAGCCTGGACCACTATACGTTGAAATATGACAATCGGACAATCACAATCCTCCCTCACGAAACACAGTATGTTATTACTTCCGCAGATACGTCTAGGGAACAAGTCATGCAGCTGCCTGAACCCTTAAATAATTACTCGGGAGCAACCACAGTGCCTTTTGAGGTATTGCGTGGTTTGGGATTGAACGTGTCGTGGGATTCAGAAAAAGCTATGCTGACCATTGACGATGCTGATCAGAAAGATTCAGGACGCTAAACGAGCCGCATAGCATAGAAAAAATCCCCTTCAGATAAACGTCTTGTTCTTAACGAACACCGTTTACTTGAAGGGGATTGCTCTTTTAGCACCACAACACTCCATCCGTTGGAGCAATGGAAGATAGCGTTTCACTTACTGGACATCATGCGTCCTACTTCTCGAACCGGAACCAGCCAAAGTCAAACTGACTGCCCGGCAGGAAAATAAAGGTCACCTTCTGCACACCTTTCACCTGCTCAAGCTCAAATACGCGCTCCTCATATCCATCGGACTGTGTGAACTCAACCAGTTGGTTGCTCTGTCCATCCTCACCCGCAAAGCGGATATGAATCGTGTTTTTATCAATAGGAGAACGCCCATAGATCACAAGCTTGGATGTGCCTTCTGCCGTGAAGTCCATATTTTCAAACTCCAGCGATACATTGTTCCCGATCCCCTCAACATGAGCGCCCTCGATCTTGAATGTATCCCCGTAGAGATGATCACATGATGCAGCTGTGTTCTGCTCGAATGCACGGCTTTGGCGCTCGAACGAGAAGCCTTTGATATGAATCTTCTGCTTCAGCACAAAACAGATCGACGTGATCCCGCTAAGTCGCTTGGACAGTTGATAGGTCTCTTCCTGATATACATTCCATCTGGATTCCTTCTGATACACCACATCCGCAAGCAGTGTGCTTCCCCCTTCATCCGGCATGCCTTCCCAGATCTGAATGAAGTAATCCTCACTGGACAGTGCGAAGATCGGAATCGTAATGGTATCGGAGCCGTACGGCCCGAAGTCGATATTACGGAAGCCCACATGCGTCTCCCCATCCCGGCTTGTCGCTACCCCGCGTTCATTGCCGTTACCGACATCCCCTTTGGTGTAATCATACAGTCCGCCCGTAATGAAACCGTACGGATCTTTGTAAGCCGTGCCCAGACCCGTTGCTTTGAATTCCAGCTGGGAGATGAGTTTCGTTTTATCCGTACCGTTGCTGCTTGTCGCACGAAGTCGGAATTTTCCATCCCCCAGCGCCATGACCTTCACTACATGTTGACTATCTCCATCCACGTCCGATTCCGCATGAATCACTTCGACCTTGGCAATGTTGGATTCGATCCCTGCATCGTTCACCACGGCCCACTCGATATCCCGGTAGGATGTGTTCTCTGGATACAGCTTGGCGCTCACCGTCATCTCCTGCTTTGATGGATCGAATAGCTGCCCACCTCCGCTGATAATCTCGATTTTCCGCAAAGGAATCTCCTGCGCGCGTCCCGTCAATACCGGACGATCCGTATTACTCATGAGCACGGTTTGCTCCTGACTGGCAGCGGCGGCCCCGGAATCACTGAAGTTACGATTCCCTTCGCCTTCAACGGCTCGCGATTCGAACTCAGTAACCGCACTTTCCAACCCTTCGGAAGTCACCTCAATCCGCACGGTTCCCGATTCGTTCGTTGCCCCGATGATCGCCATCAGTTTACCGCTGAACAATCTTCTGCTAAGCCCTTTGTATGGATCATAATCGGTGCTGTCTCCGTTATCCAGACCCAGCAGACGGCCTGCACCTGTCACTTGGACCTGCACTCGGTTATTTGCATTTTGCACGGGATTGCCTGCTTCGTCTTCTACTTGAATTTCCACGAACATAAGATCTGTACCATCCGCTTGCAGCTGCTCCCGATCGGCTTGCAGGCGAATCTTCTTCGCATCGGTATAGGATCTTTGCACATCGGTTGCAATAACGTTGCCGTTTTCATCATAAGCGATAGCTTTGAGCTCACCCTCTTCATACGGCACTTTCCACCAGCCAGCCAGCTGGGTTCCCTTTGCATGATCGATATCGTACGTGCCAATTGTCTTGCCATTCAGCTGCAATTCAATCTTCGGCGCATTACTGCACACGCGTACATCGATGAGCTGACCAGGGCTGAAATCCCAGTAAGGGAACACGTGAACCATTGGACTCTTCTTATAATCCGTCCAGGCTGCTTGGTAGATATAATAGGAATCTTTCGGAAACGTTGCTGTATCCAGCTGTCCAAAATACGAATTCTTCGTATGATACGGTGTCGGCTCCCCGATATAATCGAATCCGGTCCACAGGAACTGACCCAATGAATACGGGGTATCCCGTTCTGCCAAAATGCAGTATTCTGCCGACTTCGCGCCCCAGCTTGTTGTACTGTTACCCAACGCCGAGCATTGCTCATCATCATCTGCCAGAATGGATTGCTCAAACGGGAAGTGATAGATCCCACGGCTCTGCACCACAGACGACGTTTCACTACCATAGATAATCCAGTCCGGATGTTCCTCATGATGCTTGTCGTAGTATTTTTCCGCGTAGTTATAGCCTGCGAGCTTTACAATATCGGCGCACTTTTGCGCGTTTTGCCACGGCATGTAGTTCGAACCAATGGTCACGCCTGCATTCCCTTTGGGGTCAAATTCCAGTACATACTCCATCAGCATGCGAGTGACTTCCTGCCCCCGCTCATCCGCATGGGTATCATAGATTTCGTTACCGATACTCCACATGATCAGACTGGCATGGTTACGGTCACGCTTCACCCAGCTCTTCACATCGGTATGTGCCCATTCCGGGAAAAATCTCGCATAGTCGTAAGGAGTTTTGGCTCTCTCCCACATATCGAACGCTTCCGAAACAATCAGCATGCCCATCTCATCCGCAAGTTCCATGAACTCTTTGGCAGGCATGTTATGAGCGGTACGGATTGCGTTGACGCCCATTTCCCTCAACAGCACAAATCTTCTGCGCAGCGCCGTCAGGTTAAAAGCAGCCCCCAGCGCCCCGAGATCATGGTGTTCACACACGCCGTTCAGCTTCATCTTGACCCCATTCAGGTGGAAGCCTTCGCTCGCATCCAGTTTGATATCCCTGAAGCCGATGCGCTGCGTGATGCACTCGATCGTCTCATAGCCCTGCTCACCTGTAACCACTTGCAGCTGCGTTACCAGATCATACAAATTTGGTTCATCCGGGCTCCACAACTTCGGATGATCTACCGTCAGCTGTTGGCTGTCAGACTGTATCTCTCCATGTCCAGCGTCTTTATCCGCTTTGGCGGTAACGTTCGCTTTGCTGGATACAATCTGCTTACCCTGATACCAAATCGTGTGCACCAGTTGTGCGTTCTGGTCGAGATTCAGCTCCGTATCCACTTCCACCTGCCAACCTTCTGGCTGCTGCTGAATGGACACATAGGTACCGTCTGTGACGATATGATTCCGATCTCTCGTTTTCAGCCACACATTGCGGTAAATTCCGGCCCCGGAATACCATCTGCTGTTCGGGCTCTGATGCACCACTTTGACTACAATTTCATTGTCGCCTTCCACCAGCTCATTGGTAATTTCATGTTCAAAAGCCGAATAGCCGTACTTCCATTCCCCCACAAGCTGACCGTTCACATATACGGAAGAATCCATGTACACCCCGTCAAAGCAAAGCAGAACCTGCTTCTCATCCTTCGTGTACGGGAATGTCTTGCGGTACCATCCAATGCTGTCCTCATACAGTTCAAGCGTATTATAGATTAGCCAATCATGAGGAAGTTCGACCGGTTCAAAAATTAACCCTTCAGGTTCCGAAACCTCCAGCTTACTTTTCGCAAATTTCCATCCATCTGTAAAAAGCTTTTTCTGATTCATCTCAGTTCTCACTTCCTGTGTGTATTTATGATTGCGGTTACAAACAAAAATAGACTTATCCCCGAAAACCTTTTCGAACATAATATGATGAAACATTAACACTTCCCCGATTATATCATCTGACCCGCGTTTGTACGTCCATTTTGGACCGATTTAAGAAAAAAAACGGTCCAAAATGGATTTATCCAAATCGGAACCTTACGAAGTCTCCCATTGAATCCTATTAGCATTTTGCATAATTCGAATCAACTCGCTCCAGGGTACAAGTCTAGACATATAGAAGCATTTCGGTCGATCGCTGATGGAAGACGCTCTTTGAAATTATGCAAAATACTCATATCACTACATTAATTATTCCTTGCCCGAATAGATCTGTAGAATGCCCGAATATCCTCAGCCAGCAACTCCGGTTCTTCCAAAGCCGTAAAATGCCCCCCACTTGGCATGGAGGTCCAACGTGTTACGTTGAGGTTTTGCATCGCCCAGGATTTGGGAGGAAGCACGATATCTGCAGGAAAGATGGCAATGCCTGTTGGGACTTCTACCCGGCCCAATGGGGGCAAGGAGTGCGAATTTTCGTAGTACATACGCGTGGATGATCCTATCGTGTTCGTGACCCAATAGATCATAATATGAGTCAGTAACTCATCCATGCTAAATATTTGATGGAGATCACCTTTGCAATCGCTCCATGCACGAAATTTCTCAATGATCCAGGCGGCCAAACCTACCGGTGAATCGGAAAGTCCATACGCGAGCGTCTGAGGTTTCGTCGATTGAATGGACATATAACCACCCTCTTGCGAAATCCATGTTGAAGCATGCCTCTTGTATTCCCGTTCCTTCTCCGAACGTCCAGCCTCATCCTGTGAAGATAAGAGATCTCTAATGATACCAATATCCGTTAAGTGGATTCCCACTAAAAGTTCAGGATGATTGGATGCCAGATAACGTGTAACGCCAGAGCCGATATCCCCACCCGCAGCAGCAAATTTGTGATAGCCTAACGCCGTGGTCATTAGTTCGGCCCACATCCGGGATACACGAGAATTGTTGACACCTGGCTGATCAGGGCGACTGGAGAATCCAAATCCAGGCAATGAAGGCACAATGACGTCAAAAGAGTCCTCCGGATTACCTCCGTAACTAGCAGGGTCCGTCAGGAGAGGGATTATCTTCTGATAACGAAGATAGCTGTCGGGCCATCCATGAGTAAGAATAATCGGCAGAGGGTTAGGCCCTTTACCACGTTCATGTATGAAGTGAACATCTATTCCATCCAACTGGCAACGAAACTGGGTAAATTGATTCAACTTGGACTCTTGCGCGCGCCAGTCATAATGATCTCTCCAATAGGAAACGAGTGACTTTAAATAACTTATATCCGTTCCTCGCTCCCAACCCGAGTCTACCAATTGATCAGGCCAACGGATGTGATGCAGCCGATATTGCAGATCTTCCAGAATCTCATCGGAGACATGGATATGAAAATGTTTAACAGTCATCCAGATTCCCTCCCTTTTTTGTTGATTCACAACGCTATTATATCCGTATAAACTTGCATCTTGCACGCTTATACGTGAAGCAAACAAACTTAAAATCTCCATACGTAAATTCTATCTCTGCCAATTGATTCCTGTAATTTCTTGTCGAGCTATGTTAGATTATCCATTGGAATAATATCACATATATAGATAGGGGAAATTAGAACGTGAAGAAATCATGGGTACTATCCATCATTATGAGTTTTGTTTTGCTCGGCGGGGTATTCGCACCTGCAGGGTCCTATGCCGCTGCTGCGGATGACTCAACGACTACATATTCGGAAGACGGATACACCGAAGTTGACACGACAGAAGAAGAGCCGGAACTTACAGCCGATGAAGAGGATTTCTTGAACTACCTGGATCAACTGGATATCGCAGCCGTATATGAGGAGAAAGCCTTCAATGCTTTGGGAGGGGGATTTTACATTACATCCTCCAATCGCAAGTCCGTTTTCCTGAAATTGACCAACACAGCGATTCCTAACTACACCAAATATGTATCCAAGCTGAAGTTGATCAAGCCGCAAAATGCGGAGCTGCAAAAAATCCATGCCAACTTGATCAAAGGTAGCTATACACAGCTGGAGGGATTCCAACTTGCTAAAAAAGCTGTCTCCAAAACAACGGTAAACAGCGCTGTCCTGAAACAAGCTAACGCCAAAATTGATGTCGGCAAGAAAAGCATCGAGAAGTATCACAAAGAAATCTCTGCTTATGCCAATAAACTTGGGTATGAATTTTAGTAAATAGAACCCAAATGGATTGGTGATTCCAAATCACCTTATCTCATATATGAAGCGAAAACGCATCTTGCGTTTTGAATTCGATAAATTGAGAATTAAGGAAAAAAAAGTGTTTTCTTTTTCCAAGTTACTTCGTATAATAGCAGTATAATCAAAAGGCTATGCTGCCGAAAGGTACAACCTCGTAAACATTGGGGTTGTGCCTTTTTTGCGTTTATAGCTGCATGATTCATCCCATACAAGGAGTGAATACCATGTTACTTGAAGCCATTTATCATCGTCCCAAAATGAATTGGTCCTACGTGTATGACCGTTCGACCATGCATCTGAGACTCCGTTCCAAACGGGGAGACCTGGATGCCGTAATTGCCATCATCGGGGATAAATATGCCTGGGATCGTACGGTTCTCCACCTTCCAATGCGAATCTTTGCCCGTGATGCCTTGTTCGATTATTGGGAAGTGGAAGCGCAACCACCTTACCGCAGATTACGCTACGGCTTCCAACTGATTAAGGGAGAGGAATCGGTCTGGATGACGGAACGGGGATTTGAGCAGGCTCTGCCCGATCATCCGCTGGAATTTTTCGATTTTCCATTTATGAATCCGGCAGATATCTTCGAACCGCCAGCGTGGGTCAAGGACGCTGTGTTTTATCAGATCTTTCCTGAACGTTTTGCCAATGGTGATCCGTCGATCAGTCCGAAGAACGCTGAACCTTGGGGCGGCGAGCCGACTCCTGTCAATTTTTTTGGAGGTGATCTGCAAGGAGTTCTGAACCACCTCGACCATCTAAGTGCGCTTGGCATTACCGCCATTTATTTCTGCCCGGTATTCCAGGCTACAACCAACCATAAGTACAATACCGCAGACTATATGAGGGTCGATCCCCACTTTGGCACCAATGAGAAATTGAAGGAACTCGTGGATGCATGCCATGCACGTGGCATACGGGTTGTTTTGGACGCGGTGTTCAACCACTCCGGGAGAGAGTTTCTTCCATTTGCGGATGTGCTTGAAAAAGGGGCGGCTTCTCGTTATGCGGATTGGTTCCACGTCAGAGAATGGCCGGCTCGAATCGAGGACGGTATTCCCACGTATGATACTTTTGCCTTTGAACCCCTTATGCCCAAACTGAACACGGAGCATCCCGAGGTCAAAGAATACTTGCTGGAAGTAGCTCGCTACTGGATTCAGGATATGGGAATCGACGGGTGGAGACTGGATGTTGCCAATGAGGTGGACCATCAATTCTGGCGTGAATTCCGGCAAACGGTCAAATCACTTAATCCGGATGCCTATCTGCTCGGCGAAATCTGGCATGATTCCATCATGTGGCTGCAAGGGGACCAATTTGACGCGGTCATGAACTACCCGTTCACGAATTCAGTTATGGACTTTGCCGTGCTCGGCAAGCTGGACGGTCTCGGATTCGCCAACGAGATTGGCAAACTGCTCGCTGCTTATTCACAGCCTGTAACGGAAGCTGCTTTCAACCTGCTCGGTAGTCATGACACGCCAAGACTCCTCACCTTATGTGAGGGAGATGTACGCAAAATGAAGCTGGCCGTCCTCCTGCTGCTTACGTATCCAGGTGCTCCTTGTATTTATTATGGTGACGAGGTAGGGCTCGATGGAGGCTATGATCCAGGTTGCCGCAAATGTATGGAGTGGGACGAACAGAAGCAGAACAAGGATCTGCTCGACTTCTTCACCCAAACCATTGCCCTGCGCAAACAACACCCTGCATTGCGCAGTGCGGACATTACGATGATATACGCTGAAGCTGGAGATCCGTGCATTGCCATTGGACGCAAGGATCAGGATACCGGGGAACAATTTGTACTCGTTCTGAATGCAAGCGAAGAACCCCGCAGCATGGAGCTGCCGCTGCACCAAGGGACTTGGCGTGATGTATTCTCAGCCACCACCAAGGAGACTCAGCATAACAAGCTGGAGCTGGAGCTGGATGCGTACGGTTTCTCCCTGTTGCAGCTGGATGTCAAGTCACATGTGAACGCTTAATATTCCACTTGAATTATGAGGCTTTCTCGATGCCTTCCCAGGTCATTTGCAAGAATACTGCACAGTAATATGTGCATTTTGCATAAATCCAAATAGCGTCTTTCAATCAGCAAGATCTAGATCTGAAATGTTTTCTATTCGTCCAGGCCTTATGCCCTGGAGCGTGTTGAATTGAATGATGCATAATGCTGATGCAGATATGTTTATCACTTAAAGTCAAAAAAAGGGGAACCCTTGGCGCGTAATGCAGCCTACGGTTCCCCTCTCCCATTGCAACCCGCTGTGTCCATCCTACGTTGGCATTTATTATCCACTTCGTTAATTTGTCCCTTCCGAATCTTCCTCCATACTGGCCGCAACCTCATCCCGAACGGAGTAGATTGGACCGGCATTTCTTATTTTCTTCATTCTTGGGCTTGTTAAAGTATCCTGGGTAACGACGATCTTTTGCGGGATTTTGTAGGGAGGCAGCTTGTCTTGGCAAAAGTCCCAGACTTGTCTTCGCAGTTCCTTAAGAGACTGCTCACTTGTAAGTCTGACCGTGGCCTTGACCATCTGCCCCGTAATTCCACTGGGCTCCCCGCTCACGACAGCCGTTTCAATGGAATCCATTTGCTCCAGAATACTCTCCACTTCCGCAGGGTAAACCTTACGCCCACCAACATTAATGATCTCGGAGCGGCGGCCCAAAATGCGAATGTACCCATCCTCCATCTCCGCTTCGTCCCCAGTCTGAAGCCAACCATCTTCCGTGAATGGAGATGGAGCATTCAGATACCCGATCATGGCCGTTTCGGTCAGGATCTCAAGCAACCCGTCCACAATCCTATAATTGACTCCTTCACCACGAACCGTAAATAGCAATGAACCCGAATCTTTGGAACGAGTGGGCAGGATGCCAAGCTCCGACATGCCATAAGCCTGCACTGTGCGTACATTCGGAAACTGGCGATTCCATGCGCTGAGCAGCGTCTCTGGCATAACCTCTGAACCATAAGAGACCACTTCGAGACTGGATAGATCGAACTCCCGATAGACTCCGCTAAGGAGCATTAGATTCATGAACGTTGGTGAGACAGGCAGCGCCTGAACGCGGTACTTCTCAATGGCTCGACATACTTCCACAGGTGAGCGATCCGGTATGACACATAAACACCCGCCGCTGGACAGGGATTGCAGCATTGTATTTAACCCGCCAATATGATCAAACATCATGAACGGAATGGTACAGAGCGGCCGGACTTGCCGTCTGAAACCGTCCAAGATTCGATCCGCGCAGTGAACAGCAGCTTTGCTTCGCCCTGTCGATCCGGATGAGAAGATCACCAGACCTGCTTTCTTTTCCTGAACCAGCCTGGCCAATATCGGGGATCGACTGCCCTGCACAGAGCAGCGTCTGACCACTACTTCTCCGTTCCCAACACTCATACGCCATTCTACCTGTGCGAGTGCTGTATATTCATTCCGTTTGGCCTCAACCAGATGACGATCCAGCGGAACCACGATACAATCCCGTTCCAAAAGAGCAATCAACGCCGCTGCCGAATAAGGGGAGTAATCTTCTTCAAGCGCAACGATCGCCCCTTCAAGCCCTTCTCTGGATATCCACTGGTTAAGGGTGTGTACCTGATTCAATAGCCAGCTATAACTATATTGCTCACCCTCCCATATCAACGCAGGGCAATTACCATATGCAGCGAACCGTTCGAGAAGAAAGGTGATATTCATCCCGTGTCCCCCTTTGAGCAACGTTCCAATTGCGCCTCCAGATAATTAACCAACGATTCCACGGTCCGATAAGGGCTTTCCGGCATGGTAGCAGCCGCCATTTCCGCGAGAGCTATTCCTACACCGAACTCATCCTCAACCCCTTGCTCTACAATCGCAAGCAAGGTGACAAGTTCAAGAGAGTCCAGTCTCCCCCGGCTTCCATACAGAGGCGATTGCATGCCGTGCTCCAGAGGAATGGGCGCGTTATGGTATCGATTGAGCTCTTCGCAGCTCCCCAGTACGATCCGCTCGATGGCTTCCCGGCGTGAAGGCGCCAAATTTCTCTCGGTCAAAGAGGTCTGTATAAACCGTTCGGCGTGTTGATGTGTGGTCATCAGCTCTTCGTACCAGCATAATTCATCCGCTGCCAATTGTTGAATGATACCCGTCAACTGCTCCCGCCAATCCGCGCTTCGCTTCATTCTGGCGATCTGGAGCAACTTGTGCGCCTGTTCCCAGCGGGCTATGATTGCACGGAACCCCTCCACATATCGATCATGGGGAGAATCCAGCCATCTGGCGGCCTCTTCCAGCAAATCGCGAAAAAAATAGCGACTCCAGCGCATATCGAACAAGAACGCGGAGACGGCCTTCTCTTGTTCCCGATCCACCTCAGCATCCGGATGTAGACGTTGTAACAATTGCAGGGATACAGCCTGTCCAAAATAATAGCTTCGCTTGCCTTGCCAGACCGTTCTGCCCGTGATGAATTCATGAGCCTGCGTTGCCAGCGCAGTGCGCAACATGTCCTGGTAGCCCGCAGAGTCAAGTGTATTCACAGCACGGATCTCCATCGTGCCATATGTCCGCAATGTTTCTTTACGCCGGGCTACCTCCAGCTCGGAAATATTTTTGTTCCCTTTCCAGAATTCCTGGAAGTCTGCAAACGATACAGTTCCCATGTATTTGGATGGAACGGGATCATAAACATAGAACTGCTTCTCATCCATTCCGTACACGGCCAGCCAATGGTCGACCAGATGCAGGCGTGAACCTTGTTTAACGAGTTTATGAATATACTCAGGATTACGGTAATCCTCCCCATAAGGCAGGCAGTAGCTTGTACCTGTGGCGATAAAAAGCTCCCCATCCCGCAGCCGCCGCTGAATATGTTCCTTTCCTTGCTCGAAGCTGCCAAACTCCCGTTCTCCATGTACTTCCCACATCGGCTCACCATAATTCAGCTTGTGAAAATAAGGCTTGATCAGGCCACGATCTGAACAGGAAGGCAGACTATACAAGCGGCTGGAGGCCACCAGGCCCAGACTGCTTATTAAGCCCTGACGCTGTAGGATTTCATGAATCATAGGAAAATTGCAGGGATAATAATACGGAATATCCATCGTTGGTTGAAACGAATGAATGATCATGGCTACCTCCTGTTCCCGGCTTTGGCAGCCGCGCTGCCCCAAGACTGGATTTGATAATGAAGAGACAGGTTATCATGGGCTCGGAACACCCGATTGGGCAGCGCTTTGCCATCAGCATCGGTTTCGAACTGCCGAAAGCCGCGCGTAAACCTGAACCGAAAGCCGCTGTCACGCGGAACCTCGAAGCAGCCCTCATACCGCCCACCTCCTGTATGCAGAAGCTTCATACCCATTCCTCCGTAGATAGAGTCATCATATATATCCTGGGGCGGTGCTTCTACGCTCATACATACGCTCACATACCCCGATAATTCTTCCAAGACCGTGTACATGCAAGATGCCGACAGCTCTCCCACCGTCAGGGTAACCACTGCATTACCAGGTCGTAAAGGAACCAGTTCCCCGGTTGGTCGTACCTCCAGAACCTCAGGATGATCGGACTTATAGTCCCCTTCAATCACACTCATGGTGAACCCGCTGTCGTAATGAAGCAGTGCATTGATGTGACAACTCATTCCGCCTTTCAATCCGATAACATCCCTTCCCTTCAGCTCCAGAGAAATTGGGTTACCGATTCGTCCAAACATGTACATTAACGGCAGATGAACCCGCTCTCCCCAATCCGCTTCCTGATGACCGGCATCCGGTTGTTCCAGAAATGCGATATCCTTGCCAGGTTTGTATCCCAGAGCAAGCAACTGATGAACCATATCCCTTACCTGGGAAGGCAGAAACAGTCCTTCTGCGTCTCCAATATCCATCCACATTTGAACCGGAGCATTACTGTCAGGCATGAGGTACATGTTCTCTTCCTGCAGCCTGCTCTCCGACGTTCCATCCAGCTGCACGTCCACGAAGAAAGGTGAGAGCATCATCAGTTTGCCAAAAATATCAGGATGACGTGTTCCGATATGGAAGGTGCTGAGTGCCGCTGCGGAAGAACCAAGCAGTCCCGTATTGTCCTTGTCCGGAAGCGTGCGGTAATGCTCGTCAATGTATGGCTTCAGTTCATGAATGATAAAGTGTTCATAGTCCAGGCCTGAGCAGCCCACGCTCACCGCTTCTCTTGCAGGCGCAATGAAATGATAGAATTCATTGTGTGTAACCGGACGCACATGGGCAATCCCAACAATGATCAGCCCGTCCATCAAGCCTTGAGCGATCAGCCGGTCTGCCACCTGATCCACATTCCACGTTTCATTTCCCGCAGCCGAAGGACCGAAGGCCCTCTGACCCGCATGCATGTATAACACTGGATAGCGATGATTCACATGCTCCTTGTAGCCTGGTGGCAAATAGATAAATATCGTTCTCGTGTTACCCAGCCGGGATGCATTGAAACCTTCCACACATTCGATGACAGAATGAGTGTTCACTGAGCCATCAACCGCCTCTCCTATGGACTTTCCTCGGTACAATACCGGGTTTTCGACAAGTCATTCTGCACTCTTCCCTTCGCTGCATCGACAAACAACCCCGTCTCAGAAGAGACGGGGTTGTTTTAAAACACCGAGATGTTCTAAAATGCATAGCCCTTATATTAGTGTGTCTGCGAATAGTTTAAATCTGTTGAGGCTTGTTTGTAAATATGGAAATAGAAAAAAAATGCTTAACAAAAAGTTATTGACAACTCCGCCATTATTTAATTATCATAACGTTGTGATTATAACTAGAGGGCCATGCTTTTAAACCCATTCGGTTTAGGACAACCCCGGTAACTCCAGCAGGAGGTGCCGGGGTTGTTGGCATTCAAAAAGGAGGGGACACGTTAAGGAGAATCGGTCAACGACTGAATTGAAAGCGCTTTTCTGATCAAGAAAGAGATTACAAATCTATATAAATCGAACTAAGCATTTACACGAGAACGGAGAGGATAGAAATAACCTGAAGAAGTGAAACGTTCGCCTTTATCCCCGGATTTCCCCCTTTGAAAAGGGATTCAAAAAAATCTGGGGATAACAGCGATCGGAAGGTTGTTCTGTCATCGGAGTGGTAAGTGTAAATATTCTTCAGTTCAATTTATATAATACACGAAGGGTGGATTACCATGTTCAAATGGACCAAGCGAATTATCCTCAGTACCACGCTAACCCTCAGCTTGCTGGCTGGAAGCGCACTTCCATTATTCCCGGCTGCCTCTGTATTCGCAGATGCCGATACGGCAGTAACCAACAAGCAGAATTTCAGCACCGATGTCATTTATCAGGTGTTTACCGACCGATTCCTGGATGGCAATCCCTCGAATAATCCTACCGGGGGGGCCTCTGATTCCTCCTGTACCAACCTGAAGCTCTATTGCGGCGGCGACTGGCAGGGATTGATCAACAAGATCAATGATAACTATTTTACGGATCTGGGCATTACGGCACTCTGGATCTCCCAGCCTGTCGAGAACATATACTCGCTGATCAACTACTCCGGTGTCAACAACACGGCCTATCACGGATACTGGGCACGGGACTTCAAGAAGACCAATCCGGCATTCGGTACGATGACCGACTTCCAGAACCTGATCAACACAGCCCATGCCAAGGGCATCAAAGTCATTATTGATTTCGCTCCCAATCATACCTCTCCTGCCATGGAGACCGACACTTCATTTGCCGAAAACGGTAAGCTATACGATAATGGCACACTCGTTGGCGGATATACCAATGATACGAACAAATTCTTCCACCACAATGGCGGATCTGACTTCTCCTCGCTGGAGAACGGCATCTACAAAAACCTCTATGACCTCGCTGACTTAAATCACAACAACAGTACCATCGACACCTATTTCAAAGATGCGATCAAGCTCTGGCTCGATATGGGCATTGACGGAATCCGCGTGGATGCGGTCAAGCATATGCCACTGGGCTGGCAAAAAAACTGGATGTCCTCCATCTACAGCCATCAACCGGTATTCACCTTCGGTGAATGGTTCCTGGGTTCCTCGGCTTCGGATGCGGATAACACCAACTTCGCTAACCAATCCGGCATGAGCCTGCTCGACTTCCGTTTCAATAGTGCAGTACGTAACGTATTCCGTGATAACACGTCCACGATGGTTGCCTTGGATTCCATGATCACCAGCACTGCCACTGATTATGCCCATGTGAATGACCAGGTGACCTTCATTGACAACCATGACATGGATCGTTTCAAAACCAGTGCCGTGAACAACCGTCGCCTGGAACAAGCTCTCGCATTTACACTCACCTCACGAGGCGTACCGGCCATCTATTATGGCACGGAGCAGTATTTAACTGGTAACGGTGACCCGGATAACCGTGCCAAAATGCCTTCGTTCTCCAAAACAACGACCGCCTTTAACGTCATCAGCAAGCTGGCTCCATTACGCAAAAGCAATCCAGCCATCGCCTACGGAACAACCCAGCAGCGCTGGATTAACAATGATGTGTATGTGTACGAACGTAAATTCGGCAACAATGTGGCCGTTGTAGCGGTTAACCGTAATCTTTCAACTCCCACTTCCATCAGTGGTTTGACCACTTCGCTCCCTTCAGGAACCTACAACGATGTACTTGCAGGTGCGCTCAGTGGGAATAACATTACCTCCACAGGAGGAAACGTCTCTGCCTTCACACTTGCCGCAGGGGCCACAGCGGTCTGGCAGTATACAGCCAATACCACTACACCAACCATCGGGCATGTGGGTCCTACCATGGGCAAAGCGGGCAATACCGTTACCATTGATGGTCGTGGATTTGGTACGACCAAAGGCACGGTCTATTTCGGTACAACCGCTGTGACGGGTTCAGCCATTACATCCTGGGAAGATACTCAGATCAAAGTGACCGTCCCTGCTGTTGCCGCCGGCAACTATGCCGTTAAAGTCGCAGCGAGCGGGGTCAACAGCAATACCTATAACAATTTCACGATTCTGAGTGGCAACCAGGTTTCCGTTCGCTTTGTCATCAACAACGCCTCCACTACACTGGGGCAGAATCTCTATCTGACGGGTAATGTTGCGGAGCTGGGCAACTGGTCCACAGGCCCTCTCGCCATTGGTCCAGCCTTTAATCAGGTCATCTATTCCTACCCAACCTGGTATTATGACGTCAGCGTACCTGCTGGAACCAATCTGGAATTCAAGTTTTTCAAAAAGAACGGCTCTACCATTACGTGGGAAAATGGCAATAACCATACCTTCACCACACCGACTAGTGGAACCGCAACCGTTACAGTGGACTGGCAGTAGTCATTCCTTCATCGTCCTATCAATCAACCCGGAGTCAGACGTGGTCAAGCGTCCGCTCCGGGTTCTTTGATTGTGTTCCTCACTGCAAGCTGGCATCCATTGCAATCGAAAGTTGTGAATTATGGATAGTTATGAATGATCGAAGATGCGATTTATCGATAGGTTCGAATGGATTTCAATCCTGTTGCCGCGATCACCCCGGCCACCAGCAGCAACGCTCCCAGGCTCTCCAGCACCGTTTGGGCACCCCATTGATCCGCCAGAACCGAAACTACCGTTAAACCCAGGATCGGGGCTGTACTTGTTATGGTACCGAGCACGCCGTAGATTCTTCCCTGCAGCTCATCAGGAACCTCGGCACGCATCATGATCTGGGTTAACATGGTACAGCACGCAAACATGGCTCCCCCGGCAATGATCAGCGGCAAGGCCAGCAAAGGGGAAGAGACATGGGATAACAGCATATACAGTGGGCCAAGAACCAGTAGACCGATAAACACCCATCGCCCCCTTCGTTTCAACCGATTGCCTGAGGCAATCAGAATCCCGGAACCCAGCATGTACCCCAGAGGAATACACGTCTCGATCAGTCCGAACTGGACAGGATTCGCCTGCCATACCTTGACGGCCATGACCTGAACCAGCATGATGGCGGACATGAAGAAGAGAATCAACAGCGGATTAAGGATCACAATCGAGCGAATCAAGGGATGTGCAAAGATGTAGGAAAACGAGCTTCCCCAATCCTTCACGAACGATTCCCTATGTCTGGAAGAGCGTTGCACATCCGGGAAACGCCCGGCCAACATTACACATATTGCAGACAGTAAAAAGGTCACACCCGTAATCATGATGGCTGTAAACCCTCCAAATGCAGAAACCGCAATCCCCGCTGCGGCCAGTCCGCTGATCCGGGCAATATTATCCACCAGATGGATGGTTCCTGTAGCTTGCTGCAGCTGCTCCCTCCCCACCAGACTGGTTACCGAAGCATGAAATGCAGGCGCCTGAAACAGGCTGGAGAACATGGAGAGGGAAAGCATGAGAAGTACGAGTGGAAACGGAGCATGCAGCACAAACAGACTCACCGCAATGATAAATGCCATGGCTCCACGAAATAAATCCGACGACAGCATCAATGTTCTGCGATCCAGCCTGTCGGCAAACGTACCCGCGAATGATCCGAACAAAAAACTGACGACCATGTTACATACTTGTACAGCTGCCATGCTCTTGGCACTTCCGGTCGTCTGAAGCACCCACAGACTGATGGCAATGCCATTGAAGCAATCACCAAATACGGAAATGCCATAACCGCACAATATTCTGCGATAAGCCACATTGTGCCAAAGCGCCTTGTTGGCCATTTTCTGACTCTCCGCAGCAGCACGAGACCCGTTTGGCCCCAATTCCGGTTCTGGGGACTGTAGCGTTCCCATCGTTCTTTTCCTCCTCTTGTCATTCGGATCTCAAACAGCAGGCAGGCGCTTCCGGAGCAGTTCCAGCGATGAATGGAACCTCTCAGAAGCGCCTGATTGGTGGCCTGGGTATGTTCTACAGGCTGTCTATGCAGTTAGGGTCCATCCTTTTATCCTTTGGAGGCGCCAGAGGTCAGCCCCTGCACAAGGAAACGCTGCAAGAATACAAACAACAACGTAATCGGAATGGCGATCAGTACGGCCCCGGCAGCAAACATCGTAAAATTGCTGTCCTGATAGCGGTTAACCAGATCCCACATGCCAACCGCAAGTGTCCAGTTCTCTTTCGTCCGAAGCACCAGCCGGGCAAAAATAAAATCCATCCACGCACCCGTGAAGCTGGTTAGGGCTACATAGGTCAGCATCGGCCGGGACAATGGCAAAATGATACTGGTGAACACGCGCAGATGACTGGCGCCATCAATTCGTGCGGCTTCATCCAGACTGCGCGGAATGGTATCAAAGAACCCTTTGACAATAAATCCACCCAGCACAGCCCCAGACGAATAGACCAAAATCAACGCGGCATGGGTGTCCAGCAATTTGATCTGAAGCAAAATAATATAAATGGCAATCATGCTCATGAAGCTGGGGAACATCCCCAGAATTAGCATCGTGGATAGAATGGTCTTACGCCCGCGAAAACGGAAACGGGATAAGGCATACATCCCCAAAGTAACCATAAGCGTTGAGAAAATCATGGTGAAGAAGGCGATCTTCAACGTGTTCAGGTACCATGTTCCATACATGAACGACGGGTTGGTAAACAGTTCCCCGTAATGCGCCAGCGTGAACGCTTCAGGCCACAGACGTTCACTGTATAGCGCCGCCCCTGGACGCAGCGACGAGAGAAATATCCACAAGATCGGATACACCGATACGATGGCAATGATGACCAACAGCACATAACTGATCGCAAGACGCATGGGATTGTTGCGCTTTTTCATTGAATCATGTCCTCCTCCTTGAACGATTTGGAACGACGGTAATTCCAGATGGAGAACGACGCAATAATCAGGAAGATAATGATACCAACCGCCGAAGCCATATTGAACTTGTTGTTATCCAAGGTCAGTTTGTACAACCAGGTCACGAGAAGATCGGTTGATCCCGCATATTGATAATCGCCACGAAGCGGATTACCGTTCGTCAGCAGGAAGATGACATTGAAGTTGTTGAAATTTCCGGCAAACTGCATAATGAGCACCGGTGTCGTGGCAAACATGATAAAGGGAAGCGTAATAATGCGAAACTTCTGAAAACCGGACGCACCGTCCACCTCAGCCGCTTCATACAGATCCCGGGGAATCGCCGTCAGCACGCCCAGAATGAGCACCATGCTGACCGGAATTCCAATCCACATGTTGACAAGGACGACGGTAACTTTCGCCCAGAACGGATCGGTTAACCACGGTAACCCTTCAAGGCCAAAAGCCTTCATATACGTATTAATGGGGCCAAATTGCCCATTGAACAAGTTACGCATCAGCAGCAGTGAGATGATCTGCGGAATGGCATAAGGAAGAATGAATATCGTCCGCCACACCTTTTTGAAACGAATGCCTTTCTGTTCGATGAGAAGCGCAACCAACACGCCTCCGAAATAGGTGGTGACTGTTGCCAGAATGGCCCAAATCACCGTCCACGTTAATACTCCAAAGAAGGTGTGGCTCCATGATTTAAGCTGAATCAGATCCGTGAACGTCTTGAAGCCCACCCAATCCACCAGCTTGGCGGGCGGAATATGATCCGGTGCCGAATAGTTGGTGAAGGCCAACGTAATCGTAAATAAAATCGGCATAATCGTGAAAAACAGGATACCGAGTGCAGGAATGGACAAGAAAAGATACGGGAATTGTTTATCGAGCAGATATCTCAGGGAAGCAGAGGCTCTGGAGGCCTGCTTTCCTTCCTCTCTTAATTTTCCCGTGAGGTACGCATCCCGGATATTGAAGATATACAGAAGAAGAAAAACGAAAAATACCAAAAGCACAATGATTCCGTTGAGCAGCAAAAAGATGGAGTGGTCCCCCTGCTGCAGCACCGTTGATCCATTCACTTTGACAAAACGCTGCGTTTGCTCACCAAGTGTCCATACTCCCCATACGGCCTGATTCAAACGGGGAATCAGATAGGCGAGTCCCACTCCCTCCAGGATCAGAAAACAGATGCCCTTGATCCATTGACGGTTATACAGCTGTCCAAGTCCTTGCAGGACAATGGACAACACAGCCGCTGTCATGCGATGCTGTCTTTCTCTATTCGGCTTGACAGTGACTGGAACATGCTGCTGTTTCATTCTTTCCTACTCCTTCCCGGCAAGCGAAGTTACCGATCAGTTATAGCAGAGTGCAGAGGACATGTTGGCTTCCTCTGCACTTGCTCTTTCCTTTATTATTGGACTGTTGCAAGGCTCTCCTTGATTTGTTTGACTGCGTTATCCAGAGAGGTTTTCACATCCTTGCCACCATCCCATATGTCGCTAATTGCCGCGCCGATGGGACCCCAGACGCTGTCCATGGCAGGAAGCGAAGGCATTGGCGTGGAGTTGTTGAATTGCTCAAGGAATGCCTTCGTAATTTCATCCCCCTGAATCTTCGGATCTGCCGCCACGTCTTTATTGGCCGGGAGTGTTCCGTTCATCTCAAAGTTGACCATCTGGGATTCCGCGCTGGAGAGATATGCCGCAAACAGCTTGGCTGCATTCGGATAGGTTGTAAATGCATTGACGTAGTATGCCTTGACTCCAGAGAAGGAGGTCATCGGTTTACCTTCAATCGAAGGAAGCGGGGCAACTCCAAAATCAATACCGGCATCGCGATAGTCGGTAATGGCCCACGGCCCGTTAATGTCCATGGCCAGTTTTCCGCTTGAAAACAGCCCTTTCTTGATGTCAAAATTCACATCGCCCATCTTCACAGGCAGCACTTCTGATTTCAGCGTCTGCAGGAACTGGCCGCCCTTGATGGCTCCCTCATTGTTGAGGCCGATATCCTCGCTGTTCATGCCTTCATCGCCGAAGATATATCCGCCCTGGGAAGCTAGATAAGCAAAGTTGTAATAAAATTGCTGCAGCTCCCACATCAGAGTGTACTTGTTGTTTTTAGTGTCATTGAAGGTTTTGGCAAAGCTGATAATGTCCTCAAATGACTTCGGTACTTCGGGATATAGCTTTTTGTTGTAGAACAGCGCATAGGTTTCTACGCTGTAGGGATATCCGTATAAGATGTCTTTGAATGTCACCGCTTTAAGTGCATTGTCACTGGTGGATTGCGAGGTCTTTTGCTCAAAAATATCGTTCGGCAAGATCAGTCCGGCTTCTGAAGCACTGCCAATCTTGTCATGTGGGAAAACGACCACATCCGCAGCCAATCCCGCGGGTCCGTCTGTCGTCAGCTTAGTCACCTGATCGGTTGGCGGCAATTCCTCAATCTTTACAGAAACACCGTATTCCTCTTCAAATTTCTTCGCCCGCTCCTCGATAAAGCTTCGCTGATTTTTATCCTCCCATATGACAAGGCTTGCGCCCTCTTCCGGCTGAATATTTTCCGCGGTCACTGTTGTTTCCCCAGTTCCGCCGCTGTCTGTTGTGGTTGGCGCAGCGCCGCCTCCACCACCGCTTGAACATGCGGCAAGTGTTAGTGCCATGAATCCTGCAAGTGCTGCTTGCTGCCATCTTCTCATTGAATTTCCCCCTTTTCGTAATCATGCTCCATGCTGTACTCGCGCTTTCTCCCGTTTTTCTGTGTATTGTCCCTGCATTCTGAAGTTCTGTGTATCATCTGCTTGAATATAGTACAAACGTTTGCTCAAACGAACCTCAGACTGGTCCAATATGGTTGTAATCGGGATGAATTTTCTTAGAAGTATGTTGATTCAAGTCATGTAAGCGCTATAATAACAATAACATCATACAACAGCAAACTTTGTTTGTACAAACGTTTGCACAAGTCATTTTCGCTCATTTTTCTTCACTTTTATGGTGTATGTTCCTGTAATTTCCCATTTGCTTGATCTCCCGCCATCTTCCTTTATTTTACTCTCGTCCTCTTTCCCATGGTGCAGTTAGCAATTGATTTATCCAAACCTTTCAATTAACATAGGAGACATGTTGAAATGCTTGTACAGAAGGGATTTTTCACATGATTACAATCAAAGATATTGCCAAATTGGCGGGTGTATCCCCTTCTACGGTCTCACGGGTTATTTCCAACCATCCCAGAATCAGTTCGGAAACGTCGGTCAAAGTGAAGCAAATTATGAAAGAACTGAATTATCATCCAAATATGATGGCCAAAAGCCTCGTTTCCAAAACGACTCAAACACTTGGGATCATGCTGCCCCGGCCTGCTGAAGAGCTGTTTCAGAACTATTTTTTCGGAGAGTTGCTTCGGGGAATTATTACGCATGCAACCCGCATGAATTATGAACTTCTTCTCTCCACCGAAACGTCTTCCAGCGATGAATTGAATGCCATATCCCGGTTGGTACACGGGCGACGAGTCGATGGAATTTTGCTGCTTGGCTCCAAACGGGAAGACCCGATCATTTCTTTTTTGGAAGCGGAAAAGTTTCCTTTTGTGCTGATTGGGCGCAGTGAAACACATCCGGAGGCACCAATGGTGGACAATAACAATGTTCAGACGGCGTTTGATGCAACTACGCATCTGATTGCACAAGGACATAAACGCATTGGGTTTGTCAGCGGGCCGCCCGATCTGACACTGTCTCATGATCGCATGCTAGGATACAAAAATGCGCTCGAAGAAGCCGGTCTGGATGCTAACAATGATTGGATCGTGGAAGGGGAATTCCTGCAGGAGAGCGGCTTCCGGGCGATGTCACTGTTCATGTCACTACCGGATAGGCCAACTGCCCTCGTTGTTATTGACGACAATGTCGCCTTTGGCGTACTTCGCGCTTTGGCCGAATTGGGATATAGCGTTCCTGAAGATATAAGTGTTGTGAGCTTCAACAATATTGCCTTGTCGGAACTCGCTTCGCCCCCGCTCAGTTCGATTGATATTGGAACCTATCAGCTTGGCTATACAGCGGTTCAGGTACTGCTGAAAATTCTGAATGGGGAGCAGGTGCCTCAGAACCCGGTCATCATCCCGCACCGCTTAATTGTTCGGGATTCGTCCCTGTTTACGCTGTCCGGGAATGCCTAGACATGTTTATGCAAACGTTTGTCCTATTGTTTTCGCCCTTGTAAGATCACAAAAAGAATCGACTCTCTATAAGAAGAGAGTCGATTCTTTTTTTTAGGGTATGATATCAATAGCCAGACCCGTGATTATTTGTAGTAAAGGTTGTCGTTGTACTCGTGCCTACAAAGGAGATAAATGCAAAGCTACACATGACAGCTAATATAAGCATAGTTTTTTTCATTAGAAATGGCTCCTTTTAATATATTTTTGTATTGAGCAACCTGTTTCTCACTAGCAGATTCCCTAAGTGTTTCAAACAGGGCACAAGACTTGCGAAAACCCGCTTCAAGCTCTATTTTACAAGATACTGCAATTCCCCTAATTAATGCATCTATTGCATCACTTTTACAAAGAGGCATCTTGTATAAAGCAAGACAATACATATAGTGCACAAAAAGACTCACATTTTCAGCTTCTTCAAGCATCGCAAATGATTCGTTGTAAGGAAGAATCCTGTCCAGGTACTCTTCTATTCTCCAGCCATTAGCAATAGCTGCTTCTAAAATCGTTATGCATTCAGGAATAATTTCTTCAGGGTGATCTAGCAGGAAGGTAATATATTCATCCAGCACATCTTTATTTCCCATTAATATTTCGACAGAATACCTGTTTGCTTTTGCGAACATACGGAAATCCTCTACCACAGTTAAGCCCTCTTCATCAAGCCCAATGAACCAACCAAGTTCTTGGTACTTCTCAATGCATTCCAAGGATTCATAGTAGCGTTCTTGCTTCTGAAGAGCAAGGCCCTTAAGCAAGTGAGAAATTCCGAAATAATAAACAAGCGGCCTATTGATTTGTAGGCGTTTTTTCTTATTTTTCGCCTTTAGATATTGAATTTGGTTATATGTGTCATGAGCACTTGAATAGAGATGTTCGGCAATATGTATGACACGCTCGAACTGCTCGGTTTTGTATGCCATCTGCGTCATCTGCACGAGGTAATCTAGGTTTGTGATGTTTTGAATATGTAAGTCCCCCACTAGCCATTCCTCCTTATTCCATTTTTAGCCCATTATATTCCTGATTATTCCAGCGGTCAATAACAACTCATAGATTATTCAATCCACCATATTTCGACGATTTTATCAATTGGTAAAATGTCGATTACTGAATTTATTTGTCGCATTTTTTACCTTAAGAATCAATTTTACTGATAAGGATTTTATTGTATTTAATTTGAAGAATAACCCAAATATAGTTATCTCATAACAAAAAAAAGGAGGGCCGTTTCCAAAAGATGTGAAACTCTAAATTATTTGAGGGAGAGATCAAAGAAAATGAACAAGTTTAAAAATGGCTTCTTGGGTTTTCTGGCAGCAGCATTAATTCTGGGTTTATCCCCTGTGTCCGCGACCGCTGCTCAAGACAACAATGAAATTACTGTGCAGCAAGTAGAAGGAAACAATGAAATAGCTTTTGTGGAACCCCTTGATTCCATTTCAAAAAGTTCAAATGATAATCCAAATGATGTTAATCCAAATGAAATTAAGGAAGTACAGTATTTATTAAGTTATAACAATGCCACCGGAGTACAATCTACTCGTTTACTTGAACCCAATGAAACAATCGAAACACTTGATTCTGTCACACCTCTAGCTCAGGGCGGTGTAGTATATGGTGTATTACTGACCCCTATCGATGGAGCTGCAGAGGCTGACATTTCATTTCGTATTAATGGTTTTGTAGGGTCAAAACCCAATAGAATTGATCTTACTTATACTCTCTTTCGGGGTGTGCAACGTGGAACGACTGGCACAAGTGTAGGTGGCTGCACTGCATCCATTCAAGGGATACTAAATGTCAAGGAAGGGAAAACAGTTGTATGCAACAAGAAGATCTCTCAAACGGGGTACTATTTTGGCAAAGTGGACCTTAATATCAAGAATGCACTAGGTGTGAGCATGGGAACTGACAGCTCACAAACAAGACAAATTTTAACCAATAAGCGCGCTACTGTTTATCCACACCATTATGATCCATACTCCAATAAAACTATGGCTGAACCAGCAAGAACAGATTGGGCAAGAACTGCATCTGTTACATGGGGTAAAACCGAACGTGGTGTATACATTAAAAAATACAGTGAGTTGTATCCAAGTAATGGCTGGAACTGGGATGGAGCCGTGACCCATATACACCATGTTAGACCACGTGAATATGGCGGAACTAATGCTTTTGACAATTTAATACCTATCCCTGCTAGAGTGCATGAGTCGATTGTAAGTCCTTGGTTCACAGGGTATTAATATGATAAACTGACTTCACAGGCTTTTTGTGAAGTCAGTTTTTTTAAGAAGGAGTAATGTAAATGGATGTATTCAAAGACTTTAAAAAATGGTCTGACGAAAATGGTGGTCACATTGAAATACTCGCTCCTGCTGGGAAAACAACTGCTATCAATAAATTCAAACCAAGTGCATCAGAAGATAAAATTAAAGAGCTTTCCGATTATTTTTCTGCTCCCTTACCTCCAGACTACATAAGATTTTTACAATTGTGTGATGGAGCCTCTTTGTTTGCAGATCCTGAATATGGCGGGGAAAATTTCTTATACTCAGTTCAGGATGTCATACACTACAATGAGGCATCAGACAGTAAGATTGTGGTGGCGAATATCCTTGATGATCGAGTTTTAATCGACTTAGATCGTTGGCGATCCCAGGATGAGCATTATCTATTGCTTTGTGAGAGTTTATATTCAAAAGAGCATACAGGACGATTCTACAGCAACTTTGAGACCTGGCTGGAACGTTTCATTATCTCTCAAGGCTCAAAGTTCTGGTATTGGCAAACAGAACGCAGTTTTGAAGAGAAATAACTCTTCTTTAAAAATCAATCTATTTCTCTTTATTTTCGCCTATTAATGCAGAATACTCTTCAGTAAGCTTCTATTTTATCACCGGGATTCTTTTTTCAATTGCAGAAACCTTGCTCGCCTATCCAAGATTCTTTAATTAGCTCTGCCCAGATTTTAAACTGTATTTATCCATGACGAATTTCGTTTATGAGCGTTGAAGTTATAAAATCACTTTATGAACATACAAAAAAAGCCCATCCCCCGGTATGAGCTTCTTTTGCATATTTCGATTATGAACGCTCGATTAGTAGGAGCTCCAGCCTGCATCTGCCGTTACGACTGTTCCGTTCACGAAGCTGGATTCATCCGAACCAAGGAACAGGGCCACCTTAGCAATCTCTTCACTCGTACCTATGCGTGGGTTAATGCCCATGCCCAGCTGTTGTCTGCCCGCACCAAATTGACTCAGTCCGGTCATGGAGGAACTGATATTGGTTGCTACTCCTCCCGGAGCGATGGCGTTGCAGCGAATGCCCTGCTCTGCATACATAAAACCTGTATTTTTGGTAAGTCCCACCACGGCATGTTTGGAAGCCGTATAGGCTGCTCCCGCACGTCCACCGTGCAATCCGCCTGCCGAAGCAATGTTTACGATGACTCCTTTTTGTTTCTCCAAGAAGATCGGAAGAACTTTGCGCGTTGTACGCATTACACTGGTCGTGTTCACTGCAAACAATCGCTCCCACTTGTCATCTAGTACCTCTGCAGCCGGCTCCATGCCATCCATAATCCCTGCATTGTTAACCAGAATATCAACCGTGCCATACGTGCTAACCGTTGTATCGATCAGGTTTTGCACATCTTCTTCTTTTGCCACATTGGCAAGAACCACAATTGCTTCCCCACCTTGGGCCTTGATCTCATTCACAACAGTTTGTGCCGTTTCCTCGTTAATGTCTGATACAACCACTTTGGCACCCTCTTGTGCATACAACGTGGCGATTGCTTTCCCCATACCGGAACCTGCACCTGTTACTACAGCTACTTTATCTTGAAGTCTCATGTTGTATCATCCTCCATGTATTCGTTTACAATAAGTTAACAAACAAATGTTCATTAACTCTTATCCTTAGTATAATAAGTCATAGCGTTTCACTTCAATCAGTAAAAGTCTGTCCAAACGTACGTTACTCAACACTTTTAATGATAAATGTACCTTAACTTATAACACGTTCTTCCAAGGAGGCTGTACTATGACTGAACTTCCGAATTCCATGGACCGAAGAATCAAGAAATCCAAAGCGGCACTGAAAGATGCCCTCATCCAATTGATGCAGAAGCAGCCGTTTAAGGAAATATCCATTACGGATATCGTGCAGCTCGCGGATCTGAATCGGGGTACCTTTTACAGACACTATCAATACAAGGAAGACTTGTTCAATGAGATGATCGATGATGTGATCAAGGATTTGGTAGCTTCTTTCCGTGAACCCTATCAGGATATGGAACTATTCAGAGTAAGTCATATGCCTTCTTCCGCGATCAAAATATTTGAACATGTGCATCAACATGCGCAATTCTACACGCTTGTGGTGAAGTCCGAGGCTGCGTCCAACTTTCAACAAATGATCTGTGAGGTCCTTCGTAACCTTGCCTTGCAGGATCTGACTGAGGTTTCTCCTTCTCACATCAACCAAGAGCTGTTAGCCAGCTACCAATCTCATGCGATTTTTGGCATGATCTTGGAGTGGATTCGGCAGGATTTCATACACACCCCCGCCTATATGGCAGATGAGTTATTCAAAATCATTCATTTCGAACCCGCCACTGCGGTGGTCCAGTCCAACCTGAAATGAGCTCATTGAAGTGAATTTATCCAATACATTACATCTTATAGAATTCCAAAAAGCGACCATTCCCCATGCTTAATGGGGAACAGTCGCTTTTTCAATTATAGAAATAAAGATAACAATCTAATACGTATTCAATTCTCTCTTCTGATTACAGTCCCAGCTTCTGCCCTTTCTCCAACCGCTGAATCTGCTGCTCCCCGGTATCGGCCAGTTCACGGAACTGGTTAATCGTCTCGCGCATTCGTGGCAGAGCTTCCTGCTTATAAAGACTGATCGAATCGAGCGCGGACAGCACATCGGTGAACGCCTGTTTCATCGTATCCACGGAGATGCTGGCTTCATAGGCTTGCTTCTGAATGGCAATTCCCTGGTCTTTCAGCATTTTGGACGTACCTGCGATTAAGTCATTGGTCGTCTGATTGAGCAGTTCAATTTTCTGCAATACAATCTTCTGATTGTAGAGGGCACTCGCGACAGTGACGGCAATTTTCAATGCCGAGATTGTGACGTTTTTGGCCCGATCCACACCGCGGATCAGCTCCTTGTTATTGCGAATGACGACTTCAATTGCCATAATGCCCTGCTGGTTCACAACCAACATCTGCTGCAAATCCATGACCCGCTGACGCAGCGGGAACAAGACTTCTTCCGTAATAAAGCGGACTTTCTCCGGGTCCTCGTTACGTACCTTGGCAGCTTCGATCTGCGCATCAATCGACTCATCCATGAGCACGCCAAGCTGAATTTCCTTCTGCAATCGTTTCGTAAGTTCCCGCAGATTTTGCTGTTCAATCTCCAGTGTGGTGTTGTCGTTTCTCAAGGTCGCTCTGCCTTTATCCAGTGAGGTCACGATGTCTGCAATGACCGCATCCGCCTTCTGGTATTTGAGGAAATAGGCCCGCAGCGGATTGAACAATTTGCCGAGGAATCCAGTCTTGGCAAAATCGACGACGCTCGGGTCGAGATCCTTCAGCTGCATATGCAGCTCGGTCAAGCCTTTGGCGACCTGGCCGCCCTCGTCTCCCGTCTTGGACAGATGTCCAACAGAGACTTGAAGCAACGCGTTTTTCTCGGAAGAGGATCTCATCGTGTTCATGCCAAAGCCATCAATGGATTGCAGAATCTCCTTGCGTTTCTCCAACGATTCAAGATCCAGTGTCATGATCATCTCCACGTTGGCATTTGCCACTTGTTGCAGCTCCGCTACCTCGGCAGGTACGGGTTTTACTTCTTCCTCAATCACCTTCTGAATTTCCTTCTGGCTAGGTATCTCCATCGAAAACGACATCCAAGTTCCCCCTTTAATTACGTGCTGTATAAATGAAATAATGAATATTGTAATATGTCACACACAGTCACTCCGATTACAATTACATCTGCACGTTGAACAGGTTACCGATTTTGTACACCACGTCGTCGGTATCTGCGTTAATGCTTGCTGCCTCGTTAATGCTGGAGATGCTCTCCAGAGCCTTGATGTCTGCGTTGTAACCAATCGTGTAAATCGGCACTTTGTACGTCTCGACCAGATCACGGATATCCTTCAGGGTATGACCCTCGTTGGTCTCGCCATCACTGAGGACAAAGATTAGCGGTTTCACATTCGGATTGGTAGCCATATAATCTTCAAGCATCTTCATTGCCACAACGATTCCATCGAAGGTTGCCGTACCACCACCTGCTTGCAGGCTATCCACCGTACCGACAAACATGGACTGCTGATTCGTATCATACTTCGCAATCGGCAGGTTCACAGTTACCCCGCTGGAGTAAGAGACGAGGCCGATACTGTTGTCTGTGCCCAGGAACTTTTGACCTTTGCGCAAGGATTCCTTGAGTCGATTCAGCGGTTCGCCGTCCATGCTTCCAGACACGTCGGTGACAAATACGGCTGCGATCGGTTTGCTGCCGTTCTTTTTCTCTTTCCATACTTTCTGCGCAGACAGCAGCGTATCGCCATCTACTGTGGCCAACTCGGACTTGTAATCCTGCAAGCCGTTGAATCCAAATTCCTCAGCCGATTGTTGATACTTCGCTTGGGTTACGAATTCCGCATACTTCTTGATGATCTCCTGCTTGTTCTGTGGCAATTGTCCCAGTGCATACAGCGGGCTATCATGTCTTACGCCAAACGGTGTAAAGACGTATCCGCTTTTCAGATCCGCGGTGTTTACATAGGTCTGATATTCCAGTACAAAGGCGTCCAGACGCCCCGACTTGGCTGCTTCACGCATCTGAATAGTTGTTGATGCTGTAAACGGCACATTGGCCTGGAACTTCTCAAAACCCTCAATGGCTTTCTCTCCGAGCGGATTAGAGCTATCATATGTGTTGAGTGCAGTCACGAGAAAGTTTAGCCCCGTGGAACTGGCAAACGGATCGGTATACCCCATTGCAAGTTCGTTGTTGGCTATCGCTTCGGTCACGGTTTTTACATTAACCGAGCCGTACGTGTCGACCAGTGCATCATATTTGGCTTTGGAGATGACGATACCGGGAACGTTCCCCACCAGTCTTTTGGACACCAGGTCTGTCTTCACGCCGCTTGCAGCTACCATCTCGCCCCATAGTTCATTCGACGGGGTGTACGCATCAGGCACATATTTGCCGGACTTGATATAATCGGCCGCCGTACCGGATGCGATATTACGAATTTTCACCGATACCTGTTTGCCGCCTACAGTAATGTTGGCCTTGTTGAATTCTTCACTCACCTCGGTTAACCAGCCGTCTGCCCCGGTTCCCGCCTTCTCGATCGAAGAGAAAATCTCTACATAATCATTCGTTGTATTCTCGACTGTAATCGGGAATTTGGAGATATCCGGCAGAGACTCTGCCACATCAACCGGATCGAGATCGATCTGTCCTTTGACCGGTTCAGCCGTTGCCGGTGCAATGTCCGCATACAGTTTACCTAGCTCTTTGCCTGCGTTCTCTGTGGTCACCTGTGTACTGGATTTACCAACGTTCGATGTCAGCGTAATCCCTGCATATACCAGGCCAAACACGAGCAACAGCATCATGATCGATATGAAAAAAAACTTCCCCTTCTTCGCCATAAGGCAACCCCTCACTGTCTGTATAATTTGGTGTGCTTGATTAATTGGTCAATTTCTTGCATACAAGGCATCTGTTCAATGTCTCCGGCTTCAAAGCTGTCCAGCCTGGAGATTTCCAGCATCAGCTGGTCAAGCTTTAACAAAATTTCCTCATTGGTATGGAGCGAGTTCTTCACATAGCTTAGATAGTCGTTATACACTTTGGTCTTTTCCTGAAAAAGCTTCTGGGGAAGTGTAGCGGATTTGGACTTCATCAGGCTGGCGTACTCCGCTTCATCGAACACATTGAGTCGGTTAAGTACACTTCGGATGTTGAGGTATAACAGCTTCTCCACTTCGAGGGTGACCGAAGCAAATTTCTTGTAGCTCAGTTCCCCCGGATCAAATCGCTGATTCAGCACGTTCAGGAGGGTTTCTTTCTTTTTCTTCATGCGGTTCAATTGGGACAACCCCAGTGTGATATCTTCCTCAAGCACTTTAATACGTCGATAAAAGGATAACGCTTCCACATAATCTTCATGGGTTTCGATCTGCTTCACGGGTAAGACTACAGGCTGCCTGAACAACAAGGTGTAGCTTCCATAGAAGAGAGCAAGCACGCTGCCGAACAGACATGTCACCGAGAGCGCTGTCGTAAATGCTCCCCCACTAAACTCTAGTCCGATGAATCCTGGCGAGAACAGCAGCACATCCATGACGACAACGCCGAAGATCAGCCCCAGCAGTTTTATGTACTTTATCATGTAAATCATCAGACCTCCTTTCGCGCTATGTGCTGGACCTTTATGTCGATATTTCCCATTGGAACTTTATTTCATTGTACATGATGTCGTCGCATTCGGGTGGATTAATATGGATATTCATAATATACGTGGCATGGGCTTATCCCATTTCATCTTTAGAGGGACAACGTGGAACCGATTTTGTAACCTTTGGAAAAAGAGCCTGGCGCCCTTGAACGGAAAAAGAAATGTTATCAGGTAATACGTGGTAATACGGAGTGCGTGTCATTTTTTATATAGGGCTTATTCAATAAAAATCAAAAAAACACCCCGACGCCAGCGCCGGAGTGATTATGATGTTGGTGCTCATTTTATTTACGAAAAGACGGACTCCGGTTTACTCCGCGTTGTTCGTACCTCCACAACCTTACCGGCACAACCCTGATCACCCAATGCCTGAAATGCAACCCGAACGCTGTCTTTGCCTGACGTAATCGTCTCAGGGATGTCATAGATGACGTAGAACACTTCGCCAATCTTGTTCATATGAATCCGCTGTTCACCGACTACCGTTCCATCGACAGTGATATGAAATGTTCTCTCATACTTCGTACCCTTTCGTTCAAAAGGAGAATGATCCCCGCCCCAGTATGCAACGCATAGAACGTTCGGTGCGGAACCATCCACCGCCAGCTGGTAGCTGAAATAGGCCCCGCTGACACCAAATGCTTCCCGCCACATATGCAGCTTGTTGCGGCCGTCTGTATAGGAACCGTTATGATGGTCCGCACGGCAATTGCTATCCAGAAGATGTCCAATCTCATCCTGCTGTCCGTCAGGCTGTACCCTGTCGATGGTGATATCATTTAATTCCTTTTCCAGCGCATCCCCTTCATCGTTGAACGGCCAATAGACCGTATAGAACTCATGATGTACATCATAGAACGGAATCAGCTTCACCGG
Source organism: Paenibacillus sp. NPDC056933 (assembly GCF_042674385.1). NCBI lineage: Bacteria > Bacillati > Bacillota > Bacilli > Caryophanales > Paenibacillaceae > Paenibacillus > Paenibacillus sp. NPDC056933. The sequence continues at coordinate 82,191 of NZ_JBHUQN010000001.1, read as the reverse complement.
TTTGCCATTCGAGGTGACATCCTTGCTGATCTCAAATGTTAACGCACTTGCGTCTACCACCTTGATCCACTCGCTCACATCCTCCTGCTCTGTCCAGATTACAGGGACAGGTGCGGTCTTGGGATTCAGCGCGGTCTCATCCACGATGGTATCCTCGGGCAGCCCTTCGCTTCCCAAAGCCCCTGCCAGTACAATCGGACCGTACAGGAATGCCACCTTATGTGCATCATCCCGGGACGTGTATTGATGGAGCGACATCGGCAGCGTAATGGTGATAACATCGCCAGCGGTCCAAATGCGGTCGATGGAAAGATATCCCTCTTCCATCCGGGTATACGGATGCGCCGTATCCCCGTTGACCGTTGCCGTCATTGGCTCTTGCAGCCATGAGGGCACACGTAGTCTAAGATTGGCCGAGGCGCTGCCTTCGGTGATCGTCAGGGTACCCTTTTCCGAATAAGGAAAGTCGGTTTCGAGCTTCAGCGACAGGCCTTGGGATCTCCAGTTCAGCTGGGAAGCGATATACAGGTTGACGTACAGATCCTGTTCATCCTCGAAATAGATCGCCTCGGCGTATTTGCCCGGGTTCTCCATGCCAGATCCTGTGCAGCACCACCAGGCGGTATCGTGAGTACCATAGATTTTGTAGTGGCCTTGCAGCGTTGACGCAAAGTACGTTTTGTTCCCTGTATCCGGGTCCTGTGTGCCCAGGATGTGGTTGTAGATAGCGTTTTCATAATAATCCATATAGGCACTGTCGTGGTTCCAAGTATAGAGTTGTTTCGTCAAATGCAACATGTTGTGGGTACAGCAGCTCTCTCCGGTTTTGATGCCCAGACTTTCCATACCTTTGGCTTCATAATGCTCTGAAATACTTGTCGCACCAAACACGTAAGAACGATGATGAACCGTGGTGTCCCAGAAAAACTCCGCCGCTGTCCGATAACTCTCATGGGTATGGTCCTGATTGTAAATTTCGGCTGCACCGATGACTTTCGGAATCTGCGTATTGGCATGTTTGCCCTGAAGATCATCCTGCTTGTGTTCGAGCGGTCTGAGGATCAATTGATGGGTGAACTTGTTAGCTATCTCAAGATATAAGGCTTTGCCCGTAATCCCATACAAATGTGCAAATACTTCATTCATGCCCCCGTGCTCACTTTGAAGCATCGTCTGTACCTGTTCTTCTGTCATCGGCAGCAAGCCTTCCACCGCCCAGTCTGCAAAACGTGTTACCACCTCAAGTGCCTGCTGATTCCCCGTTAATTTATAAGCGTCAATCAGACCGCGGTAGATTTTGTGCACGCTGTACCAAGGCACCCAGTACTCGCCGATGTTGAAGCCACCAATATTTTCTGCTCGAAAAGCCATCTGGAAAGCTTCTTCGGACAAGCCGCCGATGTACCCGCTGCCTGTTGTCTGTTGAATGGATGCAAGCTCGCTGACGGCATAATCCAGGGTATGTTTTAGCGTTTCATTCCCTGTCGCCTGATAGGTTACAGCCAGGGCAGACAGATAGTGTCCGAGAGAATGCCCGCTGATGGTGCGTGCTTCCCAACCCGCGTACCGTTCCTTTTTGGCAGGTAATCCATGGGCTTCAAAACACGGCGCTAGAAAACGATCAATGTCCAGTGTTAACAGATAACGTTCCCCAACCTCTTGTGACGTTTGGAAAACGCCATTTAACAGATCTACATGCTCAGGTCCCAAAAAACCTTTTTTCGTTTCAATCATTATCTCGCTCCTCCTCGAAATGTAGTCGATATTCAGATGTACTTTAATGGATGTACGAATGATAAGGATAAAATCCGTGTTGCGGTTCATATATTCCTTGCGTTCTTTTTCAATCCAATCCTTGAATATCCTCATATTATCAAATAAAATACAACTACATCAGACTCATAATCCAAGAAAAGGTGGAGAAATCCGTCCTATGCAAAAACCACTGGAGCATTACCTGTGCGGCAAATTCATATCCGAAGGCAACTGGAGCCACATGAAGCGCAGCATGCCTGTTCACGAGGTCATTTTGATGCTGGAAGGCGAGATGTACATTGCGGAGGAGGAACAGCAGTACGTGGTGCGTACGAATGATCTGCTGTTTCTGAGGGCTGGACGCATCCACTATGGCTATCAGGTCAGCAATGCTCCCGTCAGCTTTTACTGGGTTCATTATGATTCGAATGAGGGAGAGTTCGACCAGTATCCCACCCATGCGACCATTCAGGTTCCGTCCACGGCTAATCAGCTGTTCAAACAGTTGCTGCACAGTTCATCGTTCTCACCGGAAGAAGCAGATGCGGCATTGTTACTGCTGCTCAAAGAGCTGGAACGCAACACTCAAGCGGGTTATCGGCCACATAATGCAATCGTTGACCATATCTGCAAGTGGGTGGATATTCATCTTCATACTGAGATTACGGTAGGCAAAATTGCGGAGACCTTTAATTTTAACAAGGACTATATCTCCAAAATGGTGAAACGTGAGAAAGGCATCGGACTCAAAACCTATATCCTCACGGAACGGATTCGCCGGGCCAAGCAGATGCTGCTCAATACCAATGCCAGTGTGAAAGAAATTGCGGGGCAATGCGGTTTTTCGGATTACAAACTGTTCCTGCGCATGTTCAAGCAATACGAAGGCAATACACCCACCGAATATCGCAATAATCTGTATTCAACACAGCTCAACCGCTTATAATGAATCTTGTACGGGCGCGAACCTTGGATGTGCTTGTGCGAATGTACCAACTCATAGAATTTCATGAGTTATATATAGAAAATTTGAATTAATCCAGCACCATCAGGTGTGTTACAATTCAAGTCAGCTATATCTCTTATCAAACCAAGAACAGAAGGAGAACTTGAGATGACAACGGCAGTAACGATTCATCCCGCTACAGAAGCTGACCATGAAGAAATTGTACATATTCTCATTGAAAGTTACTCCGAGTACCGGGACACGTTCCAAACACAGGAACAATGGGAACATTATTTGAAGGATATTCGGGAATCGCCGAGCAATCCTTATATTAAGCAATTATGGATTGCCAAAATAGATAATCAGATTGTTGGAACGGTCCAATTGTTTGAGACCGCACATAAGGCTTACCCGAACTTCGAGCTGCCTATTGATTATCCGTTTATTCGACTGTTGGGCGTTGATCCCAAGTGGAGAGGTCACGGCATTGCCAGAGAACTGCTTCAACAATGTGTTGAATCTGCCAAAGACATGGGCAAAAATACGGTGTATTTATATACGGGTGGCCAGATGGTGAACGCGATCCGATTATACGAACGTTTCGGTTTTGTAGAAGACCCGGAATTCAGTTCCGAAAGTAGTGGAGGCAAAGCGATCTGCTACCGTTATGATTCATAATTCTCGCAAATGGTAACAAGCGTGGATAGCAGAAAAAGGGATGTCCCAACATCAGTTAACTGACGTAGGGACATCCCTTTTTGCGTTATTCTGAGCTGAAAAATCGGTCTCGAGCAGCAAATGCTATTCGCACCATTTCGCGCACTATTAACCGCCGATTTCCACCAAAATTTTCGCATGGCTTTTATCACTCATCAGCAGTTCAAGCCCTTCCTGTACAATGTCGTCCAGCTTGATTTTTCTGGTAATCACCTGTTTCACATCAAGTGCTCCCTCAGCAATCAAAGAGATGACCTCAGGGAAGATATGACGATAGGCTAGCGTCGCAGTCAGGTTCGCTTCCTTCACCAGCAGATCGAAGAAATTCACCTGCAATGGATTCGGAATGGCTGCGATGACAACAACTTCTCCACCTTTTTTGATCACGGCTACGGCGCTATCCATGGTTGGCTGCACACCCGCTGCTTCATACGCCACGTCAATTCCACCAGATTGCTGCATAATCACTTCAGTTGCATTGACCTTGGCACTATTCACCGGAATGGCACCCAGCTTGGCTGCCAGATTCAGGCGTTCTTCAAACACGTCTACCGCATAGATTTCGGAAGCTCCTGCAGCTTTGGCTGACAGGATCGTTAGCAGTCCAATTGGACCCGCGCCATACACAGCAACCTTCTGGCCAACTTTCAGCTTGCTGTGGCGAACCGCATGAAAGGCTACTGCTGTAGGCTCGATCAGTGCGCCCTCTTCGAAGGATACGTTATCCGGCAGTTTGTGCACCATATATGCCTCAACCACAGCGTATTCAGCAAAGCCACCATCGCCGTTCAGCCCAACAAATCCGAATTGGGTACATTGGTTATAGCGCCCCTGGATACAGTACTCACATTGTCCGCAGTGATACAGCGGTTCAACAACGACACGATCTCCTACACTGATACCGCTTACATCACTTCCCAATTCATTGACCGTTCCTGCAAATTCATGACCAAGGGTCAGCGGCGCTTGCTGTCCTGAAAGCGGGTGGTTCTGCCCTTCCTGAATGCCTACGCCATGATGATAAGCATGCAAGTCACTACCGCAGATTCCTGCGTACTCGACTTTAATTTTCACTTGTCCTGATTGGGCTACCGGTATTTCCCGTTCTTCGACCCGGACATCTTTTTTGGCATACCATACTGCTGCTTTCATGTGATATATCCCCCTTTGTTTGTCTGGTCCATCTAAAATCCAACTACTGTCTATTAATTATATCGCTGTTCACGTATTATTCATATTTATAGATACTAATGTTAATATTATCTGTACTAATGCTAAAACGGAGATGAAACCATGAATCTGGAACAGCTTGAATATGTCGTTGAAATTGCCAAAACCCAATCATTCTCGGCTGCCTCGGAGCACCTGCATGTCACTCAGTCGGCGATCAGCCAGTCGATCCACCGCCTGGAAAATGAGCTCGGTATGATCCTGTTCGAACGCTCCCGGCAGGGGACATTTCCCACTCCTGAAGGCAAACCATTTATTGCCAAGGCACTCGATATTTTGCAGCGAATTGATGAATTGAAATCACTGAATGCCGAGACGTCCTCTTTAACCGGAGAACTGCATGTCGCCACCTTTCCAAGTGTGATGCCTTATCTTGTGCAAACGGCGGCAGATATGAAACGCGAGCATCCTCAATTGAATATTGCCATTGAAGAGAAAGGTTCCATGGAAATCATCGAGGATATCCGGAACAACAAAACCCACTTGGGCTTCATCGCCATCTACGCCAGACAATTGAGGGAATTCGATGGGCTGCATTTCAGTCCCATGTATTCAGGCAAACTGGTTGTGTGCACACATCACCAATCCGAACTAGCCAAGCTTAGCCGAGTCACTCCCGAACAATTAAAAGAACATAAGCTGGCTCTGTACCGTGATGGATTTATTGAAGATTTTCTTCAGGAGTTCACGTATGATTACGGCCCTCTGTCCATCCTGTTCAAGACGAACAATTCGGAAGCGATCAGCACCGTCCTGAGAAACAATATTGCCGCCACCATTGGTCATGACTTCTCTTTCCACCAACATCCGCTATGGAAAGAAGGCATTGCGAAAATGGTAGAAATCGCCTCAATCGACCAGCCCAAAATGCAAATCGGGTTTGTACAGACTGAATCCAAAGAGGTTGCTGCTGCCGCAGAGCGCTTTGCCCAACGCTTCAGACAGGCAATTGAGCTGGACCAATTATGACTTCCGAGTCGACCTTCTGGATCATGGCAACAACTTCAGCCGGTACAGCGGAAATGCTCTCCATCTGTTTCTTCATTTGTGTCATGCTCTGCTCGCCTTAGCAAGCGCACTTGTTGCAGCGTCGGATACGGCTGTGGAAGATTCCGAAAGATCATTAATTCCTTTAGCGATTTCTTCCATCGCATTTGCGCTGTCGCTAGCACCTTGCTTCTGGGTGTGTGCCCCTTGTCTGATCTGCTGTACGGACTGGTCAACGCTCTTATTCATCTCTAGCATGTCGTTTGCATCACGATTGAATTGCTCAGTTGATTCAGCGAGAATTTCGGTCGTTACCGCAACACTCCCCCCATAAACACCGACAGTCCCTGACTGACGATGTTTTAAACTACCGTTCACCGTTAACTCGGTTGAAGTTCGAGATTAGTACTTGTCTACTACAGCCCCCAAAGTTATACCTCTAACATAAGGCTGTCCGTTTAGGACTTGGAGTTCTTTTGCTGTACCTGTAACCACTGCCCCCAAAATGCGAATATCACTCTCATCAGGTTTGGCCTTGTCTTTTTTTAAATAATTGTATATCCGATTGAACTCATACTGATAATGTCCTTTCAGTTGAACTCCCTGTTCCAAGGCTTCCAAGAATGTTTTCTCGCTCACTTCACTTGAATCGGAATGTGAGATCCCAAAGCCTTTCACCCAATCTTCTACATCCGGTGTTGCATAACTCTTATTCCCATTTCCATCAATGTAAGGATCATAAAATGCTTTGTTGTCATACGTATCCACCCAATACCAGGATTGGGTTAACCCGGGAGGAGTCATCTGTTTGACTTCACTTAAAGAATAATCTTTGTCGAACGATATTGCCATTTCTACCAACTTGTCTTGATCCATCTCCTGAAGTAATGGGAGATCATTCAGAATTTTACCATTATAATCGACTTGGGGAATGTAAAATAACATTTCTCGTTGTCCATTTAATCCATTGTAGCTACGTGTATACTCATAACCTTGTTTTTTCATGTTCTCATCCTGTAACGAAACCGATTGTGATGTATCCCCCCCAAAGGAGACAAAATTAATAAAGGGGAACACTTTATAATTGATTTTTCTATCTGCCCACGGGATAGGCACACCCTCTATAACTTTAGCTGTATAATACTGAAAGGTTCCATTCAGGAAACCGCTGTAATTGACCTGTCCTGTCTGCTTTTCATCAGGTCCGCTAATGAGGTTCATGATCTGCTCGCTATTGTTTGCACGATTGTAACTCCAGCTTGTCAAATATTGATTGCCCAGCATTACTCCAAAAAACGCAATTAAAGATACCAAGAGAGAGATCGCAACGGTTCGAATCGTCGTAGCTCTCTTCGCTTTCCTGACCATTTTGCTTACATTCACTGAATCGCCCTCTTTATGTTGTCCGTTCATTTCATCTCACTCCTATACCTTTTTTTGAACTGCTGTCTCGCCTGATATAAAGACGATTTGACATGCTCCATCCGTATCCCGAGCAAATCTGCTATTTCTTGGTACGGAAGCTCCATCTCATATTTCATGATTAGAAGCTGCCTATGCAGAGGAGCAAGTTGACTGAGAACAGCCTCCACTTCCTCTTTCTTTTCCTGTTGCAGCAAAGCATCTTCAGGAAGTCTAGAATCCGGTATGTCTACCGTGTCGATTGGAATCATATACCATTTTTTGCGACGACAAAGATCATAATAGCGGTTAATAGCCACTTTATAGAGCCATGCACTTAACTTGTCATTTTCAATTGAGTCTATATATAGGAAAGCTTTATAGACAGTCTCCTGCAAGATATCCTCTGCATCGGCTGGATAAGCGCCAAGTCTAATTAAATAATGCCGGATTTCGGTTAGCTTTGGTTGTAGCAGTTCATTGATTTGTTCACTGTCCATGCTTCACCACCTTTCACAGGTATAACGAACAGACCTCTGAAATGTTAAAGTTCCGAGAAAAAACTTTTTTAACCCGGTAATCTGCTTTATGCGTTTCGATGAAAGGGTTAAACTTTTATACAAAAAAACCCCGACGTATGTGTCAGAGTTTAGTTTAAAATTTAAGTTACCATCTATGATACAGTCAGTTAGACTTATAAGGAATATCTATGTCTTCTCCAACTTCATCAATAGTCTCCTCAATAATTCCCCTAATTTGCTTATCCAAATCCATGTTTAAAGCTGACTTCATTAGCTCATAACTTTTTATCAAATTAAGATTTACAACAACATAGGCATAATTATCGACTAGCTCAGCCGATGAAACATCCCACAGTTTTTGTACAATATGATCTACTCTTGCTCTCAAAGTAGACTCCAACAATTCGTGGGTATACACCTTTCTATCAGCTAATTCCGATAGTGATTCTAAAACTTCAATGCTGTCCAAAGTCTCTTCGTTCTCAATCAAATCTAAATAAGCCACAAAATATTTATCTAAAGATTCTTTCGACATAACATCAGGTAAATTTTTAATCTCCGAAAGTTTCATATTTATCCTCCAATATTAATAGGTATATGAGTTATATTTTGCTGATTGTTTCTATATAGACTACCGTCTGTACCTAAGTATTTTTTACCAATCTTAATTTGTGCACTCATTATATGAATTACTCGTCAAAAGTTCTTCTTCCGTCAATATACCTTGCAAATTTTGCTGTGGCGAATGCCACTTTACTTCTATCTTCTTATTCTCATGAAGAAAATTATACTTGAATCCTTCCTCTATGATTCCAGGATCGGGTCTGAATTTATTAAAACCTCCAGGAGGAACCAATCCTTTCAAATAACTCTCATTGATTTTCCCATCATTTAGCACTCCTTCAGCAAGATTGAAATTACCCTCATTATCAAAAATTGTGCTCATATTCAATTTATGTTCCTGAATACTTTTTGAGAGCAGTCTTTCATTTTCTAAATAAACATTCACATTAGATGATTCTCTCGCTTTTTTGCTCTCGGCAATGTTGTCCATAACCTGAAGACGTTTATCCTGAAAACCATTAAAACCACCCGTCATTTGTCCTGTACCCGGAGGACGGTTAAAGGCATTAATTTTCACACCGCCTCCTGATGAAGTCAGCAGATTATGCGGCTTAATCATCGTGGAAGCATACCCACCTCCAACCATTAGCCCTCCCATACCAATCATATTCGCCCAGTGTTCACTGGACCAGGCATTGGTTGGGAAGGTGGCCTCCCGGATTGTGCCATGAATGCCTAACGTAAGCCAGTTGGCCGTATCATTGGGCGAGTTGAAGGCTTTATCTGCCCGGTCCACATACCCCTGAACCAGACCACTCGGAATACCGAATGTCCAGTAATCCAAAAATCCACCTACACTATCATATCGCTTCTGATATCGATCATCCGCAGATTGCATAAAGGCTTGTCCCAATTCGACCAAACTGTCGGCAGACTTCTGAAAAGCATTACGTGTATCAGCTGCTGGTGCCCTGCATTCATCCGGCGGTGGTGCTGCGCACCTTGGATCATAGGATTGCAGAACTTGCTGATCTGCAAGTCTGAATTTCTCTGCATGCCCTTGTAGCTCTTTGGCAATGGACAGAGATAATGAAACAAAGTTATCCATGACCTTCTGCGCAACCACAAAATCACCATAAAATCGTTCCTTCGTGCTGCCATCCCACTGTCTTTCGATCTCGAATAAGTGTTGTTTCAGGATGCTGTTCATCTGAAAAACCTGCCTTTGGGCTGCTTCAAACTGTCTGGAGATGGACAACAGCTGTTCCGGGGTTACTTTTATCGTCGTCATGTGGTAACTCGTTCAAAATATATTCGTTGTTATATGAATACAAGGGAGTAGTCTGATTTATGTAGGATTCAAACGCACCTCTAGCCCTTTGTTATAAAAGGAGTTAATATCATTTCGTAGCTACTCCCGATTTATTTATCTAGTTCGTATTACCCCTTATTCATTCATAATATAACCGTCCTAGTTCAAATCAGCTCCGATCAAACCCCCTTCCTTATCAAAAAAACACCCCAGCGCGAACGCTGAGATGTCTTGTTACTGCATAGCTATTATGATGCTTCTACAAACACTAAACTTCTTACCCGTGGTTCTTTCTGAATCGAATCAGAGACCAGATAATCAGCACAGCAAGGACAGACAAACAGATGCTGATGCTGAACCGATTACCTTCATCAAATACAAACATGACTGCAATGACACCGAGACACAGCACAGCAGCTCCAGTTACGTAAGGAAATCCCCAGACCTTAAATGTCGGTTGTACTGGATATCTCTTGCGCAGCTTCAGCTGTGAGGTGGCAATACAGATCCACACGAGCATTACGACAAACCCTGGAACCGCCAGTAATACGCGGAAGAGCTGATCTTGTGCGAACAGTCCCAGCATGGAGCCTCCAAGCAGAATGACCGCACATACCAGAAGTGTATTCACCGGGCTGCCGCTCCGATTCGTTTGTGATAACGCCTTCGGTGCTTCACCACCTACCGCCATGGAGTGCATCATTCGGGATGCACCGTAAATGCCGGAATTCGCAGCAGACAGAACGGCGGTCACCAAAATAAAGTTCATAATATGCGCTGCACCCGGGAGTCCCGTGGAAGCGAGCACCTGTACAAAGGGACTGCTCTCAGGCCCTATCTCATTCCATGGAATGAGCCCACAGATGATGAGAATCGGCAGCGTGAAAAATAAAATGATTCTCAGCATGAAGTTCCCCACAATTTTGGGCATCACCTTGTCTGCATTTTCCGTCTCCGTTAAGGTCAAACCAATCAACTCCGAACCTCCATAAGAGAACATGACAACCAGCAGAGCCGAGAAGATCGATGACCAACCGTTCGGGAGGAAGCCGCCAGCTTGCGTGTAGTTTTGCAAATATGGTGTATTGTCACTTGGAATAATTCCAAAGATCAGACCAGCACCGAGAATAATAAAAATAATAATCATGGCTATTTTAATACCCGCCAGCCAAAATTCAAATTCCCCAAATACGCCTACACTCAGCAGATTAATCAGTATAATAAACAGCGCGCACGCCAGACTCAGTATCCATAGTGGCACTTCCGTGAACCAATACTGCAGAAAGCTGCCTGCGGCAATTACCTCAATTACACAAACCGATAACCATAGGAAACAATACATCCATCCCATGATAAAAGAGACTCTGCTGCCGAAGGCTTCCTGCACAAAGTCTTTCATATTTTTGTTCTTGTACACCGTAGCCATCTCCGCCATCGCAGCCATGACAACCAGTAACAATAATCCTGCAAAAATGTACGTTACAATGACTCCCGGACCTGCGAGTCCAATCGTTTCGGCGCTTCCTTTGAAAATTCCGGTTCCAATGACACCGCCCATAGCCATAAAGCTAATATGTCTTGGTTTAAGTTTCTTCTGTAATGTTCCTTCTGTCTGAGCCAATTCCAATCCTCCTGATGTAAAAAACGTCTGCATTCCTGTTTCATGTTTATATAAACATAATGTCCAGTATACCCTATTGTCCATGCCTCAGCCCAGCAGTTCCGTATGGCCAATTCATCCCAAAGCGCATAGCGACATGACTTAGGCTTTATACCCCATAATGATACGATGTAATCTGTAAGCATCCCTATTCATTCAATTAAATACATTCTACTCTTCCTTTGGTCTCCAATATGTATAATTTGTTGCAATCCACCACTTCTCAAAACAATTATTCCCATGCAAAAAAAAACCAGCGGCCTGTATGTAACAGCATGCTGATTTCCTGTGTTCCCGCTATGTTTTTCTGCCTATCATGCAATCTATAATTCCTTCGTCATAAAGGCGCTGTTCGGGTCCAAACGATAATCTGCAAATGGCTCACAGTAAACAAATCCAAAGTCCTCATACAGCTTCCGCGCCGGGATAAAAGAATCCATCGAACCTGTCTCCAGACTGATCCGCTGATACCCCCGATTCTGGGCAACCCCGATAATATGGGCAAGGATTTGTCTCGCTACGCCTTTTCTGAGGTGAGCCTTGGCTGTCCGCATGGACTTCAACTCTGCATGCTCCGAATTCAGCTCCTTCATGGCACCGCAGCCGAGCAGCTCATCCGCTTCCCATGCACACCAGAATGTAATCTCAGGTTTCTTTAATCCATCCAGATCCAGGGCGTGAATACTTTCCGGCGGAGAATCTGCTGCCATGCCCTGCAAATGTTCTGCAATCAATCCAATGACTTGATGGCCGCTCAGATCGTCTACTTTGATCTCCATATCTACCACTCCTGCCGACAATTTTGTTGTGTGTTGTATCACTGGTTACATGTCTATGGTTTATATAGTACTACCATGACAGGTTTTCTGACAACAACTTCAAAAACACAAATGAAATGTCTATTGTGATGCCCTGAAATTTCCATTATAGTGAGGCTATCTGAAACCAAAAGGAGCGAAGAATATTGCGTAGCAGCTATGTAGTTAATCGACGTTTTGAGGTGAAGCAAACTTAACTTATTCAAAGGAGACCCCCATGACACTATCGACTGAAAATCTGTTTTATAGCAAACGATTGAAAATGACTCCGCCCCGCGCAGAAGACGTGCAGACCATGCTGCAATGGAATGAAGATCCCGAATATTTGCGAAATGTGGATACGGATATTGCCATTCCTTTTTCGGAAAGGCAACTTGAAGATGAAGGTGAGACGAAGGACAAGGAAGTTTACTTCCGGCTTCGAACACGTGAGGATGAACAACTGATCGGATTCGTTGTCATTCACAGCATTGAATGGAACAACCGGTGCGGACAGCTTGCCATTGGCATCGGGCTCGCAGAGCATCGCAACAAAGGGTACGGAACGGAAGCGTTGAATCTTATTTTGCGGTATGCTTTCCATGAATTGAATCTGGATCGGGTAGGTCTGGATGTCATCGCCTATAATGCAAAGGGCATCCGTGCCTATGAGAAGGTCGGCTTTCAGCTGGAGGGTCGCGCCAGATCAGCTGTGTATCGTGACGGCAAACGCTACGATCGCCTATGGATGGGCATTCTACGACCGGAATGGGAAGCACATAATCAGATCAATGTGGAGGGTGGACAAGCATGAATATGAATGCGGAAGTCACTGAATTTATCGAACAGATTCCGGTTCCCTGGCAAGTCCAGGTTGCAAGCAAACTGAGGGAGTTGGTACATGAGTCGATCCCTGAAGTACAGGAACGTGTGCAGTACAAGAAACCTCATTTCCTGAAAAACGGTAAATACGCGGCGGTCATCTCCCCGTCCAAGCCGGCAGTATCCTTCACGATCTTCAATGCAACCGGGCTTGACCTGCCAGATGGTATATTCGAAGGCCCAGCAGAACGCAAAACCATCAAAATCAAGGAAAAAGATACGCCGGACTATGAATGGTTGACTCGTCTTCTGACTCAGGCATCGGCAGAACTCTAAGCGTTAGAGAATACGATCAAATAGTGCGACTATCTTAAATTTTCATTTCTCCATTTGGCCAAGACGCTAACGAATCTGTTACACCTTAAATGGCCGATTCTCGAGAAATACAAACTTTAACGAATCTCAGTGACGTTATTTCGGTGTAACAACGGCGTCAAAGCTTTATAATCGACCCCATCGATGAAATAACGTCTCTGTAATTCGTTACATCTCAGCATGGTGCAAATGGGTGCAAATAACGTGTGTCAGGTTCGTTAGACCAAAATAATGTGAACAAGGGGCGTCCAGTGTCATCCTCATGACTTATGGACATCCCCCTGGTCATACGAAGGGGCTTTCCGTAATGTTCTAAATACGGAATAGCCCCTTTTGAATATTCGACTGTCTTTACAACTTCTGAATTCCATCTATGAAATATCAGATCTTTGCTTCCTTCATCAGGACTGTTGGTAAGATACCGCAGTCATCTGGCATGGCTCGCAAATGAACATGTAATACATACCATCCCCATACTCCTCAACCTCGCTCCAGTCCAGTTGACCAACGGCCCTCATCCTCGAAGAGCAGCATGGACAATTTGGATACTCCGCATCCTGAACCCATCCAGGATGGCCGCCAATCTGGGATGAAGAAGGCTCCATTGCCCACTCACTGGCATGGAACGCCTGACGCGGTGCAGTCGCTATCCGAAACTGCCGACCTGCATCCGGTGTAAGCTTAACATAGTCATCCGGGTCAAGACCATCTACCCACATCGGCAGCACATTATGCTCACTCCAAAACGGTTCACCTGCTGAATCCATCTCCATATAAACTACGCCGTAACAGCTGCATATCACGCAAGTCTGCACTTGAAGTCGCTCGCTGTTCCAAGCAACGTCCTGCAATGCTGGATGCTGTACATCCAGATCAATTAAGGTTGTTAACTGGCTGCCACACCACTTACAGTTATCGGCACTGGGCAGAAGCATGGTGATTGGATCGCCAGTTGAGGTGTCGTCAGACCCTGTATTCTCTTTTACTTTATAGAGTGAATAACTTGGGGTGGTGAATAAATCCCTGCGCTGGCCTTCACTCGTCAACTCCCAACCGGCTTCGGTTGCATAGTTCTCTGGGGCGACATGCAGCTGATCTGCCCAGCGAGGTGGAGACTGCCTCCATTGCTGGAACTGACGTACGACAACTTCGTCACCAATATAGGCAAGCATGAGCAACAGGTTATTCCGATTCTCATCATCGGTGTTCACCTGCTGCAAGAGTTGATCACGTACTTCGGCCGAGGCACTCTTATACAAAATGACAGGGTAGTAGATTTCGCGCTCCAACAGCTCCGGAATCTGTGCGGACAACGAGGTATCATGGTAACAAACCAGATATACCAAAATATCTTTACCCGTATCCTCATCCCCTGTACGAATCCGTTGCATCGCATAATCGATCATGAGGGCTTGCTGCTCCATAGACAAGGACAGATATACCTGTTCTCGGGATTCCTCATATGGTACATAACGGATCAGTGGGTCATGAGCCTGGCGAGTATGCATGATTTTCAAAATCTCCACAGGGTCCGTCATTCCCTCATACAAGTTCACATCGCGCCGATTGGCTTCAATGTATTTTTGTTGTGCCTCGCGTTCCATCCCCTGCTTGCACGGCATGCAGTATCCGCCTGTTCTGGCAGCCGTTGCTGGCAAAATCGTATTTGGGCACCCCTCTCGTATACACGGAATGCGTTCTGTCATCTATGGGGACCTCCTCTGCTTGCGTGATTCGCCTCACGATGCGCTGCGCTGAGCGCACAATATCATATCGATCAGCCGGCTTGTAGATCAGTGATGTCCCAGTTGGTCCTTCGTAAATTCATAAAATGCGATGGCATCTTCGCTGCTGGCAAAGCCCGCCTGAGCAATCTTGTCGCTGCCGCCGCCTTTGCCTTGGTAGGCTCCGAGATTACCCTTGAAGAAAGGTCCGCAAGCCCACTCCGGCGGCTGTCCGTTCTGTGCCAGAACGACTTTAGCCTCCGAGATGCTCGCAAAGAGCACAAGTCCCTCATGTTCTGACGTTAGCTTGGTAGCCAGACTCTGCATATCCTTGAGCGATTTATCCTCAAAAATCTGGGCAATGACAAGCCCTTCCCGTGCAGATAAAAGCTCCTGCGCATAATAAGCGTCATTCGAAGTTTTCACAGCGTTCAGCTCTGCTTGCAGCTGCTTTTGTTCTGCTTCCATTTTATCGATTCGCTCCGCAAGCTCTTCCCGGCTGGTCTTCAATTTGGCTGTAATCCCGGTAAGCACGCTCTGCGCGGCATTGAACTCATTCAGTGCCCGGTATCCGCATTTAAAATAAATCCGGGTGCCGCCTTTCACTTTCTCGGTTTTCAACAGTTTAATGATCCCGATCTCACCTGTGGCTGACACATGTGTTCCACCGCAAGCATTATATTCCACACCCTCGATCTCCACGATGCGAATATCTTCGGTTACGGAAGGCTGCTTTACCAGAGGCAGACGTGCCGCTTCTTCCGCAGTGACCCAGGAACTGTTGATTTTGGCATTCCTGTAAATCTGCTGATTGGCCTCCATTTCAATTGCAGCCAGTTGGTTCGCTCCCAGTTCGGCTGCGGCCACATCAATCGTGATATAATCTGTCCCTAGATGAAAACTGACCGTCATCGCATCTGCCTGCTTCAGCGTAATGGCCGACAGCAAATGCTGCCCGGTATGCTGCTGCATATGATCGAATCTGCGCTGCCAATCGATTTGGCAATCCACCTCATTCTGCTCGGGCGCACGCTCCAGCTTATGCAAGACCTCACCGTCCTCACTGATCACATCCAGTACGGCAATGCCACCGATCTGCCCCAGATCACAAGGTTGTCCACCTCCATGTGGGTAAAAAGCTGTTTCCGCCAGTGTGACATATATGCCATCTTCCTTGTCCACTCTACCTGTAATTTGTGTATGCCACTCCCGTGTGTACGCGGAGTCATAATAGATTTTTTGCGTCATCGAATCATCCCAATCCCTTCTCGTTCAATCTCGGCTACCTATGTACTTGACTACAGATTACACTATCTCGCAGACTCATGCCAATTTCTGCCTTCCGTAATCGCATGACAATTACAAAAAAGGTCAACCAGGAGGATTCCGGTTAACCTAATCATTCGGGAGAAGGCTGCTTCGAAAGCATACGCTATCGTTCAGTGTTTTCATATCTCATTCGGATTAATGATTCGTTCTGTCCTGTGAGGATCTAATCATGCGGGTCATTATCTTACGAGGTAACAACCGCGGCATGAACGCGATGAATCGGTTTCGGGCACCTGGCATAATTAACGTCTTACCGCGCAAAAAGCCTCGATATCCTTCTTCAGCGACCTGCCCGGCTTCCATGATCGCACCCCTCACCATCTTGGAGGCACCCATACCCGAACGATCAACAAACCCTGTAGATGTCAGCCCTGGGCATAGTGCCGTCACAGTAACTCCAGTACCGCTTACTTCATTCTCCAAAGCCTCGGTAAAGGATAGCACATAAGCCTTCGTCGCGTAATACACCGACATCATAGGTCCACCACCAACGAAGCCACATTCATCACTCCACCATGTCCACGTTTGATCATATCCGGCAGGAAAAGCTTCGTCATCACCGTCAGAGACTTGATATTGATGTCAATCATATTTATCTCTTGCTCCATATCCGTCTCCATAAAAGTCCCGAATAAACCAAATCCAGCATTGTTGATCAGATAGTCAACAACGATCTTCTTCTCTTTAAGCTCGTTGAAAATCTCCTCCGGTACACCCGGTGCGGCAACATCCTTGGCAATGACTGTCGCCTGAATACCGTATTTATTCTGATATTCCTGCGCAAGATCCAATATTTTACCTTCGCTGCGAGCTACCAACACAATATTATGTCCACCCTTGGCGAAACGATCTGCCAACTCTTTGCCGATCCCACCGGATACTCCTGAGATCAGAACTGTCCTTCCCATAGTTTAGCTCACCTCTTATATAGAAATAAATAGTAGAACGAACATTCTAATATTGTGAAAAAAATTTCATTTTACGATAAGCTGGATCGATAGATTAGCTATACGAAGAAGTTTTTCTTTGGTAATCGAAGTTTTGGCTATGACCCTTAACCCTACCGCTACATTATGCACATATTCCGCCAATTCCCCAGTATCGTACTCTGATGTGAACTCACCGTCTTGCTGCCCCCACAGAATAATATCCCTGAATAATTGTTCTTCAGTTGCAAACATCTCCATGGATTTATTATTCATATCTGCATCACGGGCAGAAAGTTCCACCGTCGAATTCACGATTAAGCAACCAGAAGCTGGATTCTCTTCTCCTGCGATCAAGAAGCCCATAATAAACTGAAGTGCTTCCGTTGCCGTTTCGGAACGCTTTATCCCTGCTGCAAGTGCGGTGCTAATTTGTTGATCATAAAGCTCTACTGCTTTTAGAAACAGCGTGTGTTTGTTGCCAAATGTGTCATACAAACTTCTGCGATGGATTCCCATATGCCCGACAAGATCGGTCATGGATGTCTTTTCGTAGCCCTGTTCCCAAAAAAGTCTCATCGCTTTATCTAATACGATGGACTCTTCGAACTCTTTGCTTCTGGCCATTTGGATTCCTCCTGTCTAGAAGGTTACAATCACTTTGCCCTGGGAATGACCCGTCGACACCTTAATCAACGCCTTGTTAATGTCTTCAAACGAATACGTTGTATCTATAGAAGGCTTGATATTTTCATTTTCAACAAGTGTAGTGATTTTCTGTAACTGACTTCCACTTTCTTGTACAAATAAAAATCGATATTCATTCTGATACTTACGCGCTAAAGAATCTAAGCGAGCACCGACTAAACCAAATAAAGCTTTTTTCCACATCGGAAAATCATAGTCAACCGCAAAGCGATAATTAGGCCCGGCTTTTAATGAGACCAATTTCCCTTGTGGTTTCAAAATGCCTAGTTCAGCTTTGATCTCGTTAGCGCCCAAAGTGTCAATGACATAATCAATATTGGATAGGACGTCAGCATAATTCTCTGTCTTATAATTAATGAATTGATCAGCGCCGATCGACATTGCACGAGATCTGCCTCTTTCACTGCCACTTGTAATAACATGTAATCCCATAGATTTGGCAATGGGGATGGCCATAGCGCCAAAGCCGCCAGTCCCTCCAGGAATGAATAGCTTTTTATTCGGCTGGGCAGCAAGTACATCATGCAATGCCTGATAAGCTGTTAAGGCAGTAAGGGGGACTGCAGCAGCTTCAATAAAAGATAGATGTTCAGGCATGATGGATAAAGCATCTTCATTCACGGCCGCATATTCGGCAAAAGCACCTATTTTAGCAAGTGGCAGCCTCGTATAGACAGGGTCACCCACCTTAAAATTCAAAACATCATCACCAATGGCTTCAATTGTACCAGACAGTTCATTTCCTAAAGTTAATGGCAACGCATAATCGGCAATCAACCGAACGCTACCATTCATATTAAGAATGTCCAACGGATTTACACCTGCTGCTTTTACTTTGACAAGCACCTCACGGCTATTGATCTGTGGTATGCTTACATCATTTAATTCCACCTGGATTTTTTTTGAATATTTCCGTATTTGTGCTGCTCTCATGATCCATCCTCTTCCTTTGCTAATTAAATCAGAGTTGATGCGAATACCTTAAACCAACATACACCTTGTGAAGACATTAAACGTTTGTGAATAAATCATGGCGCACAACGATCCGTTGTACACCATGATTTACGATATATGCCATGAGGTCTCATCGGTGCCATTGCTAAACGATATGCTAATTACAATGCTCGAATCTTCGTCGAATTGAATTTAAAATTCTGAAATGATTGGATAGATTGGGCCTCTCAGATTGAAATCATAGTTCTGGTCTACAATCCCTACCACTTCGTTGCTATCATACAAATCCACCATGAAGCCCGCCATTTGTTTGGCAGTATGGTACCTAGGCATGTTTACTTTGTAATCAAATTCCTCAGCATCTATTGATTTCTTGACGAATTCCGTTTCCGTTATAGCTGGTGCCAGAATTTTTGCCTTTAGCTTTGCACCTTTCAGTTCGAGTTCTTTGGCCAGCCCTTCTGTGAAGGCACTCACGTAATATTTAGATGCAGAGTAAGCGACGCTTCCAACAGCAATGGCATATCCAAGTGCGGATGAGACGTTAATGAGTTGAGTTCCTTCTACATCAGCATAATCTCTTACATATCGTGTAGAAAGGATGGTCAAGGATTCGATATTAACACGCAACATCGTTTCAACCTTATCCAGCTTCTGTTCTGCTACAAAAGAACCTTCACCGAGCCCTGCATTGTTAATCCACGTCTCAATTTGGTATTCTTTTAAATTGTCGTACAGCGTGTAAGCCTGATCTGTAACAGACAGGTCACTTGTATGAACAATAACATCTACAGCAGGATCAATATCCTGAATTGCTGACTTAAGTTCTTCCAATTTATCCAATCTTCTAGCTACCAAAATCAAGTTTTTGCCGCGTGCAGCAAAGGCCAATGCCGTCTCATATCCAATCCCTGAACTTGCTCCTGTGATCACTGTGTATTTCATCTTATTCTCTCCCTCAGATTATTCAGATTAGTGTAGATAAGCTTGCAAAACCATTTTAGAACGAACGTTCTCAAAATCGCAAAAAAACAAAGTTAGATCTAACTTGCTGTTACTATATCATTTTGAGAACGATCGGTAAAGAATTATTTTTGTGGTCTGTGATTTCTAAAGCGGACAGTGTCACATCAATAATATTCTTTAATTTTTGCTAATCCATTGTAATCACCTCGAATAATCATTGTACATTTAAGTGAACCATCGGCAAACTGGGAAGAAAAACGAGAATGAAATCAAGCGATACGCCGCTTGATTTCATTCTCGCTGAATTGCACTAGTGGTTTCAGACAAACCCATAGCATATATTTATTTCATGGACTCGGATAGCTCTGTGAAAATAACCCCCAGCGCATATGCGCCAGCATCCGGGTAGCCCAGACTGCGATCACCAACAGCACCCGCGCGGCCCATACGTGCCACGATGTCTTCTGTTTTCTTCGCACCTTCTACTGCTGCTTCAGCACCTTTGGCAAACGCTGTTTTGAAGTCATCTCCGGACTTCGCACTTTGCGTCCAGGCATCGGCACAAGGAACGATTGCGTCGATCAATGTTTTGTCACCTACAACGGCACCACGTCCGAAGGAACGCTCGCCTGTCGATTGAATCCCTTGTACTGCCGCCTGCATCATATCAGCGAATTCGGCAACATTCAATTGCTGCTTGTCACCTACGGCTTTGCCCGCCGCCCGGAAGGCCGAACCCCAGATGGGGCCGGATGCACCGCCGCAGTATTCCATAATGACCAGAGAGCATGCATCGAGGAATGAACCGATATTCGTTTTCTCTTCGTTCACGATATGGTTCCATTCGCGCTTAAGTTGTCTAAAGCCCTTCGCTACGCTCATGCCAAAGTCGCCGTCACCCGCATGGGAATCCAGTTCACAGAACGGGACTTCGTTCTTAATGATGATCTCACTCATCTTATCGATCAGGTAGACGATATTATCCAGGGAGAACTGATTGTTGTTGATTACCGCAGACGCTGCTGGGGTCTCCACTTCATAGGATACTGGAACATCTTCAGTCACGACTGCGTCCAACGCTTCGGAGTATGCCACTTGTGCTACTGGAGGGCCAGATACTTTGAACGCAGGTGTATCACTTTCCTTGAACAGCAACGTTTTTAGTTCATCGTCCAGTTTCAGGATCGTCACCGATGCGCCTGCCATATCAATGCTCGTCATGTAATTGCCAACAAACGTCGTGGCTACACCCAGACCTGAGCGCTGTGCCAGCTCACGCTGAACTGAATTATTGAGCAGATAAAGCTCCTGTAAAGGTGTCGCGCCAAAGCCATTGATAAGCACAGCAATCTCAGCGGATGCATCCTTGTCCAGCTTCATGTCTGCAAGCAACGCTTCAACCATGCGGCCTGCAAGCTCATCCGCAGATACCAATTTCTCGCGGCGAATACCTGGCTCACCATGAATTCCTACACCGAATTCCATTTCATCTTCGGCAATTTCGAACGTCGGTGTGCCTTTGGCAGGCACGGTACAGGAAGTAAATCCAAATCCGATGCTGCGTACGTTCTGTGCTGCTTTCTCAGCAACGGATTTTACCTCTGCCAGACTGCGGCCTTCTTCAGCTGCGGCTCCAGCGATTTTGTGCACCAGTACGGTTCCGGCAACGCCACGGCGTCCAACCGTATACAGACTGTCTTGTACAGCAATGTCATCCTCAACCCGTACATATTGCACGTCAATGCCATCTTCCTCTGCAAGATGCGCCGCGTTCTTGAAGTTCATCATGTCGCCGCTGTAATTCTTGATGATTAGCAGCGTGCCCTTCTTGCTGGCTGTGGCCTTGATCGCCTGGTACACCTGAATCTGGGAAGGAGACGCGAACACATCTCCACAGACCGCAGCATCCAGCATGCCTTTACCAACGTAACCTGCATGAGCCGGTTCATGCCCGCTACCGCCGCCACTGACAAGGCTGACTTTGTCAGCTTGAATCTCTCTGCGTTTGATGACTTTATATTTCCTCAAAAATTCAAGCTCCGGGTGCGCGAGCGCAATTCCGTTGCACATTTCCATGACCACATGTTCAGCCTGATTGATGATTTTCTTCATTTATTTCGCCTCCCGCCGAGCTTTGTACTCCGCGCCAATCCGGTCAGCAGTAGCAATCGCACCGGCAACTTCAGTCACGGTGATCGGGAAAGGCATCGCGTGAATAGACTCTTCCGGAATACAAGCAATTTCAGCCACTTTTAGCAACTCTTCCTGGCTGATCGTATCTACACCGATGTCTGCCAGACATACCGGCAGGCCAACTTCAAGACAGAAGTCGAGCACCTGGTGCAGCTCTTCGGTCGGGGCATTTTCAAGTACGAGCTGGGCAATCGTACCGAAGGCTACTTTTTCCCCGTGGAAATAGTGATGTGTGCCTTCCAGAATGGTGAATCCGTTATGGATCGCATGTGCTGCAGCCAGACCGCCACTCTCAAATCCAAGACCAGACAATAGAATGTTGGTCTCAACGATGTTTTCCAGCGCTTGAGTCACGACATTGCTGTCACTGGCTACTTTCGCTTTCAATCCGTCAGTCAGCAGCATTTCATAACACAGTTTTGCAAGGGCAAGTGCTGCATTTGTACCTACCGCAGATGGGGTGTATCCTTCACGGGAACCCATTGGCAGACTTGCGTTCACACGAGAATACGATTTCGCTGTAGCTCTTGCTTCGAAGTACGTAGACAACGCGTCACCCATACCCGATACAAGGAACCGGGTTGGTGCGTTTGCGATAACCGTTGTATCCACGAGAACAACACTTGGGCTTTGTTTGAAATAAGCGTAGTCATCAAACGCACCTTCCGGCGTGTACAACACAGCAGAGTGACTTGTTGGTGCATCCGTTGCAGCGATGGTTGGGCAGATGATGAGTGCATCACCTTCGGCTACACATTTGGCTGCATCGATCGCTTTACCACCACCGAGGCCAATGGTGCATGTGCATCCTTTTTCCTTTGCAATGTCTTGCAGACGAGCCACTTCCTCACGGGAACATTCACCCCTAAAACCGCTTTCAACAAACGTAATATTAAATTTTTGTGCCGTTGCATCGAGCTTTGTCTTTACACGCTGTACATCATCAGGGTGTGCGATCAGCAATGCAGATTCCCCGAAGGACTTCACAAAGTAACCAAGGTTCAATAATTCATCTTCACCTTGCACGTATTTCGTTGGGCTAATAAATGCTTTTCTCATAATATTGCCTCCTATGGATGATATAAGTTCACTTACGTATAAATTACCTGGATGCCATGCCTTAAAGCCTTAAACAAGCTACCTGATGTATCTCTTGGATGAACTTATACATTAAATTTTAGATGCTCATAATTAAGTCTAAATATAACTCATGCATGTCCGGGTTACAGTGGATTTTGATAACAAATTATTATAATTTGCAATCGTAATTTTTTGCTTTTTAGTGGAATCATGGTATCTTATTGTCATGCGATGGTTGAATTTTGACCTCCCATCACTATTTACCCGTTGTTATCTCATCTTAATATGTACAACTTGCTAACTTTTAACGAACAAAATCATTCATCAGATTAGCTATGGAGGGTTCCACCCATGATTAAAGAGTATCTGCATATCAATAAAATCCTTGATTTGAATAAATGGAAGCGTCTACAAGATTCTCTTGCCACCGTGACCAAGCTGGCTATTCTAACCGTCGACTATAAAGGCATTCCCGTAACCAGTCATAGCAGCTGCCAAGTCTTTTGCCAAAAGGTACGCAAAGATCCTGAACTGCTTCCCTACTGCCAAAAATGTGATTCCCGCGGGGGTCTGGAAGCTGTTCGATTAAATGAACCCTATGTGTATCTGTGTCATTTCAATATAGTCGACATTGCCATTCCAATCACGATTGATGGAAAATATATCGGTGCTGTAATGGCAGGACAAGTGAAGCTCGCTGACCCGGAGAAAGGGACAGATCTGGAACAGATCGTCACGTCCAAGAACGTGCCTATGCATGCTGCAAAGCTGGAGGAATTACGGGACGATTATGACCAGCTGCCTATCATGACCTATGAAGAAGTTGTGAAAATCTCCAACATGCTTTCTTTACTCTGCAACTACATTGTCGAGGAAGCGCTCAATAAAAATTTGCTGGTGGAGATGTTCGAGAAAGCTTCGGGGAATCAGGAGTCTCTGAATCTGTCCACCATTCTGCCTGGATACTCCATTCGTAATATTGAGTCGATCAAAAAAGAAATGACCAATGCGATTGCCGATGCCTATCTCAAAAACAGTCCGAGCGAAACGGAAAGTTCTAGCCCGGTGCTCCAGCCTGCTTTTGAATATATTCACAGTCACAAAAGTGAGCAGGTCTCGCTCAAACAAATGGCCGAACTGTGCCATCTGAGTCCAAGTTACTTCAGCAGGCTGTTCGCCAAGGAAACGGGTGAGAACTTCACAACCTATATAGCACGGCTCAAAATCAAGTGGGCCAAACAATTGCTGGAGGTTACAGACATGCCCGTGTCGCAGATCAGCGATGAACTGGGGTTCAATGAATCGGGTTATTTTATCAAAACATTCAAAAAATTCGAGGAGATTACACCTGCCCTCTATCGCAAATACATGCAGGAGCAATGAGCAAGCCTAAATACAGCTGCAAGTTTTAGTTCCGCTGGAAAGGCTCATTGATATCTTTTTCGTATCAAAGATGAGGTTAAAAGATATTTCACCTATTAATCTGCCATTGCTACAATGGAGTCCAGGTCCCTTCCGACTAGCCTGTTACTTCATCTGTTCCTGAACATGAAACTCAATGAAATTGTGGTCCACGAATATGTTCACTATTAACGCCGTGATGATACAGAAGCTGCATTATTGCTGCATTAAAGTACCTTTCGTCACCTATCTTTCTTTTCCTGCAAAAAAAGGCTGAATCAGGACTCTCGCCACTGATCAGCCATTTCACATTAATCGAATCCTATCTTATAACGCGACACCTGTAACTTTCCATTCCAGAATGCCTGTGGAGGCCGGATTATTTGCCACCATCTGAAGACGGATCTTTGTCGTGCTTACCGGATCAAACGTCGTGGTATTATATGTGTTCGCCTGTGTGCCCAGACCTTTGGCGTTACTCACATCACGCCATGCATTCCCATCCCAGTATTGAACCTTGTACGAGCGAGGCACATCAATCCCCCCATTATCCTTAAACCAGTAAATATCACTCTGTGACAGTGTATACGCACGATCCCATTCATATTGCACCCATTGCGTACCCGTCTCCGGCCAGTTCCCATACACAGCCTGAGTACGGTCATTGGAATGCGCCGGGTCCAAACCATCATTCAGTGCATTAATCGTTTCCCAAGGAGAAACATAGGAGGTTGTCACTATGGCGTTCAAAGCTACATTACCAGGTTGATTGGTGGATGGTGTAATCGGGAAACGGGCGGTATCCTTCTTCAGTTGGCTCCATGTATAACGAAGCAACCATACATCCCAATTTGTAATCGTCGATGAATTGCCCGCCCACATGATCGTCGGTAACGGGAAACCACCCGGAGGACGATCCTGCGCTTCGTAGAAATCAGGCATCCCGAACCCATGTCCAATCTCGTGCTCGGTAATTTGTATTTCATTATTGTTCACGGTACTCAAAATGTAATCATCGGACACCCGCTGTCCCCAGTCTCCGCCTGCACCACCGCCGAAGTTGGACGTTCCCCACAAATACATGTCAAACCGCTTGTCCAGACCACCTGGATAGACATAGTTCGGATTCGTAAAGTGCTCAAATCTCGACAGTTCACTTGGTGCATACGGCAAAGCCGCCGGGATTCTTGGGTCTGTTTTGCTCAGTTCATCCACTGTTGTTGTGGTGTAGACCATTTCACTGGACTGCTTGTCCAAAATTTGTGCCGGATTGGCTACAGCCCAACCCACAACCTTAACCGCAATATCTCCATAAGGCCAACCATCGTATCCTTTCAGATGCTTGGTCCAGTTGTTCATTTGCCGTCCAAGCATCTTCTCAATATCCTTGCGCTGTTGCAGCGTCAGGTTCTTGGTTGATTGCCAGCGAACCACATAATTGATGGTGCCTTTGCCTGCAAAGATCTGGTCATAGATCAGGTTCTTCCGGTTAACTGACCCTTCCTTAATCATGCGATTGGTATACACCCACTCAATGGATGATCTCAATTCCGAAGGCATGTCTGATAAGACGGCATTGATCGATATACTTGAATCGGTTGTATCGGCTGCGGACACCTCTCCGGACCATCCTGCACTGCCTCCCAGTATTGTTACAGATAAAGCAAGTGACATTACAGCTAACGTAAATTTTTGACGTGAAAACATGATATTCATCCTTTCTCTCCCTAAAATGAAGTTGAAATCAATAAACGGTATAGTTTCGCTCCTTTATTTCTAATGGAATATATTCCCTTTTTTATATTTTACATGATAAAGAAAATATTGGAATAATCCTGCATACCTGTTTTCTCTACAGGTTCATGCATCCGTTCATCCTATTTTCGAGATAAAAGCCGGACTTTGGACTAATGACAAGTGCCCATTCATGCAGGAGTGCCCTTTTAAAAACATAAAAAAAGCCCTATCCAACAAACGGATAGAGCAACTATACATATCGATTTGGTCAGCTTCTTTTATTTCACATGTTTCCGCATCTCTTCATCCAGCCATTCCAGTGCTGAACGCAGCTTGTCCTTGGGAACATTCGGATACCGATCCCCCGTTGAGAGTTCAAAGGCACAACTCTGTTCACTGGTCTGTTGCAAATATGACGTAATCCCTATGTCGAATTGCTGAGCCATGGATGCCAGAATACGCTCCACCTCGGCTTGGGCCAACGGAATATGTACGTGAAACATATTGGAGACGGGCACTTCTGGCAACGTATGTATACCGTGACACCCATTCAAGAGGGAGGCCAGTTCCTTGGCCTGCTCATAATAAAGCCCCATTTTGCCAATCCGTTCATTGAAATAATACTGAGAACTGAGGATATATGGATATAGGCCGATCAGATCGCCGCCGTGCCGCCGTTTCCATATTTTCGATTCTTGCATGACATCCGTATCCCCTGCTAATATAGCCCCAGCGATTCCGCCAATGCCTTTGTAAAAAGATACGTAGACACTATCAAACAGACTGCAAATCTCGGCTGGTGTCTTCTGATAATAAGGCGTGATTTCGAACAGACGTGCCCCGTCCAAATGAAGCTTGATCCCGCGTTCACGGCAATAGGCCGAGATTGCCTCCAGTTCTTCATATGCAGGCAATTGTCCACCAATCTCGCGTTGAGGCAGTTCAAGCAGCAGGCAGGCAATGTCCTCGTTCATCCCCTCTACATCTTCCAATCGAATCAGTCGGTCCTTGTCCGCTAGTAAAATGGATTCAATCTGATGCAGTTCCTTCATTCCGTCTTCCTCATGAATTTCCAGGTGAGATAAAGGGTGGTAAGCTACCCGCTTGATACCTTTGCGGTCACACCAGATACGTAAGGCAATTTGCTGTGCCATCGTACCACTGGGGAAAAATACAGCCGATTCCTTGCCCAGAACGTCAGCCATCTGCTGCTGGAATTGATCAATGATTTTACCGTTGCCATAATGATCACTATATTGTTCCCCATCCACATGCGCCAGCACTTCCTGAAGCACTTTGACTTTACGGCTGCCATGGCCGCCTATAATAAACTCCGCCTGATCAAATGCTTCCGCTAACGTTAGCTCTGTATCCTTCAAGGTTATTCACTCCTTTTATTGTTCTGGTCCTTGTTTCGTCATCATCTGCACCAATGCACCCAGCGCTCCGGATCGATGCTCACTCCGGGAATGCACGAATCCTACTTCCAACCTGCGATACGGATCAGGCAAAGATAACACTGCAACCTCACCTCTTCGTTCTGCTTTCGTAACCGAGGAACGTGGAAGCAATGACACACCCAACCCGGCAGATACGCCATTCATAATGGTGTCGAGTGTTCCGTATTCCGTGACATTGAGGGTGTGCACGCCTTGATCTTTCATAAAGGCTTCTGCCTGCGCGCGATGTGTACAGCCTATTTCAAAAAACAACATGGGTCTGCGCAGTACATCATGCAGTTCATGGGTTCCAGGTTCGGCAATCAGTACCAACTCCTCGTCGTACACTTTCATATAGTTCAGCTCAGGGTGGTCGATCGGTCCGTATATTAAAGCTCCATGCAGCTCATGTTGAATAACCTTCTGATTCAGTTCATGTGTACCCCCTGTAATTAACGAATGCTGCACCTCGGGGTAACATAAACGGTATTCAGCGAGCAGCGGCGTCAGAAAACTGGAGGCCGCCGTCTCAATCGAACCAAGACGCAGCATCCCTGCGGGTGGGTTCCCGATCTGAGTTGCCTGCTCCGCTTCATATAACAAATGTAATATTTTATCCGCATATCCAAGCAAATTCTCACCCGCTGGTGTGAGCGACATGCCCCGGTTGGAACGATGAAACAGTGGTACTTGCAGCTGTTCTTCCAGCTGTTTGATTCGCGTTGTTACATTGGATTGCACATAATTCAGCGCTAATGCGGCTTTGCTGATACTGCCTTCACGGGCAACCGTCTGAAATATTTTCAAATCTCCTGCATCCATGCCCTGATCACCTGCTTGTTATCTATGATCTGAATTGATACTGACATTCATTTTTGTTCATTTTACGTGAATCTGCCCCATCTGTACAATGAGGCTCAGTAGTGAAGTATTTATATAGACAGGGAGGAATTGTGAAAATGAAAGCTATTATACATTCCGGCCAAAGCGGCCTTGAAGGTCTTCAATATACAGAGACAACATCTCGGGCACCCGAAGCCGGTGAAGTACAGATCCAACTGAAATCCGCTGGAGTCAATCATCGAGATCTGTTCATCATGGCAGGACGTACCTCACAGGACGCACCTCTCATTCTTGGTTCAGATGGAGCAGGTGTAATCGTAGAGATTGGAGAAGGTGTAGACGAATTATCTGTGGGTGATGAGGTCATCATCCACCCTACTCTCGGTTGGGAGCACGCAGTTGACGTACCCATCGTGCCTGATATTATAGGGGGACCTGCGGATGGAACGCTCGCACAATATATTACGCTCCCTGCCAGAAATGCCTTGCCAAAACCCACTCATCTATCATGGACGGAAGCAGGCGTGTTGTCCCTTTCGGCATTGACCGCATATCGCGCACTATTCACTCGTGGCGCACTTAAGCAGGGTGAGGGTGAACATATCCTCATTCCCGGCATCGGTGGCGGTGTAGCGACCTATGCCCTGCTCATGGCTGTAGCTGCTGGTGCCCAGGTAACCGTCACCTCCAGAAGTGAAGCCAAAAGAAAAGAGGCCTTGCGTCTGGGCGCTACCCGTGCATTGGATAGCCATACCAATTGGAGTTTGCAGAACGATCTGGAACCCGTTGACTTCATCTTGGATAGCATCGGACAAGACATGTTCCCGAAATATTTTGATATAATCAGACCAGGTGGACGTATCGTGATGTACGGTGCAAGCTCGGGAGATGATCTGACTGTTCCGATCCGCTCCATCTTTTTCCCGCAAATCAGCCTGATTGGAACTTCCATGGGCAGCCGTGAAGAGTTTGTCCAGATGCTCCATTGGGTGGAGCAACAGGATATACATCCTGTAATCGATGGCATATATCCGTTGCAGGATACAGCGAAAGCATTCGAACGTATGGAAAAGGCCGAGCAGTTTGGCAATCTTGCTATACTCGTGGAGTGACATCTGATTTTAGATGGACCTTCATTAATGGGTAAAAATCATTTTCGATAATGGGGGGAATCCATCTGACCCGTCTCGCTAAACGTATAGCCATTGTTCTTGCCGCTATTATGCTTTTGGCCCAAATTCCGATGTTGAAAGAGACCTTTTCCAGAGGGGTAACAACATTATATGTGAACATAAAGTACCCCGAACGCTCCTTTCAATACAGGGATTTCATCTATGAATCTCATTTTGGGAGCTATTTCATTTCTTATGCTGATCAAGACGGAAAAACCTTTAATCTGATGCTTGAGCCAAAATTTTTACCAGTACTCGTTACGTATGATCCATTGGATCAGCCCATGAAAGACTAGATTGTTCACTCTATGAATCATTTAGGAGGTATGAATATGTCCAACCATGTGCATTTAATCGATTTGGTTCGCAAGCTGATGAATGCCGAAGGAACTGAGGATGAACTGGATGACATGCTAAACGAGTTAGAGCAAGAGCAGCCTTATGCGGAGATCAGTAATCTGATTTTCTGGGATGATCGGGACTTGACACCCGAACAGATCGTGGAGGAAGCCCTGGCTGCTCGTCCAATCATTCTTCCGCCCCAGCCCTAACATACTTCAGGAGGTGAATGATCGGATATGTCTGATATGAATTATAACGACAACGACAACAACAAAAATAAACAGCCCGATTTTGCCGCAGTCCGTGGAGAAGAAAAACTGCAGGCACTTCGTGATCTGATTGAGCTAAACGGATAACCACCTTATTCACCAAGTCCTCGCTGTTGGCTTGGATTCACACGAAGAAGATCTGGTACGTATAGAAGCTTGGCGTGCTCTTGGTATGGCAGGCTCCTCTGCTCTTCTGGATGAGATCCTTCATGCTGCCGCGCAACTTGTTCGAGATTCGGAAGAAGATGAGGATGTACAGAACTACGTCTTACAAACTCTCGCGTTATTGCCCATTACAGAAGCCGAGATCCAATTGGCTCAGGAGGTTCTGGAGGGGGATGCGTATATTTTGGTCAAATGGGCTGCCTTTGCTATTCTTGTTGCACATCAACATGTTTCTGGTGCCAGGTCCGCAATAGAGTCACTTCAATACCATCCCGATTTTGGCGCATCTGCGAGACGGGAACTTCATCCGAATTAAGGTGATATTCAATGAACAAACGTGACGACCGTTCTCATACACATGAACCTTATGAGAACCCTGATCAGTGCAATAAAGAATCAGGAATAGACACTACGAAGCCTGTTTACCTTACCCAGGGTGAGATTAATGCATTACAGAAGGCTCTTCTTTTTCTCAAGTTTGAATGTGAAGAAACCGATTCCCTGCTCTACGCGGGTAGCCCGCTACTGAACAGTGTGATGGAAAAAGTACAGGATGTCCATGTTTTCGGAGCGTACGCCAAAGACCTCTACTCCAGGCCAAATGAACGTGCAGAGATATTTATGCGCGACAAACTTGAGCGTTCCTATGCAGAAGAACTTGCCCCGCGTGAGCGTACAGAAGAGCAGAAGGCAGAAATTCTCAGGTGCTGCATGTATCCTTATCCCGTTAAATAAAAATCACAAATCCAATCTCCCCTCCCCAACTTCCATATTTTCGTTATAATGTAAACAAGACATCACGTTATTGGAGGAGAATTATGGAAACGGAAGGTTTACGCAACGTCGAGAAGCTGGCGCTGAAGAAACACAAGATCTACAAACAAAGCTTGGTCAGGTACCTTGCACGTTCCATGCTCGCCAGCATGTTTATCGGGTTTGGCGTCATCGTGGCGTTCAAGACGGGTAACTTCTTTTATATGGAGGACTCCCCTTTTACATACCCTATGGCTGCCCTCACGTTCGGCGCGGCAATTATTCTGATCGCCTATGGTGGCGGTGACCTGTTCACCGGAAATACGTTCTACTACACGTATGCTGCATTACGCAAAAAACTGAAATGGTTCGAAGTGGTCAAGCTGTGGATCGCCAGTTACAGCGGGAATCTGATGGGTGCCGCGGTATTTGCGCTTTTAATCTATCTGACAGGACTGTTCGATTCTTCTCAAGTGAACGGTTTTCTGCTAAGTGTCGTAGAGCACAAGATGGAGGCTCCGGCCATGCAGCTCTTTTTCCGGGGTATTTTGTGTAACTGGCTCGTATGTCTGGCGTTCTTTGTGCCAATGTTCATGAAGGAGAATGGAGCCAAAATGTTCGCCATGATGCTCTTTGTCTTCTGCTTTTTCATCTCGGGATATGAGCACAGCGTCGCCAATATGTGTACGTTCGCAATTGCACTGGTACTGAATCATCCGGGGACCATCTCATTGGGCGGGGTGATCCACAACCTGGTTCCGGTAACGCTCGGCAATCTGGTGGGCGGTGTGCTGCTGATGGGCTTTATGTACTATGCCGTGAACAAACCGTTTCTGGACGAAGAGACACACTAATCTTTGAAAAAAAGATCCCCTCCCGGCCCGGTCTATCGACCTCGGCTAACCGGTAAGGGAAATCTGAAACACCCCCGCAACCCTTCCATCTTACGATGAAGGTTGCGGGGGTGTTTGTCTGTGGGCAGGCTCACGGAAGAGCCGTCTGCCCTCTTAGCTATTAGCCATGTATTAAACAACCACATGACTCCAAGCTCTGGGTCGACAAGCAGGCACTCTATCAGGTAACCCTGCGTTGCCCGCTTGCCTGCGCTGCGGTTAGCGCCGCCATAAGGGCATTGTTCACGGCATCTTGATCCGTCGTACGGAAACGCTCGGCAATTTTCTTGAGTTCGGATTGGATCGACAAGACCAGATCAAGGACTGACTTCATTGTGCCTTGATCGGTTGATCTGCGTTGATCTCCAGATGCAACAGCGGAAACGGATTACCGGAACCATCCAATTCGGAACGACCTATTTGTACAAATCCCATTTTCTCATAGAAACGGGCTGCCCCGGTATTCTGTTCGTTGACGTCCACTTTGAGGTAGAGGCCTTTGATGTTAAGGGTATGGTTAACCAGAAGACGTCCCACACCCTGTCCATGCTGACTAACGTCTACAAACAACATCTCGATAAAGTTATCATCCAAACCGATAAAACCAACGGGTTCATTGTCAGCATTCAACGCTTCCCACACCTCGACTTGCCTTTGCTGCAATACGTCGCTCACCACTTTTTTATAGAACTGAATGTGATGTTCTTCCAGAAAGGTATGTGTTGCCCGAACTGCGCTCTCCCAAATCTCGACCAACTTGTCATGATCCTGTTCACGATATGAAGCGATTAACATGTCCAACCTCCAATCTGTACCCATCATTGCCAAACTTGAGTCAACTTTCTACCGCCATTTCCGGATTCCAGCGGAATGTTGCTGCCGAGTGGGAAGGTAATGAGTATCGAAACGAATCTCTGTCCAGGACTACATCAAACGAAACTTCTGCCTCTCCCGTGTTAGCTGCAACCATCACCATGGTTCCATCCGGGTTGTGGAAAACGACGTTCTCGATCTTGCCCTGTTCTTGCGTAGAATCGATCCTAACAGCTCCTGGACGAACGTACTTGCTAATATGACCCAATGCATAATACTCCACATTCCGGGTTATCTCACCGCTCTCGGGATCAATCGTCACCACCCCACGACAGTTCGCACAGCCGCCATTGGTTGGTCCACCCTGCGGATCAAGTGCGATGTTCCAGAGCAGCACGTTCTTCGTCCAGTTTCGCGGAGCACCGATCATGAGGTTTGACATCTGCCAGCTCAAATTCTCGCCAAAATCAGGGCTCCATTCCCCGCCACTACATTCGGTAAAATAAATATCTTTGCCCGGGAACCGATCATATACTTCCGACATGGCGGACGGATCACCCGCATAACAATGGAAGGCCGATCCATCGATGTATGCAGCAGCCTGCTCATCTTCAAGCACCTTGCTGGTGTATTCGACCGCCTGATCCCAGTTATGGTCATACGCGATGATTCGCGTGTCCAGTCCTGCATCTTTGAGAGCCGGACCGAGATAATCCCGAATGAACATCGCCTGTTCCTCAGCGTCCATACTCATGCTTGGATAGTCAGCTGTAGTAAACTCCGGTTCATTCTGCAACGTTATCCCGTAGATGGGTATGCCTTTCTCATGATAAGCTTCAATGTACTTCATAAAATATCGCGCATAAGCTTCATACACCCGGGGATCGTTGTAATCCAGATACCAGCCGTTCGTGGTCTTCTCCCCATATTTCATCCAGGCCGGGGCCGTCCATGGTGTGCCCAACACTTTAAGGTCCGACTTTAATCGAGCTACCTGCTCCAAGATCTTCACGACTTCCTGATCCTTATCAATCGAAAAATGTTCCATGTTGTAATCCGTGCCTGACGCGATATCATCATAGGTATAACTTGATGCCTGACCTGATTCATCCACCGAATAATCCGAGGCACCAATCGTATGACGCACCATATCCATGTTCAGCCCTTCAGTCGTAAACAGTTCCTTCAGCAGTTGTTCTCGCTGTTCCTCTGGGAGCTGGTTGATCAGATGTGCCGACGAACCCGTCATAGCTGCGCCAAATCCATCCATGGTCTGATAGGTCTTCTCCGGGTCAATTCGTATGGTGAACTCCAACCGGGAATGTTCCGCCTGCTGTGATGCGGAATCAACGGAGGTTGTGCCAGCATCGTGGTTATCTGCTATAGGGATCGCTGGTTGCGGTTCCAGCAAATGTTGCTGATCTCCCGTCGTCAGCCAGACTTCAGCCTCTGCATGCTTGTCCTCTACTGGCGGTGGAACAGGTGATTCGCTTCGGTTGATGATAAGCCCGATTCCTACGGCGACACAACAAACAGCGATTGATAGGATGATCCATCGTTTGGGATGCTCTCGCCAGCCTATGTTCATCACTCATCACTCTCCTCCCACGTTGATTGGAAAAAGCCGCGGCCATTCGGCCACGACTCATTTATAACTTTTATTTACCAGACTTGCTTCCGATATTCACACTGCCTGTCAGACGAATATCATCCGATGCACTGCCAACATACACCTGGACTTTACCCTTAGGCATTACCCATTCATGCGACGTTTCATCCCAATAGGACAGTGCACTGCGATCCAGTTGAATATTGACACGCTGCTGCTTGCCAGCATTCAGATCGACCTTCGCCCAGCCAGCAAGCTGCTTCTCCGGTGTCTCCACCTTGGTTGGCAGATTGCCAACATAGACCTGTACCACTTCTGCACCGGTAACTTTACCGGTATTACGCAGGTTCAGGGATACTTCTACCGTTGCCTTATCACCTTTGCCTGTATTTTTCACATGCAGGTTACGGTAGTCAAAGTTCGTGTAAGACAATCCGTGTCCAAAAGCAAACGCCGGTGTCATGCCTTCTTTGTCATATCCTTTATACCCTACAAAGATACCCTCGGAGTAGTTGCCCACCCCATTCACACCTGGGAATTGTTCCGCAGTGGATACCGGGGTCTGTGAATCATCAGACGGGAACGTCACGGGCAGTTTGCCGGATGGATTCACATCACCAAATAGAACCCGTGCGACCGCGTTACCTTGTTCTTGACCTGCATACCAGGCTTGAACAATGGATGGCACTTCTTTTTGCCAAGAATCCATTTCCACGGCGCGCCCACTCATTTGTACCACAATCGTTTTGGGATTGGCTGCCGCCACTTCGCGGATCAACTGCTCCTGGTTGTTCGGAAGTTCCAGATCGGAACGGTCTACATAACCTTCACTGTCGTACGTACGTGTCACGACAACCGCGACATCCGATTTTTTGGCCAGATCAACTGCCTTTTGCATCTTGGCATCCACAGCATCTTCAGGTGCTTCCCAGCCGAAACGAACTTGGGCACCCATATCATGACTCGACTGTACCGGGAAATCGGTACGATATTCAATGCGAATGTTGTGGGACTTGCCTTCTTCTAACGTGATTTCTTTCTTGGTCGTGCTCAAATTTTCACCTTGATTGTCTACGAGCAGTTGATCATCCACGTACAATTTCGCAGAGCCCAGACTCGTTAGAGACAATTTGTATTCACCCGTTTTGGGTGCCGTAATGGAACCCGTCCAACGAGCGGACATTTTACTGTTGAATTTCGTTGGTGTCACCGGAAGCTTGGATGACTGAGCGTTGAACCCTTCATAGTTGTAAAATCCAAGATTCATGTTGACCTGATTGTCTGTACGAACCAGAGAAGGATCACCTTCCATGTTCGTGTTGGTCCAGTATTCGGCACGCAGACCATACTCTGCTTTCTCCGTACCATAGTTCTGCTCGCTCTTCTCGGCATTTGCCGGAGACAGGAGTGTGGATGGAACAGCGGAAGGACCGTTAAATGCATCCCCTGCAGAGATCGGATCAGTTCCAGCTGCATATTTTACATCCACCCCGTTACCAGCACGATTACGAATACCTTGCAGTGGACTTACGGTATACGTCGGGTTAACCATACTGCTACCTCCACCAGCAGCAGATGCGTTATCTGCATCTGGTCCGATGACAGCGATTGATTTCATGTTTTTGCTGGACAATGGCAGCGTATTATCGTTGTTTTGCAAGAGCACCATACTCTGCTCCGCAATTTCACGTGCTTGTTTGCCATCTTTCTTCGCATTGATCTGTGTATTCGTTACAGGGCTGTCGAACAGCCCTTTCTCGAACATCTGAAGCAAAATCCGTCTAACCTTCTCATCAATAGTCTGTTCGCTAACTTCGCCGTTGTTTACAGCTTCGAGCAGCTTGTCTCCCCATTTGCCATAAGGCTCTCCCGGTGTCTCCAGATCCAGACCCGCATTGGCAGATTTGGCTGTACTGAAGTTTGCACCGTAATCACTCATGACGAACCCTTCGAAGCCAAACTGGTCTCTAAGGACATTGGTCAGCATCTCCTTGTTCTCACAAGCGTATGTACCGTTCACCTGGTTAAACGAACACATTGCCGAACCGAGATTCGCTTTTTCGACCATCGCCTGGAACGGACGTGCATAGATTTCCTGAATGGAACGTTCACTTGCTTTTGCATTGGTCGTGAAACGCTCCGTCTCCTGGTTATTCAGGATATAGTGCTTCGCAGTAGCAATAACCGGATTACTTTGAATCCCGTTCACATACGCTGCACCCATGCCGGAAGCGAGCAACGGATCTTCACCGAGGGATTCGAAGTTACGTGAGCCCCATGGGGTACGCGCAATATCCAGCCCAGGGCCAAGAACGACATTATGTGTTGTATCGTGTGCTTCCTGCCCGATAAGATCACCGTATTTCTTGGCAAGATCGGTGTCCCATGAAGCCGCCAGCGCAATTGGTGCGGGCAGTGCCGTTGACTTTTTGTCCTGAACATCTGGGTTCGCCACACGTACCCCAGCAGGCCCATCCGCCATCTGTAACGCTGGAATGCCGAGGCGCTCCAGTCCATCATTATAGAAACCATAATAGTTATTTACTTTACCGGTAACGAATCCGACTTTCTCCTCCAGTGTCATCGCCTTGAGCAACAACGCTGTACGCTCCTCCGCAGACAGGGATTTGTTCATCCATGGGCGATCAGCCCCGGATTCCGCTTCTGCGGCGAAGGCGTGCAACGGCATAGCCGCTACTGCCACGATGATTAACAGCATAAACCATCGTTTGAGGAAAATCAGATTGAGTCTTCTGTTCATGTTGTAAGTTCTCCTTCTCTCTTGATCATTTTTCTGCATACATCTTGAATACATGTATACAAGGGAATACGTACTGGCTTAATCCCAGTCTTTCAAGCATTCAGGTTATCTTGCACAGAGCTTCTGAAACTGCAACTCGCAAGCAAGACAGCAATTTCGTTTCCTAACGATAGCCGACCTGCTCGCAGATTACACCCCCTTAAATTTGGTAAAAAAGCGTTCCACACGTTTCTAGTTCTTTCGCATCACCCCTCTTCGAGTTCAAATAACAATACAAGAAAACGAATTATTTACATTTCCGTAACTATTGTTGAACAATTTCTTAACCTTTAAAAACAGTCAAATGGGCCCATATCCGTTCAACCAATTAATTCAATTAATTATCAGATTAAGGAATATTCCGCGATCCCCTGGGTCCAAAGTCTTTTTGAAACCGGAACCATTCCGGCCAATAAATAAATAGAAAATTAAAAAGCAACTGAGGTCCCCTTTAATAGGTTCTTCAGCTGCTTTTATGTTGGATGTTTCTTTACTTTTCCCTCCTCCAACGTATAATTGATTCCATTCATTTCTCCCCACTGGTTACATTGGATTTCGGAATAACACGTAAAAAAACCGCCCCAAACGGGGCGGCACAATCGGTTCCTATAGTTGAAGCTGTGCCAGAATTTGCGGGTCCTTGATTTTTTTATCTTCAGCAAGCAGCATCACTTTGGACAAAATCTCAGCCGTTCTCGGATCTTCATCCAGGAATGGCAGGAAGATCCTGCCTCGGTGCTGACTATGCACAGGTACGATATGAAGTGCGCCCGTCGCCTGTTTGAACACATTGCCGCTGCCCAGATGAACGGCATACTCTCCCAGTTCACCATCAATTCGAGCATAATTTCCATCGAGACGTACGTTATCGACCTTCAACAGACGCAGCGACTCATTCACAATCACGTGACGCATCTCAATCGTGGTCAAGCTGGCTTCCGGATCTACGCCGCCAACATGGGCAACACTAACGACCAGATCGATGTCACGCATGACTTCTGAGAAGAAGACCTGCGGTACATCCTTTAACGCGACAGGTTTATACGTCTTCCGATCATAGAACTGCACCGTCTCCAGAGTAGGTGCTTCTGTATCTGCGGGCGAGAACCAGTCTGCCATGGCATAGAGATTGGCGATCAGATTATGCTCATAGCTAACCTTTTGCAGGCCTTCCTCATAACTGACGGTCCATTGACGTGCTTTGAGGAGGGCAACCGCCTTTTTGGGTTGAATCTGATAACCGGCATACCGGCGGGATACTGTACCGTTGGCCAACTCGTCCTCGTTAGGAAGATAAAGCTCACGGAACACCTGCTTGAATGGCTGCCGTTCCTGACGGTTGAACAGATCCCGTTGGAATTCGCTCCAGCTTCCACTCTGGAACAGATGCAATGGATGTGCAATCAGCAATGTATCCTGTTCCGCCAAGGTTTGAATCGAGCTATCTGTACCCGCCGAATCTGGAGCAATAAGACCACCAGAAGTTACATCGAAGCGTCCCAATTTGTCACCAGCCTGGAATACAAGGCTGCGAACCAGTGGACGAAGGATTGGATTCTGCATCAGATTGGAGATTTCCTCACGTGTGAAGAATGTTCCAGCCGTCATGGAACGCTCCAATTCCTGTCTTGCCCGGCGGTACTGATCCACCAGATCCGCCTTTAATTCTTTCAATTCGGTGATGTAACCATCTTTCTTGAACCGGGCAGGTACAGACTTAAGTGTCTTCCCTTTGCTCACGATGACCATTTCAGGCTGACCTTCTTCATCAATGACCAATTGGGCTGTAGTACTATCATCCAGTTCATGCGGCTCAAAATAGGATTTCATCTCATCCAGCTTGCGAGCTTCCATATCCCACATCAGCCGGGTAACATCAGCATATCCTGCATTACGGGCAAGGTTGCCAAGGGCAATCTGGGATACCAGGCTTTCACTAGCCCGGCGCTGTGCACCAAACTGCTTGCTCTGCATCAGAAACTTCTGAATGAAGTCATACCGCTCGCGCAGATCCTGTTCCCTTTCTTCCGCAAACGGAATCAGGCTGTAGGTCAACAAATGATCTTTATTTCGCTTCTCTTCCACGGATTCACGCATGTCTTCAAGTTTCAGCTTCCCAAGTGCTGCATCCGCGAACAGTTGTGATCTGCGGTGATTGGCTCCCCCGGAAATATACTTGGCACAATCGTACAGCAGACTGAACCGCTCCTCACCGACGGCCTCATACGCCTCCTCAAACCAGGCGATATCAAATGCGCCTTCGTTAAAGTCCTGGGGCGAAATTGGAGAATAATGCGCCACAATAGTTTCTTTTTCAGCGGTGAATCGTTCATTAATATGAGCATGGAAGTACCACGCTGCACTACGCAGGCCTTCCCATCCCAGATGCTTCGCAACGATCTCCATCCATTGCGGCGCGTACATCGCGGCTTCCAACAATTTTTTTTCC
This sequence comes from Paenibacillus sp. NPDC056933, assembly GCF_042674385.1. Lineage (NCBI taxonomy): Bacteria > Bacillati > Bacillota > Bacilli > Caryophanales > Paenibacillaceae > Paenibacillus > Paenibacillus sp. NPDC056933. The sequence goes on along the minus strand of NZ_JBHUQN010000001.1, from coordinate 42,539 downwards.
TGAATGGGATGCTTCGCCAGCAACTGTCCCAACAGCAGTTCATCCTCTCCAGCACGCGGATGGCAAACCTGAATCAGATGGCTGAACGTTTCTTTACGTGTTGTATTATCGCCGTAGCTATAGATATATCCACGGACAAAGGTGTCCTGATCCATGGCGGCAACAAGATGCACCCAATGCTCCATACCTTCAATGCGTTCAAGCTTCATGGCCAGCGTACTTACTTCTGTTGAGAGCTCTCCTCGGGTCAACTCAATCTCCAAAATTCGTTCAACAACTGCTCTTCGCAGTTCTGCCAATACCGGTTTCTCCGCAATCCAGTCAGACCGACTGGATGTCAATTCCCGAATAAACAGGGCACGGGACTCTCCCACAAGCAGCTGCTTGTAGACTACCTGAGCATCAATGAAACCCAGTTCATAGGCACGCAGATAATCGTTCAGAGTGAGGAAGGAGTTTCGATGACTGTCCTTGTTTAATCTGTCGAATTGACATAGTGTCTGAAAGTATCGCATGAAACTGTCATCATCATGTACACGATCCCGCACAATATAGAACCATGGACCAGACAAAAGATCGAGCATGCCCGATTCCTTTTCCATTTGTTCTTCAGGCATCATTCTCATCAGTGCATACAGTGTCCGTTCAGCGATTTCAAATGTATCTGACTTATCACTGTCCTCATACACGGCCTCAATCAGTGTTTTCACCTGATCTTGGTAACGAAGCTGGCTGGTCATCTTTTTTAGGTCCTGGATATACTGAAGCGGATAGACTTCCTCGGCAAATTCTTTACGCCATCCTTCCAGCAGCCAGTGTTTCTCCAACTCACTGTAGTCGTACACGTTGGAATAGTATCGATAATAATGATCCAGCTTCTTATTCAGATCCTCCAAACGGATCGCAAACAAAATTTGCAGCAGTTCCTTACTATCCAGACCACTCTTCTGCACATATTCCCCCCAAATATTATGGAGGGGGAATTGCTCCAATAACGCTATATCTTGCCGCTGATCATAAGGGGTGAAGACCACAGGGCGCAAAGTCGCTCCTACAAGCAAGGTTTCTTTGTAACCCGCATAATATTCAGCCTCATATTCATGGTCTCTGTGCTCATGCAGCAACGCATCCAAACCTTCAAGAAACTGCTTCGCTTTTTCCAGGGAAAGGGTAAACAGGTCCTTTGGCTTGAAGCCGCCGAGATCACGTTCTTCATGAAGCCGTGGATTTTCCCATGAAGGATCATACAAGCCGAATCCATTAGCCTCCGTATACCTGTTGCTCTGTTCTGTAAGCTTGTCCAGCAGTTTCTGTTCCTTGGCTGTTGGTGTCTTGATTAACGCTATGATTGGCTGAATCTGCTCCTGCTGCTCGGTGCGTTGTGGATCTGCGGAGATCTCGGTCAACAGTTCCAACGCACCCAATCGCTGCAGTTCACTTTTGGATTGTATAAGTCGTTTCAACGATACCATCAGCTGATCAGTTGGCTGAAGCAATAATACTTGAATGATCTTCTGACGCAGCGATCCCGTCTTCAGTTTGAGCAACGCCTCCATTTGCAGCATCTCTTCGAGCGTCAGCGTCAACAGCTTGGCTTTGAGCAGAGCATTCTCACGGTTGTTCATGCTTTTATCCGACAGACTGTCAAAAATAAATTTTCTTTGTACTTCAATCTCGGGATGATGGACAAACTGGGACAATAATTCTCCTCGCAGGTCCGGGCTCAGCTTGTCCTTAAGTGCAATGACCTCGCCAATCCATTCCGGGTCCATGTCATACGCAGCAAGGTACAGCATTTTTTTCACTACATCATCTGGATCGATCCGATATTGAACAAATTCAAGAACACCAGATGGTCCACCAGCCCCTCCTTGCGGAATGTAGGCCAGCATTTGTTTAAACAAATCAAAGTCACGCCGACGTACGGCTTTATCCTCAAAAACAGGCAGTGGCCAGACGTGAACACTACGTTGATTCTCCCCATTTTCAAAGCTCCAGTTAAACATGTACATGGCATCATAATTCTCAATCACCCAATGCAGCAACTCCATATCCTGTACTTCAAGATACTGACGTGCCATGTTTAAGCGCAGCCCTCTGTTCTGACTGTTAGCAAGTACGTATTGTGCAACAATCTGCTGATATACTTTCCCGTGATCCATGATTTGGATGACTTTTCGCTCCAACTCATTCTCTTCGATGACTGCGGTTGCCCAGAGACTGATGAACAATTGGTTTGCATTGTCACTTTGCCGCCATTCCTCTCGCACCGCAGGATCAGTCAATGCTTGATGCGCTTGTGTAATTAATTGCGCAGCAACACGCTGATTCGCCGCTTCAATTCCAATCCCTGTCCATACCGCGAGCGCTCTCACCACCGAACTGAACCGAATCAGGTTGTTGTCGATGATTATTTTTAATATGTATATATACGCCTCAAGCGTTCCTTCATCCATTCGTTCTACAATACTTTGGCGCAGACCCTCCTGCAGTCTGGCCGCAATCAGCAGTTCCCCAACCATCTGGTAGGCATCCATCTGATCACTCATAAAGATACCTTTGATCATTTCAGTGGTCAGCAATGCATTCTGATTGTCGCCATAGATAATATCATGCAGCGCCTGCTGCATATAGCCGGTTTCATGATCCAATTCATAGGCAATGCAATCCGGTAAAACGGCTCTAATCTCATGAAGATAATCAAACTTGTATTCCCGCATGGATACATATTCGTTCAGAGAGAAGCCATGCATCTCCATACGAAACAAGGCAATCATTTTACGAAGAACCTGTCCAATATGCTGTTCGGGATCGGTCGTACGAAATGGTCTGCGCTCATAATTTTTACTATAAGGAAAATTCACTGCTCGTTCTGCAATATAACGGAAACGTGCCAGGAATGGTTCACTGACCAGATGCACCAGCACATCAAGCAAAGGACGGAACAATGGCGTTTGCGTCTCCTCGGCCACACGCTTCAATAGTTCATCTGTATTCAAATAGGCCTTTTCGTCTTCGCGCAAATAAGTGAAACCAGCCATCTCTGCGACATAACCTGCGAGCTCCTGCTCTACACCATCCAGCGATTCCACCTTTTCCTGCAACTCTTGTTGATACTGTTGAACTTTATCTTCCTGATCCATTCCATTCTCCTCCTCGTCACTATCTACCACAGACGCCCGGCAAGCATTGTAAAGCGGATAAACACCACGTTATCGTCTTCCTGCAACATTAGCGGCTCGTCCAGTCCCTGCAGTTCTTCATCATTGAGAAACACTTTAAATAATCCATCTTCATATGCGGTTACAGCTGTATCCATGGCGCCTTCTACATTGGGAATCTCTTGGTTGTAAATTGCACCAAAGCCCACTTTCCCCGCAGCCCCCTGCTCCTGAATGTCCTCTGGCATCAGGTATGCAAGCCATTCCGCATCATCGTTCTTGTCCTGAAGAACCTTAACCTGCTGAGCCACCATGTTCTTAATAAGCTGTCTCAACGTATCGGTTGTTTCCGGAAGTTCGGCAGCTTGTTTGGCAAGTGCCGGCTTGCGTCTACCCAGACTTTTCACCGTAATCCATACGTTCACCGCTTTCCCTCCTATGTACTGCTTTATATTAATAAGAAGCTTCTATACAGCCCTTATATCTATACCACCATGGATAATGGACCTAACTTAATCATCAGCTTGTTTCATTACCCACTCCAAAATACGTACATATGTGCCCCTAATTAACATCATAACGAATATTCCAGCCATATTCATGGGCCAATCCTCATGTTTAGCTGGAACCTCGGAACTATTGCATTTCTACGTTTAATACGCAAAAAAAGCCGCGCAGTCTCATATAAATATGGGACTACACAGCCGTTAAGCTCTTCATCAGACACTCATAGTGTTATTCGACTCGTATTACTCACCTGACTAATCGTAAAGGATGAATGGTTACTGCGACCGTCTTGAATCCTGGCATACGGCAATAGGGATCCAATTCCGGTCTTGTTGCCCGATTCACATTCTGAACACCACCCCAGTGCATCGGCACGAACAAGGTATCTTCTCGAATATATGCTTTGACTCGGGCACGAACGGTGAAGCTCCCGTACACCGATTGTATTTCTACCCATTCACCATCCAGTACACGATTACGGGCTGCGGCAGCCGGATGAAGTTCAACGAAGTTCTCCAATTCACGAGCTGCGAGCGCTGCACTTCGATGTGTCTGAACCCCTGTCAGGTAATGAGGAAGCACACGTCCATTGGTGAGAATCAAGGGGAATTCCGGGGATACTTCATTCCAGCCCGGGCTTAACTCGGCTGTAAATACAGCTTTGCCATCCGGGTGGGCAAATCGCTCACTGAATAGCAACCCTTCCCCCTGTTCCTCTGGAGCAGGACATGGCCAGTATACCCCCTTTTCGTTACGCAGACGCTCATAGGTTATCCCATAATAATCAGCGATCCCCCCGCGGCTGGCTACCCTAAGCTCATTAAATATGTCTTCAGCACAATCATATTGAAAGTAAGTGCCTTTGCCCAATTCTGCAGCAATTCGGCACAAAACATCCCAATCATGAAGCGTTTCTCCGGGGGAAGGTCGGCCTTGTTCTCGCAACAAAACACGTCCTTCCAGATTGGTCAGTGTACCTTCATTCTCCAGATAGGCCGTGACCGGGAGAACCAGATCGGCCAATCGGGCTGTCTCCGACAGAAACATATCTGCCACCACCAGGAAATCCAGTTTACGCAGTGCCTCCTCCACCAAACGCACATTGGGATTGGATACCACCGGATTCGACCCCATCACAAGCAACGCCCGAATATCCTGATTATGCACACGCTCCATCATCTCGTAGGCCGAGACCCCTTTTCCTGGTAAACTTGCCGGGTCCACTCCCCAGACTGAAGCTACATAGGCACGATCTGCTTCATTTTCGATGGAGCGATAGCCAGGCAGCTGGTCGGCCTTTTGCCCATGCTCCCGCCCGCCTTGCCCATTCCCCTGACCTGTGATGGCCCCGTATCCGCAGCCTGGTTTGCCAATTTTGCCAGTCGCCAGAACCAAATTCAGAAAATGTCTGACTGCCAAATGACCGTCCGTTTGCTGCTCCACTCCCCGCGCTGTCATAATCATTCCAGTGTCTGCTTTACCGTATGCCATTGCTGCCTGACGAACCTGAGCCAGATCAATCCCACATGCCGTTGCGGCCTGCTCCAGTTGTAAATCTGCCAAACCATACGTTAATTGTTCGTATCCATGCGTTTTAACTTCTATAAAATGAGGGTCTACTAGGCCGGCATCCATAATCACCTTCAGCATCATATCTGCCAGCAAAGCATCCATCCCGGGTTTCACTTGCAAGTGAAGATCGGCCATCGCCGCGGTGGCAGTCCTCCGCGGATCAATAACAATAATGAAAGCCCCATTCTCCTTTGCCTGATTGAAGTATGGCAGCAGGGTTGGCTGACACTCCGCAATGTTGGTGCCTGCCAGTATAATGCAACTCGCTTTGGGAATATCGGATAACCGGAACGTCAGTCCACGGTCCATGCCGAATACTTTGCTCCCGGCAGATGCTGCGGCTGACATGCAGAATCGTCCATTATAATCAATGTGCTTCGTACCTATTGCAACTCTTGCGAATTTGCCAAGAAGATAAGCTGTTTCATTTGTCAAAGATCCGCCTCCGTATACCCCAATCGTATCTGCTCCATAGATATCTTTCATACTCTGAAATTGCTTTACGATATATTGGATGGCCTCTTCCCAGGAACACGTCTCAAGTTCGCCATTGCGACGGATTAAAGGGTGCAGCAATCGTTGGCCACTGAGCGCATGCTGATGTGCATTCATGCCTTTAACACACAATCTGCCCTGGGAGGCTTCATTCGGAACGCCCTGAACCGAATACTCCCCACGATGCTCTCCCTTAACAGGTTCAGCAAGTTCTTCAACGGTCATTTTGCACTGCACACTGCAATACGGACATTGAGTCTCCTTTACAAGAAGCCTTGAAGCTGTCAATTCTGAATTCACGGGTAATTTCATTTCCCCATCCCTGCCTTTCAGCTATGATACCCATCGCAAGTTCCTTCTGGAACTGATCATCCAAAAGCGTTTCCCGAATCGCCATAAATCCCAATCGCTCCGTCCATGCCCATAATGGTTCATCATACCAAGCAGTTTGACGGTACCACTGCAGGCAGGCAGTTGCGAGCAATGCTGCTTGCAGCTCTGTTTCTGCAACGCCGAGCAATCTGCCTTCCTTGACTGGATGCTCCGCATGTCCGCCTGCGTAAATTTCCCATCCTACAGGAGAAGCCAGCAAGCCAAGGTCCTGAACCAGTGCACTCACCAATGAGCCAGGCCGAGGTGCAATACCCACGTTCACGAGGGATGGCATATGTGCATCTGTCCAGCTCGAACGAAGTTTCGCCGCCAAGTCTCCCACATCCAGGGTGTAGGATGACAAAGGATTACCATCATCCCAGCGGATCTGAATTTCATGTTTACGCTTGATTCCGGCCTCCATTAAATGCTGCTGCATACCTACCCGCTCAGCCGCCGGATGTTCATCAGTAATCGTCACCCGCTCATTCATCGTTGAAGTGGATACCTGCAAGTAATAGTGGATCGAAGGACGACATACCGTGCATCCTTGCTCTGTGCCCCAATCCAGTTTCTGTAAGATCAAGGTTATGTCTATCTGCCGAGTTATCACAGGTTGATGATGTAATATATCCATGTGTTCTTCTCTAAGAATGTGATCCAGCGCTTCCTTCAGTCCGGCGTGGCCAAGATATGTACAGCTGCATACTGGTATGACAGACTTTTCCTCCAGTTGGGTTACCGTACCCGCACCGCCGTTATTCTTCTGATTATGTGTGTGTTTCACCAGAGCAGCAACCATGGGGCGACATCCACCGCATGACCCTGAAGCTTTAGTTTGCTCCCTTACCTGATCTGCCGTCTGAAGACCCTGCCCCTGAATAGCCTTCATGATGACAGCCTTGGTCACATTGTTGCAGGCACATACGGTCTCCTGATCCGGCAGTGCAGCAGCTGCCATTTCGGCAGGGTCGGGGGCATCCTCGCGTGGAGCCAGTTCCGCGACCTCTGCCCCGCGTTGCACCAGTCCCAGCAATGCTCTCCCCTCAGCCGTATCCCCGAACAAAATGGCTCCACGCACCTTACCAGCCTTCATCAGCACTTTTTTGTATGTGCCGCGAATCCCGTCCAGCGTTTGAATAGCAGTCTGCAATCCTTCACCACTGATCTCACCCGCTGAGAAAACATCGACCCCCGATACTTTCAGTTGGGAGTATGGAATTGATCCCTTATATTCCGGCGTGTCCTGCCCACATAATGTACGTGCGAGGACCTTTCCCTGTTCGTATAACGGGGCCACCAGACCATAACTGATCCCTCGATGTTCAGCGCATTCCCCAACCGCGTATATACCCCGTACACTCGTACGCATATAGTCATCGACCACGATCGCCCGATTCGTAGCAATCCCACTACGCCTAGCCAGATCCACATTTGGGCGAATGCCCACAGCCACAACAACAACCTGAGCCTCAAGCTTGGAGCCATCGGTAAAAAGGAGACCTTGGGCCTGCGAACGACCGATAATTTTCTGAGTATTTTTCGCCAAAAGGAAGGTCATCCCCTGAGCCTCAAGCTCCTGTTGAAGCATCGAGGCAGCCTTCAGATCCAGCTGTCGGTTCATAATATAATGTGCGTTGTGCACTACCACCGCTTCCATGCCTAGATGCAGCAATCCACGTGCAGCCTCCAACCCAAGCAATCCCCCACCAATTACCGCTGCCTTACGATACTCCTTCGAATACTCCGACATGCGTGTACAATCATCGATCGTGCGGAAAGACATGACCCTCTCTTTATCTATGCCGGGAATCGGTGGAACAAACGGAGAAGATCCAGTTGCCAGTATCAGAATATCGTATGTTTCCCTTATGCCGGATTCAGTCTCTATATAGTTCGCCTGAGTATTGATCCTGTGCACCGTTTCTCCTGTACAGAGCCGAATACCATGCTCCTTATACCAATTCCAATCATTAATAATGATATCCTGTAGCGAATGCTCACCCTGCAACACTTTCGACAACATAATGCGATTGTAATTGGGACGGGGTTCATTCCCGTAGATCACAATCTCATATCTGTCAGGCTCCAATGCAATAATCTCTTCTACACACTTCACACCGGCCATACCATTCCCGATAATCACCAGTTTCTTTTTGCTCATGGGCTGCCCCCTAATCTCTGTCACACATCTGAAAATAAACAGAAAAATCCCTTCTCCATATATCGGAAAAGGGCACCGTTGCCTCCGGAATCCACACGCCATTGTGTAGACTCATAATAGATTCAGATTAAGGTAATCTCAAACATATGTCAATAAAATTAACATAATGATTATAAAAATCATAAAAAATCAAAATATTTTAAATTTCATGTAATTTTTGTTGACATCTCAAATTTCCCTTTTTATAATTTGAATCAAAATCACAGTGCTGTGATCAACTCAGGTGCGGGAACACAATGACGTGTACCGCCTGTCGGCAACGGGGCCGCAAATCGTTCTTATCAGGACGAATTGCGGCCTTTTTCTGCCTGAACATGCACATAGACAAGTCTCGAAGATCTCAATTGGATGAGGAGCGATGATGGATGATGGAGAGTAAAAGTTTTTGGAAGAGCGGGCATAAGCCTACCCTGTTCGGGGCGTTTATGTATTTTGACATCAGTTTTATGATATGGGGTATGCTTGGTCCACTCGCCGTAGTGATTGCCCTGGATTATCCAATGACACCATTGGAAAAAGCCAATCTGGTGGCCTTGCCTATTCTTGGCGGCTCAATTCTGCGACTTGTACTTGGCTTCCTGTCCGATTATATCGGGCCGAAGCTGACCGCACAGATCGGGATGCTCGTCACACTTGTGCCTCTGCTACTGGGCTGGCTGTGGGTTGACTCCCTGAGCCAACTGTATGTAGTAGCTCTCTTGCTTGGTGTAGCAGGCGCCTCCTTTGCTGCTGCTCTTCCTTTGGCGGGACAGTGGTATCCCAAGGAGCATCAGGGTCTGGCCATGGGTATTGCTGGGGCAGGTAACAGCGGAACAGTACTCGCAACGTTGTTTGCCAATCGATTGGCTACCCATTATGGCAGCTGGGAAGTGGTATTTGGACTGGCGATTATCCCCATCGCAATCGTATTTATTCTCTTTTCTCTCTTTGCTCGTAACAGCCCCAACCGGCCTGAACCAAAGAAACTGTCTCAATACGGAAGCCTGCTGAAACAAAAGGATGCATGGGTATTCTGTGCCTTTTATTGTGTTACCTTTGGTGGCTTCGTGGGGTTATGCAACTATCTGACCATCTTCTTCAACACCCAGTATGGCCTTTCTCCAGTTCATGCCGCGGACATTACCACATTCTGTGTGATCGCAGGCAGTTTCTTCCGGCCTGTCGGGGGTTACCTGTCTGACAAAATTGGCGGAACACGCATGCTGACCTTTCTGTACACAGGAGCATGTATCATGCTGATTGGCGTGTCCTTCATGCCACCACTTCCCGTTGTGGTCGTCATGTTGTTCCTTGGCATGATGTGTCTTGGTGCCGGGAATGGCTCCGTGTTCCAACTGGTTCCCCAACGATTCGGCAACGAGATTGGACTGATGACTGGTATTGTAGGTGCCGCTGGCGGATTGGGCGGATATGCATTGCCCCTCATTCTCGGTCAACTGTACAGTTCCTACCACTCCTATACACCCGGCTTTGTCATTCTTAGTCTGATTGCGGCTGCGTCCTTGTTCCTCGTTCTAATCATGCAATCGCGTTGGCGTGTCAGCTGGCTGAATAAAAGCAGCAAGAGCATCACTGAATCTCCGTCCCTCACGTCCTAATTATTCTGATCATCCCTTATGAGATCCTGAGTATTAGGAGTATTCGTCCGCAGTCTGCTGTATACAAATGTAGATAATCAACACCACGCGGAACGGGGCTGTCCCATTAGTCATGAGCATGACGGTGGACGCCCCTTTGTCGCGTTATTTTGGTCTAATGAACCTGGCACGCACTATTTGCTCCCATTTGCACAGTTCTGAGATGTAACGAATCACACAGACGTTAATTCGTCGATTGGATTCGTATTCAGGTCCTACTATTCAGGATGAATATTTCTGCAAAATGATAACCGCATTATGACCACCAAAGCCAAATGAGTTGGACATACCAATCTTCAGATCAGCTTCTCGTGCAACGTTGGGTACATAATCTAGATCACATTCCGGGTCGCTGTGCTCCTGATTGATTGTCGGTGGAATGATACCGCTACGCAAGCTTTGAATGAGCGATATGGCTTCTGCTCCACCCGCAGCACCCAGCATATGTCCGGTCATTGATTTGTTTGCCGTTACCGGAACAGTATAAGCTTCTGCACCGAACAGCTGCTTGATCGCTCTGGTCTCGGAGAGATCACCCGCTTCGGTACTCGTAGCATGAGCATTAATGACATCGATCTCATGCGGCTGAAGCTGTGCATCTGCCAAAGCGGCTTTCATAGCCAAGTATGCACCGCGCCCTTCCGGATGGGTGGCGACCATATGATACGCATCTGAACTGGCACCATAACCAACAATCTCCGCAAGGATATTTGCGCCTCTCGCAAGGGCATGAGACAAGGACTCCACAACCAAGACTCCGGCGCCCTCAGCCATGACAAAACCATCTCTGCCAGCATCAAATGGTCGACTCGCCCCTTCATACGCATCGTTTCGTGTAGATAGTGCCGTCGCGTTACCAAAGCTTGCAAGCGATACTTCGGTGACAGCTGCCTCCGTCCCACCAGCAAAAATGACATCTGCCCCACCATGACGAATCAGCCAGAAGGCCTCACCTATCGCTGTATTACCGATCGAACAGGCCGTCACTGGTGATAGAGTAGGACCCCAACATCCAAATCTCATGCTCACCATGGCTGCAGCCATATTGGATATCATCATAGGCACCAGAGTTGGGCTGACTCGGGAAGGTCCACGCTCCGACAGGAGCTTGCCTTGTTCCATCAGGGTCTGGATTCCGCCGATCCCTGAACCGATATATACGCCAACCCGCTCCCTGTCCACATGATCCATCACAAGACCGGAGTCAGCCAAAGCCTGATCCGCTGCCGCAACAGCAAATTGCACGAACCGGTCCATGCGCCGAGCTTCCTTCCGTCCAAAGCGCCCCTCTCCGTCAAAATCACGGACAACTCCCGCTATCTTCGTTTTGTAGGATGTTGTATCGAACGACTCAATAGGCGAAACCCCGGATTTGCCTTCTACCAAGCCATTCCAAAATGTATGCACATCATTCCCCAAAGGAGAGATAATCCCCATTCCTGTAATAACTACACGCTCCATAACGCATCCTCCTTTAGTGCTCCTTGAATAATTGTTTAATTTAGTTATGCACTTATATTGCCATTCGTATTATCCTATTACAAGTTGTCAAATATAATAGTATAATCACTACCATGATAAACTAATGATCGAAGGTGATGGATTGAACCATGATGTCAGGCTACAGGCATTGTCCGCATTTCTAAAAAACCAGCGGTCCAAAATTTCTCCGGAGTCCGTCGGTTTACCCGCGGGCTCGCGTCGAAGAACGCCTGGATTAAGAAGAGAGGAAGTATCCCAATTGGCAGGCGTAAGCACAACGTGGTACACCTGGCTTGAACAAGGCCGGGATATTCAGGTATCTCATTCTGTGCTGGACAATATTGCGTCAGCTCTCAGGCTCACCTCAGACGAACGGAAGTACTTGTTTTCCCTTGCTCTGGAGTACCATTCGGAACTTCATATCCTGGATGAGAAGCCACTCCAAATTCCTCCCTCCTTGCAAAAAATATTGCAGGAACTTCGCAATTGCCCCACGATCATCTCGGATCGACGCTGTCACATTGTGGGCTGGAATGAAGCCGCCCGGCATGTGTTTATGGATTTTGAACAGATTCCTGCGGAACAGCGGAACATGATCAGCTTGTTGTTTGAACGAAAGGAATTTCGGAGACTGGCCGTCAATTGGGAGGATTTTGTTAGCGGCTTCCTGGCTATTTTCCGTGCTTATTACGGTCAATATGTTGATGATGAATGGTATAACATGTTTTTGGACGACATGATGGACAGATATCCTGATTTTCACACCCTCTGGAAACAAAGCAGTGTCAGTAGTGCCCCGGATGTATTGATTGAATTTAGACATTCCAAAGCTGGCAAAATGCTTTTTGATCTTACTTCACTACAGGTTCAAGGAAATGTTGATCTGCGATGCAGCATCTACACACCTGCAATAGACACAGCTACCGAGCGAAAATTGATCCGTCTCATGGAACCGAAGGCAGAACACGACTCTGATAAGAGCTGATGCTGTTCTTCCCATTCACATCGTAATGCATGTAAAAGAAGACCCAGGCAAATGAGCCTGGGTCTTCGTGTTTCTTTTGAAACATACCTTTAAAATTATTTCGTTTGCAGATTAACAGAGTTTTATTGAAATGCCGGGATCGCAATATCCGCATACTTCTCTTCAAAGAAAGCTTTCACTTCTGGACCCGCCATACGCTTCGCCAGCTTCTGAATGGCTTCCGAACCCTTGTTATCTTCCCGGGCAACCAAGGTAATGGCAAAATGGGAATCATCCTTCTCGGTGAACAGCGCATCCTTCTTCGGTGTAAGCCCCAGCGGACTCGCATAGGCCGGAGTCATGGCAACCAGATCAACATCATCCAACATGCGAGCGAGCATCAACAGATCCACTTCTTTAAACTTGAAGTTCTTCGTGTTTTCCGTGATGTCTGCTTGCGTTGCATTGAAACCGACGCCTTCTTTCAGTTTGATCAGGCCGTTCTGTTCCATCATGACCAGCGAGCGTCCAATGTTGGACGGATCGTTGGCAATCGCCACCGTTGCACCTTCAGGCAATTCCTCGATCGATTTATATTTTTTGGAATATGCTCCGTAAATGGCATTGTAGATAGGCTGCACAGCAACCAGATTCGCGTTATTCGATTCATTGTACTGATTCATGTAAGGTACGTGCTGAAAGAAGTTTGCGTCTACTTCTTTGTTCGCCAGTGCAGTGTTGGGTTGAACGTTATCCGAAAGTACCACAACTTCCAGATTAACGCCATCTTCTTTCAGCAATGGCTTCACAATATCCAGCACATCCGTCATTGGCGGAATCAAAGTAGCTACTTTCAACGTCACTTCTTGTCCGGCTTGACTGCCTTCCTTGTTTCCCTCCGCCGCAGGTGTTTCTTCTTTTTTGCCGCATCCGACTGCCACCAGCATCACTGCCAACAGCATGAGCATTAGTTTTGCTTTCATCTGTATATACCCCTTCATCATGTAATCTGTATTGGTCATACTGTATTTCATTCTTTCTTTGCTGGCCTGTCCCTCTTCAGGATCTGCGATCAAGCCAGCGGGACAATCTGCTGCCTGTAAATTGGATCATCTGTACCAGGATAATCATAATGATAATGGTAAATACCATGATCTCCGTCTCGAATCGCTGATAACCGTAACGAATGGCAAAATCACCAACACCGCCACCACCCACAATACCCATGACTGTAGAGTATGAGATAAAGCTGATGGTTGCCGTCGTTAAACCGAGGACGAGTCCTGAGCGAGCCTCCACATACAGGAATTTCACCACTAGCTGCATGGTCGATGCGCCCATGGAAGAGGCAGCTTCAACTACCCCCTTCGGTACATCAAGCAATGCCTGTTCTACCAGTCTGGCGTAATAAGCAACTGCGATGACCGATAACGGCACGGTTGCCGCAAGCGTCCCGATGGATGTTCCAACGACCAGACGTGTGAACGGAATCATAAATACGACGAGCAGCAGAAACGGGAAGGAACGAATGATGTTGACGAGACTTCCCAGAATCATGGACAGAGGTCGATTCTGATACCGTTGCCCTTTTCTGAACAGATACAACAGTGTACCCAGAGGCAGCCCGATTAACACGGCCGCTGCGATGGAGATACCCACCATAACAAAGGTCTCCCCGATGGCCTGCCAAATTTCATGCTGATACTTCACAACGGACTCAGGTATCATCATTATTGTCCTCCCCGTTATGAAGAGAAGTATTAGGTCCACTCATGGATGATGCATCTTCACCCATCAGCAACGAGGTCAGCAGATCAGGCTTCGGTACCGGTATGCTGGAGACTTCCGCCTCCGATAACGTTTTGACAATCCGTCCCTCCTTCATTACCGATATCCGGTCACAGAGCTTTCGGGCAACCTCCATCTCATGTGTAACGAGCACAATGGTCACACCCAGCGTCTCATTGACGTGTCGCAGCACATCCAGAATTCCGCTCGTTGTCTGCGGATCGAGCGAAGATGTCGGTTCATCACAGAGCAGCACATCCGGACGGCTGGCAAGTGCTCTGGCGATGGCCACACGCTGCTTTTGACCTCCGCTTAACTGTGCAGGATACTGATTGGCCTTATCCTCAAGTCCGACAAATCTCAAGACTTCATGTCCCCGCACAACCCGTTCGGAACGGGAGACACCCGCAAGTTCCAGAGGCATACAGACATTGCCGCTCACGGTCCGATTGCTGACCAGATTGAAGTGCTGAAAAATCATGCCAATGGACCTCCGCACCTGACGCAGACTCTGCTCACTCATCCGGGTTAGATGCTGCCCGTTCACAATAACTTCGCCGTCATCCGGCTTCTCCAATCCATTGAGCATGCGCAGAAGCGTAGATTTCCCCGCACCACTGGAGCCGATAATGCCGTGGATCTCTCCCTGGCCTACTTCTAGGAACACCGAGCTTAGCGCCTCGAATCCCTTATCTTCACGGGACCCACGCTCGTTATAACGCTTGCTTACCCCGTATAATGAAATCATGGGAGATTCCTCCTGCGATTGATCGTACATGGTCCTTCAAGAACACATGAAGAAAGCCCGCACAGCCGATAAAACCGGAGCGCGAGCAATCCTGTTTATTTATAATAAATCATCATCCCCCATGAAACAAGCTTTAACGTGAGATATCCGTTTTCAAGGCACTTGCCTCATATAAACTAAACCGCCCATTGGACGAACCAATATAGACTTCATTTCCAATCCGATTCAGGGTTCCGTTCTTTGCATCCCGATCCCGGTGCTCCGGATTACCCATCACTACGTCATGCACACGCCCCAACAAAGTACCGTCTTGTTTGTTCATCACCAGAAGATCATCACCCATCGGTAACAAAAGCTGATCATCAAATACCAGGTAACTCCCCTGATTGGTAGGGTATTGCAAAGCAGCAATCGTGTTTTGGGAGGTCCAGCGTATTTCCCCCGTACCATATGCCAGGGCTGCCGGATATCCGTTTTTGATTACATATAATTGATTGTCCTCCACGAGACCTCGTTCAATCTTGTCGTTTAATACCCAAAGCTTTTTGCCACTTTTGCCATCGTATAGTGTCGTTGTAAAATCCGCGTAATCTCCGTATATATCTCCCTTTTTGTTATCACGAATCAGCAGCCTGCCATCGTTAAGAACCTCAATTTGCTGTCCAGTCCTGGCAGAGAATTGTGCGAGCTTCTTGCCAGTGTTCAGATCTAGCAGCACCCATTGATCTCTCAACAACATCCAGCGTTCGGGCTGAGCCGGCAAAAACGGATCAAGACGGTATACTCCGTCAAAGTACGGATTGTTCTCAGGATGATCCACAGTCGGTTTGCCAACCTTGATACTCCATATGGTTCGCCCAGACTTCGGATCGGCTGCAACCAGTTGATTGTTCTCCCAATACATCACATAAGGGTCATCTGCCCCCTTGTTTAACAGTTGATATCCTGTACTAAGTTTTCTGGTCCATAATGTTTTTCCATTTGCACTGTCCAACACCGTTAACCAGCTATTGCTTGATCCTTCAACAACCGGACTATTCACAACAACTACATTCTTTGCGGCAGTAATGCCATTCAATCTGAATTTTTGCTTGGGAGCATACTCCCATACAACATCACCGGTCTTCAACTGGAGGTGGCGTATGCGATCAACGTATTCTTTCTTATCAGGGTCATAATCGGTATAGATTGTAACGTATTGGCGTCCCGTATCCATCTCTGCCCGCTGTCTTCCATACCCTGCATTGATCTCCCATAACTTCTTACCCGAATGACGATCAAGTGCGTAAAAAGAACCTTCATAATACCCCCCGCTAAATCCACCATCATCTCCTTTTATCAGGAGCACATCATCCGTAGCCGCTTGTAAAAAAGTGTAGTTAATATCTCCCTGATTGGTCCATATCGGCTTCCAGGGTAAAGTCGAAGGCAGCCTCTTGCCATATATTTTAGTCGTGAACTCGTATTCACCCAACCGACTGGTGCTCCAATTGGAAACCACAACATTTCCATTATCCTGCGGTAGATTCCAGCGCGTTCGAACCAGCCTGCCGTTCTTGTTAAATGTCACGAGAAAATGAGCATCTGCTCGCTCGTACCGCCAGGTGTCCCCAATGCTCATGGCATAACCTGTATCGTTCAAATTGCCGGAATGCTCTTGCCAATCCGGTTCGCCAAGCCACTGCGTGACCTGTTTCGAGGTTGTTTTTTGGTTCAGCACAATATCCGTCAAATGACGTACAGTCGTTGTGGGCATTCCCGATTCCTTCCTGAACCAGCCATCAGCTATCTTGGTATGCTCTGTTACATCCTTTGCCTTAACCCAAAGCAATGCAGGACGATAGGTAGACGATTCCTTATTCCAGACGCCCGGGGCAATCGACACGCCATACCAGTCCTTCGTTGCTGTAACAATCAATGCCTGATCTTTCAGGAATGCTCCTGAAGACCAGCTTGCCTCACTTCCCGGAAACAGGTACAGCTTGCTGCCCGATTGCAGTGTGAACGTCTGCGGCGTTGTTTTCGTCAGGCTGCGGCTTTCTTTGGAGGCATACCAGCCAGGTATCCAGAATTCACTGTAGTCGTTACCTTTTAATTTGATCCATTCCCCGCGAATAGTATCTATGGTCAAGCTCCCCTGGGTGGAGCTATATCCGTCTATACCCATCAGATCAGGAGAAACACGACTATCGATCACGCGGCTGTAAATAGGTACTCCTTCTGCAATCGTGACTTTATCCCCCTTTTTATAATTCTGCTTTACAGATAGCGCTTGCGTAACTGAACCCGCCCCTTGCCCCTCCAGCGCCATTGAATGGGTATTCATCAGTAGCCCCCCCGTAACCAGCAGAGCTGCAATACCAGCAACGATGTTCCATGGGTAGCCCGTCCCTTGCCTTTTACGCCCCGTCTTCACGTCAGTCCACTCCAATCATTTGAAGTTATTTCCATTTAAGACGTTATGAACAAGCAAAAGTTACTGTTTCTACCCATTTATTTTTTTTCTGCTAATCATCTGACATCCAGGAAGCCTGAATGGTACGGGAATGCCAAGCCCAGCATACAAGCGAACGTTAGCGAAATTATAAAATACCCCAGAAACCACAGATCCGCCCGAGAATACCCGATCTGGATGTAATATGTCCGGCTCGCACCTTCTGTAAATCCCTTCGCTTCCATCGCTACCGCCATACGCTGCGCACGACGAATACTCTGTGCAAGTAGCGGAATTGCATATCGTTTCAGCATGCCGTATATGTTCCAGCGAGAGCCACGCTGCATCGTTCCCCGAATACGGATGGCATATCGCAACGTCTGGAATTCATCCAGCAAAATCGG
Organism: Paenibacillus sp. NPDC056933; assembly: GCF_042674385.1. Classification (NCBI taxonomy): domain Bacteria; kingdom Bacillati; phylum Bacillota; class Bacilli; order Caryophanales; family Paenibacillaceae; genus Paenibacillus; species Paenibacillus sp. NPDC056933. Next base: position 24,751 of record NZ_JBHUQN010000001.1, on the reverse strand, counting down.
AATCATACGCATGGCCGCCAGAAAGCTATAGGCATACTTGGGTGGAAGCTTCCACTGCCGCATAAGGGAATAAAAGAGCCGAACAGGCTTGGTCGTCAGTCCGAATAACAGTCCGGCCGCCGCCATACTCAGCGAACGAAATCCCAGATGTAACCCGCGATAGAAGCTCTCTTCCGTAATATGAATTAATCCCAACTTAAACCAGGTGGTCTCGCCTTTACCAAACATGATCATACCTGTAGATGTTGAAATAAATACCAGAATGAACGGGGAAGCATACAGTAACAGTCTGGGCCATGGGTGACCTGTCCAGCACAGCAACAACAGCATGACGACTGCCACATTAGCCATTACATTCAGGTTGTGAATAAGGATAACGAAGACAAACAGTAATGTCAGGAAAATCATTTTCAGCCCAGGATTCACAGCATGAAGCCAGGTCTCACGATGAGGAAACGAGAGCTGCATCTATTATCAACCTCCCCTCATCCACCGTCCAGATTCGGTTGCAGTAACGCTTCACGATTTCCCGGTCATGTGTAACCATCACAATGGCGGTCCCTTCGCGCCGCAACCGCTCCAGCTGTGACAGCATGGCAAAGGTATTGCGTGCATCCTGTCCAAATGTAGGCTCATCCAGCAACAGAATCCGCTGTTCCCGAACCAGTGCCGAAGCTACACTCAGCCGTCGTTTCTGCCCCATCGACAGTTGATATGGATGCCTCCCGGCCAGAGCTGTCAGTCCGAATTGTTCCAGCATATGATCGGTTCGGACATCTCTTTCTTCAGTAGTTCGTTTGCCGCCCAGCAAGGAAAATCCCACTTCATCCCGGACTGTATTCGTCACGAATTGAAATTCCGGATTTTGAAACACAAAGGCAATGTGATCTGCAAGCTGCTCGGTTTTTCCAGCCGATTGTCCTTCCACAACATAATGACCTGTCGTTCTCAGGATATTCATCATGGACAGCAATAAAGAACTTTTACCTGCCCCGTTAGCCCCGATAATGCCAACCCAATCTCCATGCCATACCTTGGCCTGTTCCACCTGAATGAATGGCGTTTTTCCGCGCCATCCGGTGAATTGCAGCATTTCCAGAGCTGGCTGGAGCAGAGCAGGATCTCGTCTCTCCTTGTTATCCATACTTTCCGTTTCTGCGGCCCCGTAACGAATAGATTCTCCTGAGACCAACACTTGTGCCTTCGTCTGGCCTCGCTCTTCCCACACGCCCGGATACCAGATTCCGTATTCTCTCAGCATATTCCGCTCATCTGTAAACACCTGATTCGCAGGACCATCGGCCACAATCTTTCCTTCCGGCGACAATACGATGATTCGGTCTACCCACTCGACAATTTCATTAATTTTATGTTCCACAATAATGAGCGTTTTGTCCTGTGCAATCTGTTTCACCGTATCCCACACCTGAGAAGTTCCCACGTCATCCAGCAGTGCCGTTGGTTCATCCAAAAAGAGTACATCTGGCTTCATGGCGAGAATCGAAGCCATCGCAAGGCGCTGCTTCATGCCCTGAGACATGGATTGAATGAATACTCGATTATATTCAAAGCTCAGCCCCACCTGATCCAAGTATTGATGGATCAGAGCAGGCATCTGCTCGCGTGGAATATTCCGGTTCTCCAGGACAAAAGCAATCTCTTCATCCGTATATGACATACAGAACTGGGTGTCCGGATCTTGAAAAACAATACCGGGCTGCTCAGGCACCTGAATGTCATCGCATTTCATCGGAATCTCCACAGATCGCGGAATCAGGCCGCTCAGAATTTGCAGCAAGGTCGATTTGCCAGAGCCGCTTGGTCCAAGCAACAATACTTTCTCCCCTTGACGCACAGAAAGAGACAAGCCTTGAAATACCAAGGCTTTCTCTCCCGGGAACTTGCATCTTAGATTCGTGACACTTACCGCCAGCGCATTCCCCGCTCCGTTCATCTAGTCCAGTGCCTCATAATCCTGCTTCGACACCGGTCTAAGGGATCGCGTCACCCCTGTAAGCTCCAGCGCTTTGGCAAGATAATAGGCAAATACACCCGCAATCAGAATGCTGCCAATGAAGCGGAAACCGATAAACAGCGTATAGTTCCACGTTGAGAGGGAATCGATATACCCGTACTGATAATCCAGCAGAAGCGAAGCCGCCGCTGCCCCAATCGCCGCAAGGCAGGTCACGAACAGATTGCTTTTCCGATACAGAAAGGCGGCGAAGAAGATCTCTGCACCCAACCCTTGCAACAGCCCATACACCAGTGTCGACATGCCCCATTCACTTCCGAGAAAAGCACTCACTGTTGACGCCGCAACTTCAGCCAGAATGGCTACACCCGGCTTGCGAATGATCACATAGGCAAAGGTGCCCGCCATAAACCACATGCCGTAAATCATCTGCTCCGCATGAACGCCGAATGGCTTCATCAGATCATATGTAGGTCCCCATATTTTGTAGATCACCCCGAATACCACTGCAATCACAATCGTTACCAGAATATCGGTTAACTTCAATCTGTTGCTGCTTACTGCTGTTGACATGTTCTCTACTTCCTTCCTTGTTTCCCTTGGGTTATAAAACAAACAAAAAAAAGCCTCCCCGGTTCCCTGGCAGGCCATACGCACAGTTTACAATTCTTACGATGCTACGCAGTAAGCGGATATCGAAAAAGTAGATACAAACGACCTCATCCTTCGTGCGCATCAGAAAAAAACGCTACACCCAAGAACGCTGACATTTATCATCTATTCTTTACCCTTACCATTGCACATCGCAAATTCATGTTCTCTACGCTGGCATTACCCAGATCAGATCTACGGTCAGCGGCACAAGGCCGCTCTCTCAGCCCAACTTCATTGAGCTCCCGGTTCACTTATTTCATTGCTTCTACTGTACAACACATGGGTATTTGTGACAATCCCGATCAGGGAAAATCATGCATCACCTTTGAGATAGAGTGGTTAAATATATGTTTTTTCTTGTGAACATATGCTTCTGGTTCAAGGCATATTTCTTGCATGTAACCTTCGCATCGCACCAAGGGAATGTCTCGAAAGGGCCTCCCATTTCCGTAAGCTTGACCACACCCGCTGGTAGCGTGATGCGTCAAGCTTGCAACGTTCTAACGAATCTGCCCACCTTAAACGGCCGATTCTCAAGGCATGCAAATTTTAACGAACTTCAGTAACGTTACTTCAGTGCAAAAGCGGCGTCCGAGCCTAAAAATCGACCCCATTGATGAAATAACGTCTCTGTGATTCGTTACATCTCAGTACGGTGCAAATGGCAGCGAATAGCGTGTATCAGGTTTGTTAGACCAAAATAACGCGAACAAGGGATGTCCCCCGTCATATTCATGACTTATGAGACAGCCCTTCTGTATGCTTCATATCGTTTAGAGGAACCTTTAATTCAAACTATACGCTCCCTTTTTAATATGGTGTATTCCCCGATTGACTTGTCTTACCCGATGCAAAGCCTTTGAACAAGGTCGGTACTTTGGAGTAACGTGTATTTGTAATTTTCCCTTGTGATGTACTGCTGTCCGTACGCATAATCGAATCTTTGACATTGGAGATGTCCGAATTGTCCAGCGTCATGTTCACGGCGAAGGACGTCCCTCCATTTTGACGCACCAGCTTGCCAATATCATCTGCCCTGAAATTTTTAATATTAATTGTCCCGGCTGCATTCATTTGAAACACTTTATCATACGCCTTGTATGCTGCCCCACCAGTGATGTTGACCGTTCCGGAAGACTTCAGTGTCAGTGCATCTTCTCCGACATCCTGCCAGACTACATTCGATATATTACAGCTGCCATAACAGTGAACACCATCAGCAGCAGGTGATCCGATAATTACATTTTTGAGTGAAGCGCCGGCTTCCAAACGAAATACCGGTTTCTGATTTTCTGCTTGGGACCCATCGCCCAGTGTGGAGGGGTTGGCTACATAGGTTTGACCTTTACCATCAAAGGTAGTACCCTTTGGTACAACAATCGTTGAGTTTACAACCGTAGGCGCAGCAGAAGCTGGAATTGCACCGAATAGTGAAGCGACCAGACCGGCGGACAGCAACAACGTCAACATTTTTTTCATCAATAATTCCTCCCTTATTCACTCGTTTTTTGGTAGTGTACAATACTAAGCTTGTACGGGAAGTTCGGCAGAGGTGCACCTCCGCCGAATTACAACCTAATACTACCAAATAAGGAAGGTAACAAGAATAATCATTAGATCAGTATTACAATATATAGCATAAAACCTGGGTAGCTGACGTCCTCTTCTATCACTCAACAGCATATGATGTGCTGATCTCAACTTGAGATATGCTTCATTTACAGCTTGAAACTCAAACAAAAGAACTAAGAATCTATAAAAAAAGAAACCCTTGTCTATAAAAAACAGGATCTCTTCAAAAGAATTACATCATAAGAACGATGATTTATTCAGAATACGTGTCTAATTTGATTACTGAAATGTGTAGAAAGGGTCTATATTAGTAAATTCATTTACTGCGTCAAAAGTTACTGCCCCAGTATCCGAGACGTTCATTTTGAAAACAACCCAATATCTCTCGTTGCCGCTTCCTTCTGAAACAATATACTGTGCACTCGGAGTGGCTACTGCTCCATGATATACTTCAATTTTAGCACCGGAGCTTTTAATTGTACTTTCTCCAGAAAAATGATGTACATAGAACGTATACATTCCAGGAAGCAAGTGACGAATTGTGGTAGTCTCAGGCCCGTAGGAAGTGACATCATCTAAGTCCAGATCAACCATAAGTTCGTCATTGTAATAATGTTGCTTGTCTGAGAAGAACGTATGAAATACGCCCTCATCCCCTGCAGGACCAACGAGATGAGAATCTAAGTCGCGTGGGTCTTTCCCCCATGTCAAAACGATTCGTGTTTCATCTTGTGAAGGTACCTCAATTGCTGTTTGATTCTCATTTTTATTCTCTACATTTACTGCTGCGACAGCAACTAAAAATGTTTTTATATACTTTGTACTTCCTCCGCCCAATTCACCTGTATATATGCCTGGAGGAAGATATATTTGATAATTTCCGTAGGTGTCAGTCGTAACTGATCCAACAATTTCACCCGTCTTGTTATCCAGACCTTTTCTGAAATCAATTGCAAGATTCGCAACTGCTTCTCCAGCCACATCTTTGATGTGTCCACTGAAACCTGTTAGCTTGATTGCTCCACTTTGACTTCCAGCAAAAAGTGTCTTATCAGCATCAGATTCTATAGTAACATATAGAGTATTTCCATAACTGTCAACAGGGTCAAAAGTAAACTCTCCGTTAGCATACTGGAGATTATTCAAATGCTTTTCTGCTCCATTTAAATAGGCTGTAACGATGAAATGATCTGAAGTCAGAAGGCTCATATCAATATCTGGTGTAAATTCAAGTTTTGCACTTCCATTTGTGACATGAATCGCTTTAAGTGTCGGATAACTTTCCCCTTCATTATAAACAGCGACCGTTACAGGAACATACATTTCAAAGTTGCCATATTGGACTTTAACTTGCGTCGTACCATTGCCTTTGGCCTCAATCTTACCTGAGTTCACAACAACAATGGAATTATCCTCCGCTTCCCATTTCGCCATGGAAGTAATATCTTTAGAAGCCGTTCCAGTTATTCCAGTAAAAACAATCTGACGTGTTGAATTCATTGCTGATAACTCTACTGACCCAGGAGAATAAACGACTTGAGTCACTGTGGGATCCACTTCAATGGTTGGAGACTGACTAAGTTGGCTAAAATCAACTCCATCTACATTGACTTGGGCTGAAACTAATGTTCCCTGTCCAGAAAATTGAACAATTGCATTTAAAATGGCCCTGTTTACTACTGCTCCCTGTCCAATTTTAAATGACGAACTCAATGCTTTTTCTAATACTTCAAGATTACCAATTGTAGAATCATCACCGAATTCTACAGACACTTGTTCGGCATGAACCAATACAGAATCAAAACTTCCTTTAAAACTTACTAAAGAGTTATGTGGAACGGATTCTGCTATTTCAATCGGACCAATGCTACCCGTCGAGCTGTTTTCTACAATCGCTCCAGATTTGATTTCAAGCTGTTGAACATCGCTTCCACCCTCAAGTACCAAACGGATACTACCATCTGCTTTATTAACAATGACTGTTGCCAGAATCGAGTTCACCGCATGAATACTATTGGGTCCTCCACCTTGGATCTCTGTGGTTCCTGTAACGACAACATTATCAAGTGTCACATCACCGTCGCCAACAGATTGAAGCACTTTCAAATTACCGTTGATTTTAGTGTTCTTTAATATAACACCTTGAGAACTGATCGTCACATTTCCAGTTACATTCCCAAGTGTATACGTACCTGGAGATTTAAGATTATTGGATACTTGCTCATTACCTCCAGTATTCCCACTATTGTTACTATCGTTCCCCTTACCACTGGAGCTACTTTCACTATTTCCTTTATTACTACTTTGAGAAGGTTTTGGGCTTTCCGGTGTTGCTTCATTTGATTCTTCTGTTGCTTCCTCCGCTTTTGCAGGAGTCATGTAATTATCATATGTAGACTTGTTGGTTACAAATTCATATGCAAGTCTCGCCAGAGCCTGTCGATCCGCGACACCTGAAGGGTTAAATTTCACAGTTCCATCTTTTTGAACCATCCCTTTGATGAAACCGGATTGATAAGCCATAGTTACTGATTCTTTAGCCCAATTAGATACTTGATCCAAATCGGACAACAAAGGTTTAGCAGATTGACCCGTTACATCTTGTTGTTTCCAGCCAAAGGCTCTGACAAAAAACACTGCTAATTCTTCTCTAGTAACATTTTTGTTAGGTGAGAAACTTTCTTTTGATGTACCTTGGGCTATCCCAGATTTGACAAGTGCACCGACATATCCCGCATACCATAAATCTTCTTTAACATCCTTAAATTGGATTGCCTCTGAAGCATCTGGCTTCAAATTAAGCGCACCAACCATGATTTTTGCTAATTGAGCTCTTGTTACAGATTGCGATGGCTTGAAAGTGTTATCTGCATATCCAGTGATTATACCTTGTTCTACCAATTTTGATATTTCAGTTTTGGCATACGACTTATTAATATCAGTAAGAGAACTTTTAGAAGTAGCTACTTCTGCTGATACAGATAAACTCATTGATAACATGGAGACAACCAGCGACGTAGAAAGCATTAAAGATAGTTTGTTGTTAAACTTTTTCCATTTCGAATTCAAAACTAAGACACACTCCTCTGTAGGCTTCTGGTAGGTAAAAAACTATAAAATATGAATCTTTAGAACCAATACACCTCCTTGCCAATAGGATAATAATACCATGACAATTTATAAAAACAAGATTATTAATCTATCATTTTACAAAAAAGTTGTTAAACTGGATTCATCTCGTTTCTTCTTCAGAGGATTAGTCCATATAAAAAAACATACCAAAATGAAATTAAATCTTTCATTTTGGTATGTTTTCAATTTTTACTTTTCACTTAGTGTATCGTTATACTAGGCTCCAAACCGCTGACGATATCCGCACTTCCGACATAACTCCTCCACTGCTTCCCGTTTGGAGAAACCATAGAACAGATTATTGGCTCTTTCACCATCCACGATCTCCGAGAACGACTTCTCATGAACATTGCCCAAGTTAATTACACCCTCACCATCAAGACAACATGGAACCACAGTTCCATCGACAAGCACAGCCGCCTGACTGCGAAGTGCGTGGCAGAAGCCTTTGCCGTCGTCTTCCGGTGCATCAAGACTTGGCCACTGGAACTCATGATCCTGATTCAGGTACACATTCGGGGCAATTTTGACACCGCTCCCCGGTACAACTTTTTCTTCGATACGGAAATCCAGGTTGAACTCCCGTTCAAGAACCTCCAGTGTCTCCCGGTTTCTACTCATCTGGGCATTCGTGAAGTTATCCTGTGTCAGATTCCAGAGTCGGAATGAAATAATGACATTGTGCTTTACGGCTTCCCTGACAAAAGACAATACATTGCCTAGATAACCCTCACGGTCTGTGGAACCTTCATGACCATCAAAGCTGTGCAGAGAGAAGTTCATTTGGCGCAGTGCCGGTTTGCCGAGCAGCTTGTGCTGGGTCTTGGGCAGCAACGTTCCATTGGTCGTAATGTTGACCTTGAATCCTTTCTCATGTGCGGAATCCAGTAACAGATCAATTTTGGGATGAAGCAAAGGCTCCCCTTTAACATGTAAATATATATGTTTGGTGTGAGGTTTAATCTGATCCAATATATTGTTGAAGACTTCAGGGTCAATGAAATTTTTGGCACGTTTGGTCTGCGGACAGAAGCTGCATGCCAGATTACATATACTTGTGATCTCAATATATACTTTCTTGAACGTTTTCAACTCGGGGTCCCCATTCTGCTTAGGAGGGAAAAGAACAGTCCCACCCTCATTTGTGATCCGGCTCTTATGCGCCACCACTATTATATCGGGTTCGGGAGCCGAGGTAAATCCGAGAACCAGTTTATCTGGTTGTGTCAAAATTATTTAGCTAATGCCAAATTAACAGATTCAATGGCATGTATTCGTGTTGTATCAAATAATGGAACTTCTGAATCCTCTGGTTTTACTAATAATCCAATTTCGGTGCAACCTAATATTATCCCCTCAGCTCCATCATCAACTAACCTCTTGATTACCTTTTTATAATAGTCCCTTGATAAGGGTTCAATTTTCCCTAAACATAATTCCTCATATATTATTTTATTGATAATTTTTCTATCCTCTTCATTCGGTATCAAAACCTTAATACCATTCAATTCAATTCGTTTTTTATAAAAGTCTTGTTCCATCGTATATTTAGTGCCAAGTAAACCAACCGTACTTATTTTGGACTTATGAATTTGATCTGCAGTTGAATCAGCAATGTGTACAACGGGTAAGCTTACTTTTTCTTCAATATGATTCATCACTTTATGCATCGTATTTGTACAAATTACAATCATTTCAGCTCCTGCCTTTTCCAAAGACTGAGCAGCATTCCCTAATAATTTACCAGCGCTTTCCCAATCACCTTCAGCTTGATAGCGCTCGATTTCTTCAAAATCCACGCTATATAATATGCACTTGGCTGAATGCAATCCTCCCAATTTAATTTTCACTTCTTCGTTAATTATTCGATAATATTCTAACGATGATTCCCAGCTCATTCCACCAATAAGGCCAATAGTTTTCATAAACACTCCCCCTTTTCATTTGATATATCCCGAAAGCAAATTTAATAGACATTGTACCGTATCTTTCTTATTAAATAAACCTGCCCCAGTAAGAGGAGTAGAGAGTCGATGTTTCTCTTTTCCCCTTTCTATTGTCACCTATAGATTCTTTCAATCGAAGTATAGGATGTATTGATTGTCCAGGTTATTGTGGTTGCAGGATCGCAATGCTAGAATCTAAACAATTTAAAAACCAAGTTAAAACGTAAGAATAATAAGTTATAAAGGGAGTGTATCCATGATTACGGTTAAAGCACCCGCAGTATATGTACACGAGGCTAACATTCTTGAGCAAAGCGGATCGCGTATAGCACAGCTTGGGCAGCATGTTCTCATCATCGCTGGTGAGTCAGCGTTGAAAACTGTACAGCCCAACCTTCTGCCTTCACTGGAAGAGCATCAGGTCAAGTTCCATGTGCAGCTATTTCGTGGGGAAGTTACGACAGGTCAGATTGATGCGTTCACCCAGCAAGCCTTCGATCTGGACGTTGATCTGATCATCGGCGTCGGGGGCGGTAAAGTACTCGATCTGTCCAAAGCGGTTGCCGAACAAGCCGGGCTGCCGATCGTAACAGTCCCAACCATCGCCGCAACCTGTGCTGCCTGGTCCGCCTTAACCGTGCTCTATGATGATCAAGGGCGATCTGCAGGTTATCGCCCCCTGCGCCGCTCGCCGGATCTCGTTCTGGCAGATGCTCATATTCTCGGAAGTGCACCAAGGCGATATTTGGCCGCTGGGATCGGTGACACGCTCGTAAAATGGCATGAGTTCGCCGTTAATCTGAGTGGCAACGCCACCAGCCTCACTCTCCGAAACAGTGTCAGCACTGCCAAGCTTGCACTCGATATTCTTGAAGCGCATGCCATCGATGTCTATGAATCCACCGATACAAGCGGTAGTACACCTCAATTCCATGATGTTGCCGATGCCATTATTGTGCTCGCAGGCCTTGTGGGCAGCATTAGCGATGGATCACTTCATGCCGCGATTGCTCATGGACTACATGATAGCCTCACCAAATTACCCGAAACACACACTTCACTACATGGAGAAAAGGTAGCCTTTGGACTGTTTACCCAGTGGATTCTTGAAGGCAAAGCAGGGGATGAGCTTCATGAGCTGCTCACTCTGTTACATAAGCTGAATCTGCCGATCACGCTTGCCCAACTTGGCATACAACAACAGTCTCAGGAAGCTGCTGCACGCATTGCAGCAGGACTACAACTGCGGGAAGGCAGTGCGGTACATCTGTCCTTCGGAGTTAGCACAGCGCAGGTAACCGAAGCCATTCTTCAGGCAGACCGTATCGGCCGAGCGTTTATTGCATCCAGCAAATTCAGTGAGTCCGGTAATTCCAGTGAGAGCATTTCACATACCAAGGAGGTTTCTTCCCTATGATTCGTCGAAATCGCCGTTACTCCCTACCTTTAACCGCGCTTGTGAGCGCACTTCTCTTGCTGATTGTATCGGGCTGCTCTACAGGAGCTGATCATCAGGCTACAGGTACAGGCACAACACCGACAGCGGCATCAGCTGCTTCGAATAGTGACGTTACCATACGGGTTGGTCAGACCGGATGGGGCAATCTCGAATTGGGGCTAAAAGCCGCCGGACTCGATGACACCCCCTATAAAGTCACTTATAACGTATTCCAGGGAGGAAACCTGATCCTTGAAGCGATGGCTGCAAACCAACTGGACTTCGGTGTAACCAGTGAAATCCCGCCCATTTTTGCTTCTCAGGCTGCCAACGGTGGAAGCTTCAAAATTATTGCGGTACAACAAGGCAGTACCTTAAATCAGGAGGTTGTTGTTCCCAAAGGTTCAACGATCAAATCGGTTGCCGATCTGAAAGGCAAGAAAGTTGCTTTTGTGAAAAATACAACGGCCCACTATTTCCTGCTCAAAATGCTGGAGGAAGCCGGATTAACCTGGAGTGACATCAGTCCGGTTGAACTTACAACAGCCGATGGACTCAGCGCCCTGATCAGCGGAAAAGTGGATGCCCTTGCGAGTTACGGCAATGCCATCATCTCCGCACATCAGAATGAAGCAACGACGATCGCCAGCGCCAAAGATATCCTGTCAGGCAGCTTCCTTGTAGCCGCCTCCGATCAAGCTATTGCGAATGAGGAACAGAAAAAGGCCCTTGCCGATTATCTGGAGCGAATCAACAAATTCAATGATTGGGCGCGGGCAAATAAGAATGAATGGGCTCAAATTACAGCAGACAACACCCACCAGCCTGTGGAACAAGCGCTTAAAACCTACACCGATGGAGAAGCACAACGGTCCTCACGCATTGTTTCAATATCCGACGAGGCCATCCAGTCCGAACAGGACGTTGCGGATACGTTTCAGCAAGCGGGTATTTTTGAGCAGGCAGTGGACGTGAGCCAATTCTGGAGCGACGCTCTTAGTGATCAGCTTCCAGCTCCTGGTAGCCAATAACGAACGAAGCAAGGAGGTATGTATAACGTGCGTTCTAACACTTTTAACCGGGCATGGTTTAACCAATGTATTCCTTTTGTTGTACCACTGCTCATTCTGGCTCTGTGGCAATGGCTCACTGCGTCTGGAGTCGTTGCAGCCAATATTTTGCCCCGTCCCGCTCAGGTGCTGGAGGCCTTCTTTCGTCTGCTTCGTAACGGTGAGTTGCTGAACAATATAAGTATCAGCGCCAGGCGGGCTTTGGGAGGTTTCGTCATCGGGGGAGGTCTGGGTTTCCTGCTGGGTGTACTGAATGGCATCTCCTCTCTTGCGGAAAAGATCGCCGACTCCTCGGTCCAGATGATCCGTAACATTCCGCATCTGTCCTTGATCCCCCTCGTTATTGTGTGGTTCGGGATCGGTGAAGAAGCCAAATTATTTCTCGTTTCCCTGGGCGTATTCTTTCCGGTATATCTGAATACGTTCCACGGCATACGGTCGGTCGATCCCGGTCTGATTGAAATGGGCAAAGTGTATGGCCTCAGCCGTTGGTCCCTTTATAAGGACATTATCCTGCCTGGTGCGCTGCCTTCCATTCTGGTGGGTATTCGGTACGCACTTGGCATCATGTGGCTGACACTTATCGTAGCCGAGACGGTTGCAGCGGATGCGGGGATTGGATACATGGCGATGAACGCGCGGGAATTCATGCAAATGGACGTAATTGTCTTAAGCATTCTGCTATATGCCCTGCTGGGCAAGCTGTCCGATACCATCGCCAAATGGCTGGAACGGCGCTGGCTGCGCTGGAACCCGGCTTTATCCCGCAAGTAAAGCCAAAGGAGCGTGAATGAATCCATGAGCACAAGTCAGATCAGCCCCTTTCTTCAAGTGGATGGGGTCCAGAAATCGTATGATCAGCGCACGATTCTATCCGACATCAACGTCAGTGTGAGACAAGGGGAGTTTGTAGCCATCGTTGGACGAAGCGGCTGTGGCAAAAGTACGCTGCTGCGTCTGATCGCCGGGCTGGAACCCCCCTCTTCTGGAAGCATTATGCTGGGTAACAGAAAGCTTGGCACTACAGCACCTGAGACACGATTTCTGTTTCAGGAAGCCCGGCTGCTGCCTTGGAAATCCGTGCTCGACAATGTACGGCTGGGCATCCCCGACAAGAACAAGGAGGATGCACGCCAGTCGCTTCGCAATGTAGGACTTGGAGAGCGTGAAGGTGACTGGCCAGGAGTATTATCAGGCGGGCAAAAACAACGTGTCGCCTTGGCACGGGCACTCGCGAGTCATCCGCGATTACTGCTGCTGGATGAACCGCTCGGTGCATTGGATGCATTGACCCGTATTGAGATGCAGCAATTAATCGAACGTTTGTGGGTAGAAGAAGGGCTGACCGTCATTTTGGTCACTCATGATGTCAGCGAGGCGGTTGCACTTGCTGACAGGGTACTGTTAATCGAGGATGGTCATATAACGATGGATACCCGAATTACGCTGGAGCGGCCACGCGTTCGGGATAGCGGGTTTGCTCATTTTGAAAACCTGATTCTGAATCGGTTGTTGACTCCTCCACAAGAAACAGCACAGCAGATTGCCCAGAAACAGATATCATTCTCGATCTAATTCTACTGGAAAGAAGGTATGATCATGCAATCCCTTTCACCCATTCCCTCTCCTCCTGTCAAAGACCTGTTAAATCAAATTCCAGCCTATACGCCTGCCAAATCCATGGAACAGATTCGGCGGGAGTTGGGACTGGAAAGCGTCGATCGACTCGCAGCGAACGAGAATCCGTTTGGCTCTTCTCCCTTGGCTGCGGAAGCAGTCCGATCCCTGGGCTCCGATCTTTTGGCACAATACCCCGACGGTTCCAGCCAATTGTTGCGTGACAAACTTGCGGAGCGGCTGGGTGTGCGTACCTCCCAACTGGTATTTGGCAGTGGATCGTTCGAGCTACTGACCCTTACCGCCCAAGCTTATCTTAATCCCGGCGAGGAATCACTCATTCCTGTGCCCTCCTTTAACTGGTATAAAGGTGCTACGCTGCTGGCAGGCGGTGTTATTCATGAAGTGCCTTTGGTCAACCATTCGCTGGACCTGGAGCAATTCCGGCAACGGATCAATGCTTCAACCCGAATCATCTGGCTGTGCAATCCGAATAATCCGACCGGAACCATTTTCACGGCAGATGCCCTGCTTGGTTTACTCGAACATGTTCCCTCCCATGTCGTGGTTGTCCTGGACGAAGCATATTATGAATTCGCGGAAAGCGAAGATTATCCGGATACGGTTAAGCTGCTGGAACAGTACAATAATCTGATTATTCTGCGGACCTTCTCCAAAATATATGGGCTGGCCGGCCTGCGAATCGGATATGGCATCGGGAATGAAAGCATCATTGAAGGCATTAACCGGGTCAAGCTGCCCATCAGTCTGACAGCCACATCCCAAGCCGCTGCTTCGGCCAGCTTGGATGATCATGAATTTGTCTCTCATTGCCTGCACTACAATCGTCAGGGACGGGAAACGTTAATGCAATCCTTTGATCAGTGGAAATTACCCTACATCCCTTCCGAAACGAATTTCATCATGGTTGATCTGTTACAGGACAGTGGCCCCATTACCAGAGAATTGTTGAATCGAGGCATCTCTGTTCGCGGCGGTGCCGAATTCGGCATGCCTACCTGGCTTCGGATTACGATTGGTACACCTGAGCAGATTGCCCGTCTGATCCGTGAGCTGGGCGCACTCATTCCCTAGTCGGTATATGACTTCTCCCTCATTCATTTATCTTCCTCACCACGACCTGCCTGATCCGGCTCTTTACATTCCGCTTCTTTATGATATATGCTGAGTACACAACTGCATATCTTGAACATTGCACTAGGGGAGCCTTGCGGCTGAGACGAATCGAACGATTCGGACCCTTTGAACCTGATCTGGATCATACCAGCGGAGGGAAGTGGAGCGGCCTTTCAGTAAGTGGATTTTTTCATGTTGATGATGAAATTTAATGTGATTTGAACTTACAGACCCACTCATTTCTCCGGAAATGGGTGGGTCTTTTTCGCGTTCTGCGGGCAGATCAGAAGGTGTAATTAGAGATCCCGCAGTTTGCTGTTTGTTTGATAACGAGGAGGAAAGGAAGCGAGAAAATGGGTGACGACATCACCATTCACAACATGAGCTATGCTTTCCCGGGAAAAAGGGATTCCCCCGTGCTCTCCAATGTGTCGATGCGTGTAGCGAGAGGAGAATTCGTCTCGATCATCGGCTCCAGCGGCTCCGGTAAAAGCACCCTCTTCAAGCTGCTGGCAGGCTTGCTTGAGCCCACCCACGGAATCATTGAAATTCCTTGGGTTCAAGAAGAAAAGCGACTGGGCCAGGTGGCCTACATGCCGCAAAAGGACCTCCTGTTATCCTGGCGAACCGTCATGGAGAATTGCATGCTCCCCTCCGAACTTGCTTCAGGGCGGCAGGATAAGGCAAGGATGCGAGCGGACATTCTCGCTGGGCTCGACAGATTTGGCTTATCCGGCTACACGCTTGCTTACCCGGACGAGCTGTCGGGTGGCATGCGCCAGCGTGTCGCGCTTTTTCGTACTTTGCTGACAGGCGGCCAGCTCATGCTGCTGGATGAACCATTCGGCGCACTCGATGCCCTGACCAAACGGGAGATGCATCGGTGGCTGCTGGAGCTGTGGGAAGGCCTGGGCAAAACCGTGTTGTTCATCACGCATGACATTGAAGAAGCTCTGCTGCTCAGTGATCGGATTATCCTGTTAACTCCGGTGGGCCAAGGCCAACAGTTGCAGGATCTGACGGTACCTTTGCCGCGTCCAAGACATTCGGACATGATCTACGAACCGACTCTCGTTCAGATGAGACGACTACTGGAGGAACAATTGCATGCGAGACGGTAATTTGAGAGATAGCATGAAGCATAGCGTAAGAGGTTGGCTTGCCCGTTATGGTCTGTTTCTTTTGCTCATGATCTTGCTGCTTGCCCTCTGGGAGTGGATTGTGCATATGGGATGGGTGCCTTCCTTCATCATTCCAGCCCCGACGGCGATTGCCAGTTCGCTGTATGAACATCGCCACCTTCTGCTGGCTACACATCTGCCCGCTACCTTGATGGAAGTTGTCGTTGGTTTTGGCTTGTCTATTGGTGCCGGAATTGCACTTGCAACAGGTATGTATATGAATCGGTCGATTGAAAAAGCGTTATATCCCTTCATCTTGATCAGTCAGACGATTCCGTTGATTGCCCTGTCCCCCGTCTTCATCCTGTGGTTTGGCTACACGCTGTGGAGTAAAGTTGCGGTGGTATTCCTGATCGCATTTTTCCCGATTGTAGTTAGCACCTACGATGGGCTGCGTCAGGGTGATCCGGAGCAGCGTGAACTGCTGCTGACGATGGGGGCCAGCAAGTGGGATATTTTTCGCAAACTCCAGATTCCACATGCCCTTCCCTCCTTCTTTTCGGGACTAAAAATGTCTGTGGTGTACTGTGTGGTCGGTGCAACGATTGGGGAATGGCTCGGTGGAAGCAAGGGTCTCGGTTATTTCAGTCGCAGAATGTCGAGCAACATGAACACGGATGCGATGTTCGCCGCTATTGTGCTGTTATCCCTGCTTGGTATCGCCCTGTTTGTACACATTGCATGGCTGGAGAGAAGATTCGGTGCACCACGTCATGCAGGTAGAAGAAAGGCTGGATAACTTTCGGAGGTAGACCTGACGGGACAGGTTTATCTTACTTAGCGTCTTCCCCTTACTATCCGCTGGGAGGCCACTGCAGCACATCGGTTTCCAATCACCGGTATGTAGAATTTTATGAATTTCATAACAGATAACAAGGAAGAAACGAGGAACTTACGTAATGAATAATAAGCATATATATTCCCTGCTCCCTCTCCTGCTCATAGCCCTGTTGCTGATCGTTAGCGGATGCAGCAAGACGGGCACCAACACGCCTGCTACGGATTCAGCTTCCAATACAAAAGATACAGAATCATCTGCGACCGAAACGTCAGTAGATTCCAAAGACAAGCTGTCCATCATGCTTGATTGGTACCCGAATGCAGTGCATTCCTTCATCTATGTAGCTCAGGAGAAAGGATACTTCGCGGATCAAGGTCTGGATGTTGATGTTCAGATGCCTGCCGACACCAATGACTCACTCAAACTGGTTGCTGCCGGAAAAATCGATCTGGCGCTGAGCTACCAGCCGCAAATTTTGCTTGCGCGCGGGGAGAACATTCCTGTACGTTCCATTGCGGCCGTCGTTCGGCATCCACTCGTTCATCTATTGACTGAAGCAGACGGTAAAGTAAAGTCGCCTAAAGATCTTGAAGGATTGACGGTCGGCTATTCCTCAATTCCTCTGTATGAAGCCATGGTGCGTACCATGATCAGTCAGGATGGAGGTAATCCCGACAAGATGAATCTGGTAGATGTGGGATTTGACCTGATTCCTTCCCTGGCTTCCGGGCAGGCAGATGCCATTATCGGCGGTTTTATTAACCATGAGCAATTGATTCTGGAAAAGGAAAGCCACGCTGTGAAATCAATCAATCCCGTCGATTACGGCGTACCTGATTATTATGAGCTGGTACTGACTGCAAGTGATGCAGGCATTGAAGCGAAAAAAGAACAGCTTACCCGCTTTATCAAAGCGATGCAGGAAGGACAAAAATATGTGACAGAGCACCCCGAGGACGCACTGAACATTCTGCTCGCGCATGAGAACGAAACTTCTCCACTTGACCCGGAGATCGAAACCAAAAGCCTAAATATTTTACTGCCACTGATGAATGAAAAGGCGGGCAGGACGCCTCTTCTTGGGAAAACGTACGTGCATGGCTGGTTCAAAGTGAATTGATTCCCGATTCCGTGAAGGCTGAGGATGCTTTTATCAACTTGCAGGGTGAGTAAGGAATCGCTTGCGGGATGAGATCAATCAAAATCTGAAAGTTGTCGATTCATTATTGCTGTCGTCCACCTGAGTAATTTCGGGATTCAATTCCTATCATTCATTGGAACCCCCCAATTCAACAACATTGCAGAATTAACAACTGATATAAGGGCAACCCTGCCCTGTCTGCTTCTATTAATCAGATTGCATATTTATAAGGAGGATCTTATATGTCTTATCTGGAACGTGTTCGTACACAAAATCCACTTGTTCATAACATTACTAATATTGTCGTTGCTCCCTTTACAGCCAACGGTTTACTTGCACTAGGTGCATCTCCCTTTATGGCCTATGCGCCTGAAGAAGTGGCTGACGTCGCCAAGATGTCGGGAGCGGTGGTACTCAACATTGGCACACTGGACGAAAAAGTAGTTGAAGCGATTCGCCTGGCTGGGCAATCGGCTAATGCAAATAACGTGCCTGTTGTGCTCGATCCGGTTGGAGCTGGCGCAACCGCGTACCGAACGGAAACCGTTCAGATGCTCGTTCGCGAGATTCGCCTCACGGTATTGCGCGGCAATGTGGCCGAAATCGCCAATGTCATCGGCGAGCGTTGGAACATCAAAGGTGTGGATGCAGGTCAAGGTGAGGGAGACCGAATCGGAATAGCGGAACGTGCAGCACAAAAACTCGGCTGTGTGGTCGTCATTACCGGACGCGAGGATGTCATTACGGATGGGCAAACGACTTTTCTGACGAGTAATGGACATGCCTTGCTCACCCAAGTGACTGGTGCAGGCTGCTTGCTCAGCTCGGTAATTGGTGCATTTGCAGCCATAGCGAAACCGGGAGACGACCTGCTGAGCAGTGTTGTGGAGGCACTCGCTTTCTATGGCGTTGCAGCAGAGATTGCGGCGGAACGTACCGCTGACCTTGGACCGGGCAGCTTCCAGATCGAATTGCTGAACCAACTGGCCCAAGTAACACCTGACATTCTCGCGCAGCGGGCACAGGTTCGCCGGATTGATAGAGGTGCACAATGAGTATTGCGCAGGCTTTGACGATTGCTGGTTCCGATAATGGCGGCGGCGCCGGAATTCAAGCTGATCTGAAGACCTTTCAGGAGCTCAGTGTATACGGCATGACTGTAATTACAGCTATCGCTGCCCAAAATACAACCGGTGTGCAGGGCGTCTTCCCCATCTCATATGAAGGTATTGCTCAACAGTTGGATTCGACCGGTGATGATTTTCAACCTACAGCAGTGAAGACGGGTATGCTCTATAGTGCCGAGATTATTCGGCTGGTTGCCGAGAAATGGCAGCAATACAGCTGGTCCAATCTGGTCATCGATCCGGTTATGGTTGCCAAAGGCGGAGCCCCTCTGCTACAACAAGAGGCCATTCAGGCGCTAATTACAGCATTGCTACCTCATGCCCTGATCACGACACCGAACATCCCGGAAGCCGAGCTTCTTACTGGAATGTCTATCACCAATCTGAGTCAGCGCGAAGAAGCCGCCAGGCGGATTGTTCAGATGGGCTCTACGTATGCTTTGGTAAAAGGTGGTCATGATGAGGGAAGTGGCATGATTGTCGATGTGCTTTATGATGGACAGTCTTTTCATTACCTGGAGAACGTTCGGGTGGTGACTCGACATACCCATGGTACGGGATGTACATATTCTGCGGCCATTACTGCCGAATTGGCGAAGGGCGCAGCTGTGCTGGCTGCCGTCAAGACCGCGCGAGCATTCATTCAGGCAGCCATCGAAGATGAGCTGGGGATCGGGGCCGGACATGGGCCAACGAATCATTTTGCGTATCAGCGCAGACTGCGGGATGAGCAGTGATGCGTCATCTGGATGCAGAAGCGGTACGACGCGCGATGCAGGTGTATTTGGTGATGGGCAGCGTGAATACCACGCGTGACCCTGTGGAGGTGCTGCGCCAAGCCATCGCTGGCGGCATTACGCTGTTCCAGTTCCGGGAAAAAGGAACAGGCGCTCTGGTTGGCGAAGCACGCATCACGCTTGCGATGCGGCTTCGCGAGGTGTGCAGCCAGCACGGGATACCGTTCATCGTGAACGATGATGTGGAGCTGGCTGTGGCAGTGGAGGCCGACGGTGTGCATGTCGGCCAGGACGATGCGGACGCGGCGCTGGTACGCGCCCGCATCGGAGAAGGGCGGATGCTTGGCGTATCCGCCCACTCCGCGGAGGAAGCCCGCCGTGCGGTGCAGGCGGGCGCCGACTATCTTGGCGTCGGGCCCATGTACCCGACGCGGTCCAAAGCGGATGCCCACGCTGTGCTGGGCCCCGCCGGGGTTGCCGAACTGCGCGCCGCAGGCATCGCAGTTCCGGTGGTGGGTATCGGCGGCATTACGCCCGATACCACGGCCGACGTGATGGCGGCAGGAGCCGACGGCGTAGCCGTCATTTCCGCCATCGCGGGCGCGGCCGACGTGCGCGCAGCGGCTGCGCAGTTCGCTGCGGCGGTGCGCGGGATGCAGGCGTAGCCATGCGCTCCCTGCACCGCCAGCCCGTGGGCTGCACCGAATAGATGGTGCAGCCCACATAAAAGCGCCTTGCCTCCTCTCCATAACAGAGGAGGCAGGCGCACTCCCCTACAGCGCAACAGTCTACAACATTGACAAGAAGCGCTCCTGCTCGCCCTAAGCTAACTGATTGTTGAAATTATCCAACCTCTCAATCATTCATTTAATTTACACATTTACTCAATCATTTATCCACTCAAACACTCAGCCATTCAGTCACCCAATCCACTCTCAAGATGCGGTTTCCATGCTCGCATCTTATTTTTCCATTTCACCTGTTGACTCTCACGTAACGTGACGCTGTACAATCGGTGGTGTAAGGAGGTTACAATCATGGCCATGAAAGTAAAAGAAGTAGCCAAACTTGTCGGGATCAGTGTGCGCACACTGCATCACTATGATGAGATTGGACTGTTAACACCGGACGAAGTGACTTCTGCCGGATATCGACTGTATTCAGATGCCAATCTGGAAATGCTGCAGCAGATTTTATTTTTCAAAGAACTCGATTTCTCTTTGAAAGATATCAAGGAGATTATAAGCGATCCCTCTTTCGATCGGGAAGAAGCCCTAAATATGCATCGCCGCATTCTATTGGAGAAGCGCCAGCGATTGGACCAAATGATTGCCACCATTGATAAATCAGTTCAGCACGTGAGAGGAGAAATTAAGATGACAGCCAAAGAACAATTCGAAGGATTCAATTTCAGCCATAACCCGTATGAGCAGGAAGCGCGGGAACGTTGGGGAGATCAAGCAGTGGATCAGGCTAACCAAAAATTACAGAACCAGTCTCCCGAGGAGCAAAAAGCCCTCTCCGATCAAATGAATGAAATCTACAACCGCCTGGCAGCACTTCGTCACACAGACCCAGCCTCTGCCGAGGCTCAGGCCGGAATCTTGGAATGGTACAGCTATCTGAACAACATGGGAACCTATTCCCCTGAAGCCTTTAGAGGGCTGGGCCAGATGTATGTGGATGACGAACGTTTCACACGGAATATTGATCAATTCGGTGAAGGTTTAGCTGTTTTTATGCGAAATGCCATGTCTGTGTTTGCTGACCGAAACAGCTAATCAGACGTTAGGCTTTACTTCCCATTTTGCATCATCCAATGTCCATCGCCATTAGGTGGTGTTCATTTACTTACACGATTTGAACATCACTCGGACGCGGCTCTTGCTAAGTTAATTCAAAAAGGGACGTACGCCCTTGGCGCTACGTCCCTCTTTTCGTATCTCAGCCGCAATGTGAACGCGCCTTTTACGGGCATCCACTCTGAGTACTCCTCTTTCCACGCTTGCAGTCCTGCATTCGCAGTCCTTCTGCGTCTCCAGTCGGATCAATTAAGCTCTTGGAGCATGGTCAGATGAAGATGCATTCGATGCCAGACTGGTTCTCGCCATCCGTCCTGGAATTTGCCATGCTGATACGATGGCCAATACAATGAATAACAGGTCAATCGGTTCGCTGAAATAGTCTGTAAAGGTATCCACAAACGCGCTAACCATCTCACCATCGAACACCAAATCCATCATGCCCGCATCGCTAAACAATTCCGATGTAAAATACACCACTGTCAGATACTTGCCCAGCAAAATGCCGATAAGTGCAAAGATAACTGCGATGACCTTATGTACCGTCGCGATCTGTTTGTTTGAGAACAATACGACGGCATAGCCTGTAAGCGCCCCAATGACGATAGCAATGAGCCCGAGCTCCCTCTCCGTCAAGGCAGCGATCACTGCCCACACAATGCCTCCTACAATTGCTGCCAATAATCCACCAACGATTGGCATGCCGATCTTGATCCCTTGTTTCTCTTCCACGTTGTCTTTCCCTCCTGAGTCATGCTTATGCTTCTTTTCCAGAATTCACCTTTCCTATGAAACCACAAATCCTCCTTTTATTCAACAAATTTCTACTTTTTTCTGACATATAAAATAAATGCGTTCGCTATGCTATGATTTCAAAATAACGCAAATATCCCCTCTAGCGCCCTTAAAGCTGGGCACAGAGGGGACATCTTTACATCTATTTATATTTATTAATAAGCTTTCATTATCTTATGAAAGTGTATCTCAGGTGCATTCCCATTTATAGCTGTGTTGCGTTGGAAGGTTGAATGACAGCAGCGATCTGTGCCAATATCGCATTCACTGATGCAGGGTCATTCACATCATATTCATCAATGTTCAAACGTAGCACCGGACAAGCCGTAAATTGGTTAATCCATACGGAGTAGCGCTCGTGCATATGTTCCCAGTAAGAACGATCTGTCTGGATCTCCATCTCACGTCCACGAACGGTAATCCGGTTTAGAATGGATGGCAGACTGCCTTCCAGATAGATCAGTACGTCCGGATGTGGGAAATATGGAGTCATTACCATGGCTTCAAACAAACTGCTGTACGTCTCGAAATCTGTCGCTGACATTGTGCCTTGATCCGCATGCATTTGCGCAAAGATGCCGGTATCTTCATAGATGGAACGATCCTGTACGAATCCACCGCCCAGTTCAAAGATTTTCTTCTGTTCCTTGAAGCGCTCGGCCAGGAAGTAAATCTGCAAATGGAAGCTCCAACGTTCGAAGTCATGGTAGAACTTTTCCAGATAGGGATTGTGGTCAACTTGCTCCAGAGAAGTCTTGAAATTCAATCGTTCGGCCAAAGCCGCTGTCAGTGTGGATTTTCCCACCCCAACGGTGCCTGCTACCGTAATTAATGCATTCGCCGGAATGCCATAGTTATTCATGTGATATACTCCTTTACCTGATTAACAATCTGTTTAAAATGTTCCGGATGTTCTACAAAATCGAGCTGCTCCGCATTCACCTTAATGATCATCGGCGGGTTCGGGCTGCCGGCCAAGTAGGCCATGCCTGTTTTGTAATCTGCAATTAACTGTTCCATATAAGCGGGGTCCATATCCTGCTCAAAAGACCTCCCACGTTTGTTGATACGGTGCATTAATGTACCGAGTTCAGCCTCGATATAGAGCACCAGATTGGGTTTCGGCAGATCATCCGTTAATAGATGGTAGATTTGGCGGTATTTATCCCGCTTTGTCCCTTTCAGGGTACGCTCGGCAAATATCATATTTTTGTAGATATGATAGTCCGAAATGACCGGTGTGTTCTGTTCAATATAGTGCGTGCCTGTGTCTTCTAGTTGCTTAAACCGGTTGCACAGAAAAAACATTTCAAGCTGGAAACTCCACTCATCTATATCCTGATAGAAGGAAGCCAGAAATGGATTCTCTTCTACAATTTCCTTGACCAGCGGAAGGTTCAATTCCTGGGAAAGCATTGTAGCCAATGTTGTTTTCCCCGCTCCAATCGGACCTTCCACGGCAATAAACGGGGCTGATTTCATCGTGTTCCAGTACCTCCTCGTACACATCGTGTTTCCGTTTCTATATAGACCTCACTTATTGTATCACAGCTTCGATGATGAGAATGCCAGTATTTTATGTATAAAATGAGTTTTATCTCTCCAATCAAGCGTACAAAAGACAGTTCATTGTAGTTTTAACAAACTCCCTAAAGTTAAAAATAAAACAAAAAAACACGATCAAATTAAATGATCGTGTCTTTTAATTGCTTGGCGGCGTCCTACTCTCCCAGGACCCTGCGGTCCAAGTACCATCGGCGCTAGAGGGCTTAACGGTCGTGTTCGGGATGGGTACGTGTGGAACCCCTCCGCCATCGCCACCAAACGGGCATTTGTATACCAAATGCGTTCAGAGATTATTCTCTGAAAACTAGATCCGAAACGAAACCTGCGATTAAAACCTGCAACTTGGATAAGCCCTCGACCGATTAGTACTGGTCAGCTCCATGCATTGCTGCACTTCCACCCCCAGCCTATCTACCTCGTCGTCTTCAAGGGGTCTTACATACTGGGAAATCTCATCTTGAGGGGGGCTTCACGCTTAGATGCTTTCAGCGCTTATCCCTTCCGTACATAGCTACCCAGCGGTGCTCCTGGCGGAACAACTGGTACACCAGCGGTACGTCCATCCCGGTCCTCTCGTACTAAGGACAGCTCCTCTCAAATTTCCTACGCCCACGACAGATAGGGACCGAACTGTCTCACGACGTTCTGAACCCAGCTCGCGTACCGCTTTAATGGGCGAACAGCCCAACCCTTGGGACCTACTTCAGCCCCAGGATGCGATGAGCCGACATCGAGGTGCCAAACCTCCCCGTCGATGTGGACTCTTGGGGGAGATAAGCCTGTTATCCCCAGGGTAGCTTTTATCCGTTGAGCGATGGCCCTTCCATGCGGTACCACCGGATCACTAAGCCCGACTTTCGTCCCTGCTCGACTTGTAGGTCTCGCAGTCAAGCTCCCTTATGCCTTTGCACTCTTCGAATGATTTCCAACCATTCTGAGGGAACCTTTGGGCGCCTCCGTTACTCTTTAGGAGGCGACCGCCCCAGTCAAACTGCCCACCTGACACTGTCCCCGCACCGGATTACGGTACCAGGTTAGAACCTAGATACGATCAGGGTGGTATCCCAACGGTGCCTCCAC